>CAMAZH010000046.1 GCA_945863035.1 Chitinophaga pinensis | reverse complement strand
TCTAATAGTATTTTGTCACCCTTAAAAATAAAATGTGAAAGACCTGCTTAAAGAACTGAATAACGAACAGCGGGAAGCTGTTGTGAACTTCAAAGGACCTGCGCTAATCATTGCCGGAGCGGGTTCCGGGAAAACCCGTGTGCTTACTTACCGAATTGCCCATATGCTCTCCGAAGGTGTTCACCCGGCATCGGTGTTGGCCCTTACCTTCACAAATAAGGCTGCTGCCGAGATGAAGAGCAGGATCGGAAGTCTCGTGGGTTCCGATGCCGCCCGAAAACTCTGGATGGGGACCTTCCATTCCATCTTTGCCCGGATCCTCCGCCTGGAAGCCGCTGCCCTGTCGTACCCTTCCGATTATACCATCTACGATACCACCGATTCAAAAAATCTTCTGAAAACCATTATGAAGGAGATGAACCTCGATGAGAAGATCTACAAACCTTCTGAAGTCCTGGGTCGAATCAGCAGTGCCAAAAACAATCTCGTTACCCCTGAAGCCTACGCTGCAAGCACCGAAATAGCCACACGCGACAGCAACAACCGCCGGCCCATGATGGCCGTCATCTACAGCCGGTACGCCTCCCGCTGTAAAAAAGCAGGCGCGATGGACTTCGACGATCTGCTGCTGAACACAAATATCCTGTTTCGCGACCATCCTGCAATTCTTGAAAAATATCAGGCAGCTTTTAAATTCATTCTTGTGGATGAGTACCAGGACACCAATTACAGCCAGTACCTCATCATCAGAAAACTAGCCCAAAATCACAGCAACGTTTGCGTTGTGGGCGACGATGCGCAGAGTATTTATTCTTTCAGGGGAGCCCGGATCGAAAACATCCTGAATTTCAAAAGGGATTACCCGGAAGTAAGCCTCCATAAACTTGAGCGCAATTACCGTTCAACCCGCAATATTGTTAATGCGGCCAACAGCATCATTGCCAACAATAAGGAGCAGATCCACAAGAAAGTATTTTCCGAGAAACAGGAAGGCGAAAAGATCAGAGTCATCGAAGCACGCGCAGATAACGAGGAAGGGTTTTTAATTGCCAACCTGATCAAGGACCTGCTTTTCGCACGGCAATACCATTACAAGGATTTCGCTATTCTTTACAGAACCAATGCCCAGTCGAGGATTTTCGAAGAATCGCTCCGAAAATTGAACATCCCCTACAAAATCTACGGGGGCGTTTCGTTTTTCCAGCGAAAAGAGATCAAAGACATTCTTGCCTATTTTAAACTTGTGGTAAATCCCGCTGATGAGGAGGCATTTAAAAGGGTAATCAACTATCCTCTAAGGGGGATTGGCAAGACCAGTATCCAAAAAATTGAAGAGCTTGCCGCCTCCTCCAATACCACTATGTGGGAGGTGATTGAGAATCCCGCTTCAATGAAAGCATTCTTCAACAGTGGCGTGATTGCAAAAACCACAGGTTTCGCCTCACTCATAAAAGATTTCAGGGGAAAACTGGAGCAAATGGAAGCCTTCGATTTGGCATATAGCATGGTAACAAGTCTCGGAATCCTTAAGGAACTCCGCGAAGACAAAACTCCCGAGGGCATAAGTCGTTACGACAATGTGGAAGCCCTTTTGAACGGAATCCGCGAGTTCACCGAAACCCGTGAGGAAGGTGCCGGCCCGGGACTTCCCGATTACCTGCAAACCGTTACCCTGCTTACCGATGCCGATACAGAAAAAGCCGAGGACCACAACAAGGTTACCCTTATGACTATTCATGCTGCAAAGGGACTTGAGTTCAAGCATGTGTGCATCGTGGGCATGGAGGAAGAGCTCTTTCCTTCGCATATGAGCGTAACAAATCCAAAAGATTTGGAAGAGGAACGTCGCCTGTTCTATGTGGCCCTAACCCGCGCCGAAGACAGCATAAGTCTGAGTTTTGCCAATTCGCGCTATAAATGGGGACTGCTGGGCAACTGCAATCCCAGCCGGTTCATCTCTGAGATATCCGAGGAGTTCCTCGAATTCCCGATGACTGCTGCGCCTTCGCTTCCCCCGAAATCCACACGCTACGGCAATGATAATTCCAGGCCTTCAACTACCATGGAGTCGAAACCGGCGAGTCCAGGCTATCTGAGTGAAAGGAAATTACTTAGAGTTAACAACAATGCCAATGCAAATACAAGCCCGTCTGCAGACTTGTCGGATATTCACATTGGCACAAATGTGGAGCATTCCCGGTTTGGGGTCGGTGAGGTAATCGCATTGGAGGGAGACAAAGCCACAGTGGATTTTGCAAACCACGGGAAAAAGCAGTTGCTTCTTAAATTTGCAAAATTAAAAATTGTGAACTAAACTAAATTCCCTAGCTTTGCATAAAATTTATAAAATGGATTACGATTACAATACCAGTCGCAAAATGATGGATCTTCCCGAGTATGGCCGCAACGTCCAGAAGATGGTTGATCACATCAAGACTATTGAAGACAGGGAAGAAAGAAACAAAGCTGCCCGCACAATTATCAGCATAATGGGGAATCTGAATCCCCACCTCAGGGATATCGCCGATTTCAAGCACAAGTTATGGGATCATCTTGCCATTATTTCCAATTTCGAGCTTGACATCGATTCTCCCTACGAAACCATCGAACGTATCAAGCTTCTTGAGAAGCCAAATCCCCTTACCTACAACCAGGGCGGTATCCGTTACAAGCATTATGGCAAGTACATGGAACAGATGATTAAAAAGGCGGTTGAAATGGAAGAGGGCGAAGAAAAAGAAGTCCTGATTTCCATGCTGGCCAACCACATGAAGAAATCTTACCTTACCTGGAATCGTGAAGTTGTGAACGATGAGCATATCTTTCTGGACTTGAAGGAACTTTCCGGTGGAAAAATCGACGTTAAGGTTGAAGCCCTTAAATTGTCGGAAACCCGCGATATTCTTAACAAAAACCGCAAACCCAAAAAACCGGTTAAACCTATTAAAAAGAAAATGTAAGGAATGAGCAGCTTCCGTATTGAAGGGGGTCACACACTGAGCGGGCAGATTACGCCACAAGGGGCAAAAAACGAAGCCCTTCAGATTCTTTGTGCCTGCCTTCTAACGCCTGAGCCGGTTACTATTTCCAACATTCCCAATATCCGCGATGTAAAAAAACTCATTGAACTGCTCAATGACATGGGAGTTCGCGTAGAAAAGCATTCTCCCAACAAATACACCTTTACCGCTGCGGAAATCAATCTGGATTATCTTCAGACTTCCGATTTTTACGACAAGAGCACAGCCCTTCGTGGGTCCGTCATGACCGTTGGTCCGCTGCTGGGCCGTTATGGAAAAGCTTTTATTCCCAAACCCGGGGGAGACAAGATCGGAAGGCGTCGCCTCGATACCCACTTTATCGGCTTTCAGAATCTGGGCGCCAGATTCAATTTCGACTCCAAAAATTATTTCTACAGCGTTGAGGCTACCGACCTGAAAGGTTGCTTTATGCTTCTCGACGAGGCATCCGTAACCGGAACCGCAAACATCATAATGGCTGCTGTTTTAGCCAAAGGAACAACAACAATCTATAATGCGGCCTGCGAGCCCTACATTCAGCAACTTTGCCTAATGCTTAACCGGATGGGGGCAAAGATAAGCGGCATAAGCTCCAACCTTCTGACCATTGAAGGGGCCACATCCCTTCAAGGAACCGAACATAGCATTCTTCCCGATATGATTGAGATCGGAAGCTTTATCGGAATGGCAGCTATGACCCACTCCGAACTGACAATCAAAAACGTGCGGTACGATATGCTGGGCATTATCCCCGACGCTTTCAAGCGGATGGGAATTCAGATGGAACTCCGAAATGACGATATTTATATTCCTGCACAGGAACATTATGAAATCGATACCTTTATCGACGGCGCGATCCTTACCATTGCCGACGCCCCCTGGCCCGGTCTCACCCCCGACTTGCTGAGTGTAATCCTTGTAATTGCTACCCAGGCAAAAGGCAGCATCCTGGTTCACCAGAAGATGTTCGAGAGCCGACTGTTCTTTGTGGATAAAATTATCGATATGGGAGCTCAGATTATCCTCTGCGATCCGCACAGGGCAACCGTTATCGGATTGGACAACAAAATAAAACTCCGTTCCACCGTCATGACCTCCCCCGATATCCGGGCTGGAGTTGCACTGCTTATTGCAGCCATGTCGGCTGAAGGTGTTAGCACAATCCATAATATTGAACAGATTGACAGGGGATATGAAAGTATTGATACCCGACTGAATGCTCTGGGGGCGAAGATTGAGAGGATTTAACAACACTTCAAAAAATACACCTAAGATCTCGGTTATCCTTCCGTAAAAAAGGGGCCGGGGGTGGGTCATAAAACGTCTGCAACTCCAGAGATGCATACCCTTCGAATCCTTAATGTATCAGTTCAAAAAAAATCAGCCAGCTATTAGCTTTTTTAATCGGATTTTATACTGTAATATATTTCGCACTATAAATTCATAAATAATTATTATCTTTGCATAAATTTACATATATAGATATTAACATTTATAATTATGAAGAATAGAGTAATTCTTTTGACACTTATGGCCGTTGCGTTTACCACGGCCAATTGCACTTCTGTGCAGAACGACCCGAATAAAGCAGTAACAGTTGCCAGCGTTGAATCTTCAGATACACCTACAGATGTTCCGGTGGGTTTAACCGTTGGAAGCAGAGCTCCCGAATTGGAGTACACATCCCCCGATGGAAAAATGATCAAACTTTCCTCCCTGAAGGGTCAGGTTGTACTCATCGATTTCTGGGCAGCCTGGTGTCCTCCCTGTCGCGCTGAAAACCCTAACCTGGTAAGCACTTACAACCAGTTTAAAAGTTCCGAATTTAAAACCGGTAAAGGTTTTACAATTTACAGTGTTTCGCTTGATCAGCAGAAAGACAAATGGCTTGCAGCCATCAAATCAGATAATCTTTCATGGGCTCACCATGTTAGCGATCTAAAAGGATGGCAATCTGTACCTGCTGCTATGTATCAGGTAAGATCCATTCCCGCCAGTTTTTTGATTGACGGAAACGGAGTAATCGTTGCAACGAATCTGCGCGGGTCAGCTCTTGGTGCTAAGCTTACCGAAATGCTGAAGTAAAAGTCTTTAAATTGCCAGATTCTATGCATACAAAATACTATGTATGTATTACTGATTTGTTGATTTGAAAACAATTCCTCTGGGCATAAAACTTAATAGCCAAAGACACACAATATTTTAGAATATTTTGTGTCTTTGGCTTTTTTTTCAAAACTCTTTCTCCATAATCTCTTCAAGGATTTTTTTTACCTCTTCAAGATCATACTTAACGGTATCCCATATGATTCTGTCTTCAATTGCATGGTATTCATGTAAAATAAAATTTCTAAATCCCCTTAATTTATGCCATGGATAGTTATAACGGGAAAGAATTTCATTATCGACATGAATAATTGCCTCCCCGATAATTGCAAATTGAAATAAAATAATGAACATACTTAACTGTCAAATTTGAATAAACACAGCGTGATTCTGTCAATTTGTCCATTATGGTAAAGTTGGCAAACTATTTGTTGCACTCTTCGCGTCACTTTAAATTAACGCAGAATGTCAAAAAAAGATAATTCAGAGGCAAAAGAAACTCAGGAAGAAACCCAGAAAAATAACCAACAGAGCAAGAATCAGAAGCATAAACCAACAGCAGAGAAAATTCTCGCTGAAGAAATTGAAATTCTTAAGTCGCAAATTGCTCTTTCAGAGCAGAAATTTAACGAGAGCCAGGATAAATACCTGCGTCTATCAGCCGAATTCGATAATTACAGAAAACGCACTTTGAAGGAAAAATCTGATTTGTTGAAAACTGCAGGCGAAGACACAATCGTCAAGATTATTCCCGTTCTCGACGATTTTGAGCGGGCAATGACTGCCATGCAGACATCAAAAGACATTGAGGCTGTAAAAGACGGTATCGCATTAATATACAACAAGTTAAAAGAGACTCTCACACAGATGGGGATAAAAGAAATAGAGTCTTTGAATCTGGAATTCAATACAGATTTGCACGAAGCCATAACTAAAATACCCGCTCCGAGCGAAGAGTTAAAAGGCAAGGTGGTGGATGTTGTGCAAAAGGGTTACTATTTACATGACAAGATTCTACGTTTTTCAAAAGTTGTTATCGGGGAATAATTGAGCAAATAAATTATGGCGAAAAGAGATTATTACGAAGTTTTGGACGTCTCAAAAGGAGCGAGCGCGGAGGAAATCAAAAAGGCTTACCGCAAGATGGCTCTTATGTACCATCCCGATAAGAATCCGGATAACAAAGAGGCCGAGAATAAATTCAAGGAGGCGGCTGAGGCTTATGACGTTCTTTCCAATCCCCAGAAAAAAGCAAAATACGATCAGTACGGACATGCCGCATTCAGCAATGGTGGCGGTTCAGGCGGGTATTCTGGCGGAGGAATGACTGTTGACGACATTTTCGAACATTTCGGGGATATTTTCGGGGGATTCGGGGGGTTCGGCGGATTTGGAGGAAGCCGTCAAGGCCAGCACCGTCAGAACAAAGGTGCCAATCTACGAGTAAAGGTGAAGTTAACACTCGATGAAATATCCAAAGGGGTTGAAAAGAAAATCAAAGTAAAAAAATACGTCTCCTGCGAAGATTGTAGCGGCACAGGTGCCAAACACGGCAGTTCCTACAACACCTGCACAACCTGTAACGGCAACGGGCAGGTTACCCGTGTTACAAACACTTTTCTGGGTGCTATGCAAACAACTCAGACCTGCCCTACATGCAGTGGCGAAGGGCGGATCATTTCCAGCAAATGCAACACTTGCTATGGCGAGGGGATTGTGAGCAAGGAAGAAACTATTGCGTTTTCCATACCGGCAGGAGTGGCCGAGGGAATGCAGCTTAAAGTTTCTGGCAAAGGCAATGCGGCCCGCCGTGGCGGAGTTAACGGCGACCTCCTGGTTCTCATCACCGAAGAACCTCACCCTGAGCTCATACGCGACGGGAACGATTTGCTGTATAATATGTATCTCACAATACCAGATGCCGTTACAGGCACAACTGTTGAAATACCTACCATTGAAGGCAAAATAAAGATAAAAATCGACGCAGGAACCCAACCCGGAAAAATACTCAGAATCCGCGGCAAAGGAGTTCCCGATGTGAACGGCTATGGGAAAGGTGACCTTTTAGTGTCCATAAGCGTTTGGGTTCCAAGAAGTTTAAGCAAAGATGAGTACAAACTCTTTGAAAAACTCAAAGAATCATCTAACTTTATTCCAAATCCCGATAAAAACGACAAGACCTTCTTCGATCGTATGAGAAATCTTTTCGAATAAAACTTTTACATAATGGATCTATTTCAGGCAAAAAATGTAGTTAAGGAATTTTCAAACCATCTCGCTCTCAACAAGGTTTCGATATCAGTCCCCGAAAACACGATATTTGGGTTGCTGGGCCCCAACGGAGCCGGGAAAACAACACTGATTCGCATAATCAATCAGATAACCGCACCCGACTCAGGCGAGTTGTTCTACGAGGGAAGAAAAATGACCTCGGACGATATCTACAGTATCGGTTACCTCCCCGAAGAAAGAGGCCTCTACAAGAAAATGAAGGTGGGTGAGCAGGCTCTTTATCTCGCTCAGCTCAAAGGAATGTCAAAACACGACGCCCTTAAAAAGCTCAAGTACTGGTTTGAAAAGTTCGAGATGACCGAATGGTGGAACAAAAAAGTCGAAGAACTCTCTAAAGGCATGCAGCAGAAGGTCCAGTTTGTGACCACAATTCTGCATGAACCAAAACTTCTCATCTTTGATGAGCCTTTCAGCGGTTTCGACCCCATAAATGCAAACCTCCTAAAAAACGAAATTCTTGAACTCAAGAGAAAAGGATCCACGATAATTTTCTCAACCCATAACATGAGTTCGGTGGAGGAGCTTTGCGATCACATCAGCCTGATTAACAAATCCGAAGTGATTCTTGAGGGTCAGATATTCGACATCAAGAAAAACTATCGCACCAATGTTTATGAATTGAGTTACCTTGGCGACCCGGAGAAGCTGCAGGCAGGTCTGGGAGCATCATACGAGCTCTTAACAAACTCCTCTGAAAACCATGTGAATTTCGCAAGCATCAAAACCCAAACCGAAGATGCTGACAATCGACTTCTCAAAGAGCTTATCCCTCTGGTAAACATCGTGTCGTTCAATGAGCTCATACCTTCTATGAACGACGTTTTTATACGTGTTGTGGAAGAAACCAACAAGAAAAATTCCAAAGCTTAAACTTCATCTGATGCATAAAATAATACTCATAATTCAGAGAGAGTACCTGACACGGGTACGCAAGAAATCGTTTCTTATCATGACCATTCTGGGTCCGATACTTTTCGCGGCCTTCATGGTGCTACCCGCCTGGTTCGCTACTATGGAAGATACTGAAGTCAGGACGATTGCGGTTGTTGATAGCACAAACATTTTCTACAAGGTTTTGCCCGAAACCCAATACATCAAGTTCGAATATCCTCAAGGCACAAGCCTCAAAGAACTTCAGGACAATTTCGAGTTTTCGGGATACAGCGCGATTCTTTTCATCCCTCATAACATCCTGGCATCCAACACCACCATATTGTATTCGAGCAAGCAACCCAGCATGACCGTTACCATGCACATAAAAAATGCTCTTGAGAAAGAAATTGAAAACGAGAAACTTAAAGCTAACAATATAGAAAATCTGGATAAGATTCTTGAGTCGATTAAAACAAACATTAACCTGCGAAGCATCACCTGGAACGAGGATGGAAAGGAAAAAGAGAGCAACACTGGCCTTGCCATGGGTATTGGTTACGGAAGCGGTATGCTGATTTACTTTTTCATATTCCTTTTCGGAGCTCAGGTTATGAGAGGGGTTATTGAAGAAAAAACCAATCGCATTGTTGAGGTTATCGTTTCCTCGGTAAAGCCCTTTCAGCTTATGATGGGCAAAATTATTGGCGTCGGGCTGGTAGGCCTTACGCAGTTTGTGCTCTGGATTCTGCTCACAGTTGTCTTTATCGGGGGAGTTCAGAAATTGCTGTTCCCCGAGCTCTCAAAAACACCGACCGAGCAGGTTCTTGCCCAGGAAATCATGAACAGCCAGCAACTGGACAGCTCGTCTATACCGTTTACCGAGCCAGAGCCCCAGATTCTGGAAGAAATTTTCGCCTCTCTGGGGGATGTAAACTTCATCCTCATTTTAGGCATGTTTCTTTTCTTTTTTATCGGGGGATATCTACTTTACGCCTCCTTCTTTGCCATAATCGGATCGGCGGTCGACAACGAAGCCGACACGCAGCAATTTATGCTCCCAGTAACCTTACCTCTGATTATTGCAATATTTGTTATGATCAACACCATCAACAACCCTGAAGGCTCACTGGCGTTCTGGTTCAGCATGATTCCTCTTACCTCCCCCGTGGTAATGATGGTTAGAATACCCTTTCACCCGGCTGCCTGGGAAATTGCTCTCTCGGCAGCAATTCTCGTCCTCACTTTTATTGGCTCCACCTGGATGGCCGGGAAAATCTATCGGACAGGCATCCTCATGTATGGCAAGAAAGCCTCATACAAAGAACTGTGGAAATGGTTGAGATATAAAAATTAGAAACGATGTACCCACTTAATTCTGAACCCACACGAGTTGCAATCCTTGATTTCGGGACGAACACTTTCAACCTGCTCATCACTGAAGTCAGCGCGGAGAACAAACTCCATGTTCTGCATACCTCAAAAGAGGCAGTAAAACTTGGGGAGGGCGGCATTACAAAAAAAATCATCACCAAAGAAGCCTTCGGCAGAGGCCTTACCGCTATCGAAAGGCATCTCGACAGGGTTAAGGAATTTGGTGTAACGAAAATCTATGCCTTCGCCACTTCGGCGATTCGCGACGCATCCAACGGCAAGGATTTTATCCATGCGGTGCAGGAGAAATTCGACATCTATGTTTTAATAATCCCCGGAGAAAGGGAAGCGGAAATGATCTACCGTGGTGTGCGTCTTTCCTTAAACATGGATGCAAACCCGGTTCTTATACTCGATATTGGGGGCGGGAGCAACGAGTTTATCATCGCAAACAAAAAAGAAATCTTCTGGAAGCACAGCTTCAACCTGGGAATGGCACGGCTGCTCGAAACATTCAATCCCTCGAATCCAATATCCCATCTGGAGATCGAGAAACTCAGGACCTATCTGAAAGCAGAATTAAAGGAATTATTTGATGCTGTTAACGAGTTTAAGCCAAATGTGCTCTTGGGTGCTTCCGGCTCCTTTGAAACAATTTCAGCAATCCTGCAACACAGGTATCCCGGCAGATATATCAAAAGCAGCGAGCCGGTGAGAGATATTGAATATGAGGATTTTCTTTCGCTTCACGAAATTCTTTTGAAATCGACCTTGGAAGAAAGAAGGCTTATGCAGGGAATGGAGCCTGTTAGGGTGGAAATGATCGTACTGGCAAGCATCTTCATACAGGTTACATTGGAAGAATGCGGCATAAAGAAAATAATCCAATCCGATTACGCATTAAAAGAAGGTGTGATTGCAGAGATACTTAACCTTTGAAAAACGGTCCATGGCAAAAATTCTGGTAATAGACGATGAGAGAAGCATAAGAACAACACTACAGGAGATTCTTCAGTACGAAAACCACGAAGTGGATCTTGCAGAGGGAGGCCCGGCAGGCCTTGAAATGTTTGCTCAAAAAAAATACGATATCGTTTTATGCGATATCAAAATGCCGGAAATGGACGGCCTCGAGGTTCTTGGCAAAATCTTCGGCATATCCACAGATGCCCAGGTAATAATGATTTCGGGCCACGGAAATGTTGAAAACGCCGTGCAGGCTATCAAACTCGGGGCTTATGATTTCATTCAGAAACCCCTGGACCTTAACCGTTTGCTTATAACCATCCGTAACGCCCTCGACAAATCGAGCCTCATAACCGAAACCACAGTACTTAAGAAGAAGGTTAGCAAGACTCTCGAAATGGTTGGGGAATCCCCCGCTATCCTCCAGGTGAAAGAGATGATCGAAAAAGTTGCCCCCACCGATGCCCGGGTGCTGATTACAGGCGATAACGGGACAGGAAAGGAACTTGTTGCAAGGTGGCTTCACGAGAAAAGCGAGCGTTCATCGCATCCCTTTGTTGAGGTGAACTGCGCCGCCATCCCTTCCGAACTCATCGAAAGCGAACTCTTTGGCCATGAGAAAGGAGCTTTCACTTCGGCCATTAAACAAAGAAAAGGGAAATTCGAACAAGCCGACGGAGGGACCTTGTTTTTGGATGAGATTGGCGACATGAGCCTATCCGCGCAGGCAAAGGTGCTTCGTGCCCTTCAGGAACATAAAATCACACGGGTTGGCTCAGATAGTGATATCACTGTAAACGTTCGGATCGTGGCAGCGACCAACAAAAACCTAAAGGACGAAATCGACCGGAACCAGTTTCGCGAGGACCTGTATCACCGCTTGAGCGTCATACTCATTCGCGTCCCCTCCCTCAATGAAAGGGTTGAAGACATTCCTTTGCTGTGCCAGTATTTTAACGAAATTATCTGCAGCGAATACGGCATGCCACTGAAAACCATAACACCCGATGCAGTCAAAGCGCTTCAGGGGATTAACTGGACGGGTAACATCCGGGAATTCAGGAATGTGCTCGAGCGGCTGATTATTTTATGTGACAAGGAGATTACCGGTAAAGACGTGCAGCTGTTTGCCCAGCCCATCGGCAAAAAATAATATTTGTTCCCCAGGGTAAAATTTAATTCGTATTTTCACGTTGATCTAACGGAAAACCACGACCTAAAGCATGAAAGAATCGAACCCGAAGCTTCAGTTATTTTTCTACCTGCTCATCGTTGTATTGCTCCTTCCTGCCCTATTCGTAAACCTCGGCTTATTACCCATTTCTGGCGACGAGGGAACACGGGCTCTGGTAAGTCTGGAAATGGAGTATTCGGGCAACTTGCTCACACCCACAATTAACGGGGATTTCTATTTTAACAAGCCTCCCCTGTACAACTGGATCTTGCTGGGCTTCTACAAACTAAGCAATTCGCACTCGGAGTTTATCATTCGCCTGCCTGCAGTGCTCTCTCTGCTGCTCTTCGCCTTTACGATTTTTCTTGTTCTTTACAAAAAATACGGCAACCGTGCCGCATTCCTCAGTTCTATGGTTTTTATTACCTGCGGAAGAATATTGTTTTACGATTCCATGAACGGCTATATCGACATCACCTTTTCATGGCTTGTCTTCATGGGATTTATTGCCATCTTCAGATTTCATAAGCGGGAGCAATATCTGGCACTTTTCCTGGTTTCGTATTTCATCTGCACCCTGGCATTCTTAATGAAAGGACTGCCCGCACTGCTTTTTCAGGGGTTCGCTTTGCTGGCCGTTTTTATTTCCGGGGGAAGATTCAAAAAACTTTTCAGCTTGCAGCATTTTGCCGGACTATCACTGCTACTTGTAATTGCTTCGGGGTACTATTTCCTCGTGTTTCAGCAAAACCCCGACATGGTATATTTCAGCACTCTTTTCGACGAATCGGCCAAAAGGACTTTTGTCGAATATGGTTTTCTCAAGACCGTTTTGCATCTCTTCACCTTCCCGGTAGAGCAGCTATATCACCTCTTTCCCTGGTCTATTTTGCTTATCGCTTTATTCAGCAGGAAAGTTCTTGCGAAAATCAGAGAAGACGAATTCCTCCGATACCTTAGTCTTGTTTTCATCTTCAATATCCCTGTTTACTGGATATCGGTGGAGTCGTATCCCCGTTATATCTTTTCCCTCTATCCTATTTTGATTTTAATTAGCGTCGTGGCATTCATTCATTTCCGTAATGAAACCTACCGACTGTCGAGCCTTATAGAAAAGCTTCTCGGCCTTTCACTCTTGCTTTTAATTCCGCTTTCATTGCTATTTCCTGGTTTTTATGAGTTTAACATTCTCAGCAACCCAATAAAACTGGCCCTCCTGGGATCAGTCTTTATTGTAATAATGCTGTTCGCCTATTATTTTCTCAGCGGCTTGCGTCTTGAAATCACAATTGTCTCCTTATTGCTTTTCCGCATCGGATTTAACCTGATTGCCCTTCCCGAAAGGCATGTGGATGCACGCACGGTTATGCAAAAGGAACAGGCCGAAAAAGTGGGTGAGATAAGTAGAGGAAAAGGAGTTTTTATAGCGGGATTGGCCGCATGCAGTCACGAAACCAGCTTTTATATATCAAAGGAAAGCGGGGAAATTCTTCTGCGCGAACTGGGCGAACCCAGAAAGGGCAGTTATTACATTATTGCAGATGAAAACCAGATAAAAGAGAAAGAAGAGATCGTTTTTAAATTCGAAACCAGATGGCAAAATACTCCATTAAGACTTTCGATGATAAAATAATGTGAGGGCTTTCCCTTTTAAGGCTTTGCAGTCCGGTGATTTTATCCCATCTTGCATAAGTAAAAAATGATTCATAAATTTCCATCTCTTCAGAAAAGATGACCATAGACATTGTAATACCCCTGTACAACGAGGAAGAACTGATCGTTCAGGTTTTGGATTTGCTCGACGAAGTGAAGCTTCCTGAATTTATCACCTCCCATAACATTATTATTGTTGATGATGGCTCATCGGATAATTCGTACCAGGTAGTAAAATCGTACATTGAGAACAAGCGGGGCGATCATACCCTGCTCAGGATGGAGAAAAACTCCGGTAAGGGCGCGGCTGTCAGGCATGGAATCGACTCCGGAAAGGGCGACCTTATTTTTATTCAGGATGCGGATCTTGAGCTCTACCCTCATGATCTGCCGGGCATGATTTTGGCCATGAAAAGCCTGAATGTCGGGTTTGTCAACGGATCACGCTATTTACCCGGGATTCCCCGCCCCTTGGCTTCCTACCGCAGGTATCTGGCAAACCGCTTCTTCACATGGCTTACATCCATTTTTATCAATGTGAAACTTACCGACGTGGCTTGCGGTTACAAACTCTTTACCCGGGAACTCTACAACAAACTCCACTTAAAAGAAAACCGCTTTGGCTTTGAGGCAGAGATCATCCTGAAAGCCTTGAGGATCAAAAAGAACAATATAACCGAAGTACCTGTGAATTATTTCCCCCGAAATGAGGCTGAAGGAAAAAAATTCAAAAGTATGGATGCTATCAAGATGCTGGTTACAATTTTCAGGTATGCTTTTTTCAAATAACTATGAACTTCTCCTTTCTAAAAAACAGGTTTATTCTTTCCCGAATCAGTATCGGAATCATTGTGGTCCTAAGCTATCTGCAAACCAGTAATCTTCATATCTGGAAATGGGGAAACGGGGTAATATACTGGGATACGATTTCATACTATGCATACCTTCCCGCGATTTTTATTCACAACGACTTAAGTCTGGAGTTTGTGCACGACGATCCCCGCAACGGGAACCGTTACTGGCCAGAGACAACTGCTGAAGGGAAATTGGTTATCAAAACCAGTTCCGGGCTTGCTTTTCTCTATTTCCCGTTCTTTATAACAGCTCACTTATTGGCAACTCCTTTAGGATTTGAGGCAGACGGGTTTTCGGAAATCTACCAGATGCTAATGGCATTCAGTCCCTTGCTGTACCTGCTAATCGGTTTGATCTTCCTGAAAAAAATCCTTAAAAGATATTTCAGCGATGGGGTTATTGCCATCACCCTCCTGGGGCTAGTGCTGGCAACCAACCTGCTTTACTACACCGCGGTTTCAACCATAAGCCACCCCTACTCGTTTGCAATGATTTGCGTTTTCCTTTACGTGAGCATCCGGTGGATCGAAAAGCCTGGTTACCTGAATTCAATATTTATGGGATTGCTGCTCGGAATCATAAGTCTTATCCGTCCAACAAACAGCCTTCTGATACTTTTCCCCCTGCTTTTCGGCATTCAGAATTTCAGGGGATTTTGGCAGCGGGTACTTCTCTTCCTGAAAAACCCTCATTTTACTCTGATTATTATTGCAGGGATATTCCTCGTTTGGTTGCCACAATTCCTTTACTGGAAACAGCAAACCGGACACTATTTGTTTTTTTCTTATAGTTCGGGGGAAAGGTTTTTTTGGGATGATCCCGTAATACTGAAAGGCTTGTTCGGCTTCCGCAAAGGCTGGCTCATTTATAGTCCTATTATGGTTTTTTCGGTAATCGGCATTGCATTAAGCCTGAAAAAACTGAAAGAATGGTTTTTCCCGCTAATCTTCATAATCCCCATAAGCATATATGTTATGCTGTGCTGGTGGACCTGGTGGTATGGCGGAGGTTTTGGGCTGAGGCCAATTATCGATTACTACGGGCTCCTTGCAATACCCTTTGCCTTAACAGTTAGTCAGGTACTGAAATTAAAACCTGTCATACGATATTCCGCGGTAACAGCCTTCCTTATTTTCTTTTACCTTGGAGTTGCCCATCATTTTCAGGTGATTTCCGGAGCCATTCACCACGATTCGATGACCTGGAAGACGTACAAACACAATTTCGGTCATACCCAAATGACTCCTGAAGGTGAAAAGTACCTTGTGTCGCCCGACTACGAGAAAGCCAAACTTGGGGAAAGGTAAAAGACCTAAAACTGGAAATAGATAAAGGGTTGCAATCCTGCCGACCAAGACTGGTAAATCACAAAAATGATTCCTACCACTATTCCCGCTTTTGCATAAACCGGGGTCCTGATAAACCATTCCCTGTACCATGCTTTAAAAGAGCCGGGTAACCAGTGCATGATATACCCGAAAAGCATTACCAGGAAAACGAATTTAAAGGATAGGAGTACCTGGGGGATAATACTGAAATTGAAATTGTTCCAGATCTGAAACATCAACTGGTTGGCGTGTTCCATAGAATCAGACCGGAACCAGATACGGGTAAAGGTTATGAAGTTAAAGGTCAGGAAGACCTTCCAGAGATGAGCGGTCCAATGCGTGCTATGCTCATATGGGCTGATTCGTTTCCAATATTTGTAAACAAGTATCCCGATTCCGTTCAGCCCTCCCCAGATAACAAACTGCCAACTGGCACCATGCCATAACCCCCCAATCAGCATGGTGAGCATAAGATTAATGTTCGTACGGGACTCTCCATGGCGGTTTCCTCCCAAGGGAATATAGAGATAATCCTTAAGCCATGACGACAATGAAATATGCCAACGTTTCCAGAAATTCCCAAGGTTGTCGGCTTTGTAAGGGGAGTTGAAATTCCGGGGGAGCCGAAAGCCCATCAGCAAGGCGATCCCAATGGCAATATCGGTATACCCGGAGAAATCGCAATATACCTGAAGGGAATACCCGTAAAGCGCCATAAGGTTCTCGAAACCCGAATATCCGATCGGATTGGCAAACACCCGGTCGATAAGATTTACAGCCAGATAATCGCCAATAAACATCTTTTTCATCAACCCATTTAAAATCAGAAATATTGCATATCCAAACTCTTCCCTGGTAAGATGGAAACGTTTGTAAAGCTGTGGGATAAACTCGGAAGCTCTTACGATGGGACCGGCAACGAGCTGGGGGAAAAAAGAAACGTAAAAGCCAAAATCGATGACATTTCTCACAGGCTCAATCTTCTTCCTGTACATATCAACTGTATACGAAATGGCCTGAAAGGTAAAGAAGGAAATCCCTACCGGAAGCCCGATAACAGAGATATCAAAATGGGAGCCGGTAATGGCATTGGAGAAATCGGCAAGAAAATTATATGGCTCGAAGCTTGTGTTGAAAAGCTTGTTGATGCTGCTGGTAAAGAAATACGAATACTTGAAGTAAGAAAGAATGCTGAGGTTAAGAATAACGCTAAGGCTGACCAACAGTTTACGAGCCAGGGGTTTTTGGCTCCGATATATAAAATTACCGATATAAAAATCCGAAAAAGTTGTGAAGATCAACAAGAGGAAGAAGATCCCACTGGTTTTCCAGTAGAAAAAGATGCTGACAATAAACAGAAACAAATTGCGAAAACCGCGATAGGGGTAAATAACAGAATATATTGCGAGAATTACGGCAAAAAATATCCAGAAGTACAATTGGGTAAACAGCAGCGGTTTTTCGGCCGAATAGAGCAATATGTCCCTGATGTCTGTCATATTTTATTTCGCGGGATTGGTTTTCACACTCCACATCCTATACTCGTTTAGCAGGGCGTTCGAAAACATTTCGGCAATAATCTTTGCGCCACTGGCATTAAAATGAACGTAATCGGCAACAGCAAGCGGCGGGTTGGCCGATACCCAGCTGGGCATGGAGTTTCTGCCCCCCATAGCCTGATACATATCCCAAAACACAAAGCCAGACTCAAGCGTGGCTTTCCGCATAGCATCCCTCACTCCCTCCAGATTCGGGTAGGTAACAAATTTGTCTTTTTCTTTGATCGACATATCCGACGGGCCAATTACAATGACAGGAATTCCCGGAAGGATTTTCTTAATAACTGCGAGCTCACGTTTAAAGTAATTTTCATACGCGGAAAAATTATCTTTCATATAAGGAATCACATTTCCGCCAAACTGAAGAATTATCATCCCTACATCCATCATCTTGTACATCTGGGCCAGAAAAGCCGTGTCGGTTTTAGAGAACACAAGACCGGCGCTCCCCCGCAAGGGAATATTGTCGAGTGCCACTCCCCATGAATTATCGAGGGAAATGCCATAAATATTCGTAAAACCATGTCCTGAAAAAGCAAATGCCAGCTCATCGGGAGTTTTGTCGAAGTGCCATTTCAATTTTTTGAGATTTCGTGAGGGCTTTAGACTCAATGAATCGATTATCGAATCGTTTTGCGAAACATGGATCCTCACCGGCTCGAAATCGCCTTGAATATAAAGTGAAACTTCTGAATACTTTCGGGAACTTGCATAAGCAAGGGCTGAAGTCTGAAATTTGAGCCAGGTTTTGTTCTTTGACCCAATCACTGTATCAGCATACCCTTGTCTGACAAATGCCATGAGCGCGCCGAAACGTTCATGCTCAAGCAAACTGTCGACATTGGCAAATCCCGTGAACCTCTTCCAGTTGTCGGAATACTCCTGTTTTATGCTGAGTTGCCCGTTATATAAAGGAACAACAGGTACAGTGCCACATCCCGATCCGCCAAAGGTAACCTGCATTTTGTTACGGATGAACGAGCTCATGCGGTCGGCTTCGATCTGTGAATCCCCGTAATGAAGAATTCGTACCAGTTTCTTTTGTGACTTTGCGTTTTTGAGTTTGCGGAAAAACGGGAATAATACCGCGGGATCTTCGCCTGTATACTCGAGAGCATAAGTAATTTTCCGAAGGCTGTCGCTATCGGCAATCTGCAGGTCCAATACTTCCGGAAATACCTCTGCAGCCAGGCTGTCATTTTCAAGGCTAACCTCAACCTCCGGCTCTTCTTCAGGAAGCGTGAGGCTGGCACTTTCCAGAATATTTGATATATCGGCATATTGGACTGTGTCTTCTTCCAGGAAGTCGCTAAGAGAGGCAAACTTCAAACTACCGAAATTCCCGACCCTGATTCCATTTTCAGGAAAGACCCATGCCACAAGAAAAAGCATAAGAAAAACGCCGAAAATAAAAAGCAAGGTCTGAAAAGGTTTCATAGCCTCAGAATTTGTAAAAACCTCAGCTCTTCCTCTTGATTTTTATTACCTGTCCCGGCTTAATGCTGTCGCCATCCCTCATATTGTTCAACCGGGCAATGTCCGTATCAGTCACTCCCGGGAATTTTTTGGCAATTTCCCAAAGCGTGTCACCCGACCGAACCGTATAGGTTTCGTAATCGCCCGAATAGGGGGTACTGGCCGTTTGGCTCGAAGTTGCAGGCTTAACCGTTGCAGGAGTTGAGACGGGTTTGCCAGCCTGAGACTGCTTTTCCTCAAAACTCAGATTATCGATATTCCGGTATTTATCCGCTCGTGCATTTGGAACATAGATCACAAGTTTCTGCCCTGTGCGTATCATATTTTGACGGATATTGTTCCAATACCGGATATCAGAAAGCTGAACATTGTACCAGGTTGAGATAAATCCAAGGTTGTCACCCGCCTTTACCGTGTAAGTGAGTTTGGTGTATTTGTCGGCAGGAAGATCTGCTATGAAGGTTGTTTTCGCTGTGGGACTGATGATTACGTTGTCTTTGTTGAAAAAAACGGAATCCTTCCAGGCAAAAATGGAGTCTTGTAATTCGATAAAACGCATCGACTGTTTCTGAGGAATCCTTAGCGCATAGGGCTTGCTATCGCCGGGAATTATGTCGTATTTGAACTGGGGATTAAGGTCCCTGAGCTGGTCGATAGGAATACCCATTACTTCCGATACTTGCTTAAGGTGGAGCTTATCGTGCACCATGATGGTATCGGTATGAAATTCAAAATCCACCGCAGCCGGATACAGATTATGTTCCGATGCATAATTCATAACATAGGTGGCAGCAATAAAAGCAGGCACATAGCCACGGGTTTCCCTGGGGAGGTAATAATAGATGTCCCAGTAATTCCGTTTTCCACCGGCTCGGCGAATGGCTTTGTTCACATTGCCCGGACCGCAATTGTAGGCAGCAATAACCAAAGTCCAATCGTTATAAATCACATAAAGATCTTTGAGGAAGCTGGCTGCAGCTATAGTACTTTTCAGGGGATCGCGCCTCTCGTCAACCAGGGAGTTTACGTTTAGGCCATACGTTTTCCCGGTGTAATACATAAACTGCCACATCCCGGTAGCACCGGCTTTGGAAACCGCACGGGGGTTAAGTGCCGACTCGATAACCGACAGATACTTCAGTTCTTCGGGGATGCCATACTGGTCAAGGATCTCCTCAAACATCGGAAAGTAGTAATCGGTCAGACGAAGCATTATCTGAACACGGTCGCGGCGACTGTGGGTATACAGGGTGATGAAGTTTTTAACGATACGGTTGTACGACATATCCATAACCACAGGCAACCTGCCGAGGCGATCGATATACACCGAATCCGGAAAATCAGGAACCAGCAAATCATCTTCCAGATATATCAGACTATCGGCATCTTCTATCTGAACGCCCATTTGTACATAGTAAAGATTCAATAAACTGTCAAGATTGCTTTCAAACCCGGAGATCACAACAGTATCCTCGATTCTGATTGTGTCCTTATCATCAGCCCACAAGTCCTTGCTGGTGGCCATCATCACTAAAAGCAGACAAAAGATAAATTTTCCTGAATTCATTATGGCTTTTTAAATTTGGACAAATATATAGAATAAAAAAATATTAATCGAATTTGAAAAAATACAGGTCGCAATTCCTACCTGCCCGAGCACGCAATAAAAATCCGGGAACCCTTACTATCAGGCTTGAATCAAAGGTCTGTCCGGATTAAAAAGAAACGGAAGCCCTCAGAGCAAAAGTATTAGGTGAAGGGATAATTAAATAGGAAGGCGATTGAATTATGGAAGGCTCAATCCTTAGACTCAGGTCCTCGCTGATATCCCAGTTAAACAGGTATGCATCCACAGTAGCATCGATAATCTGCAGAAGGTAGAAGCCTGCCGTACCGATTATTGAAAGGTCCCGGTATCGTTTATAGGAGTTCTTGGTGCGGTCAATCTGATCGATGGTAAGAGGAAAATCATAGTCAAGATCGTAATCGGGAAAGTCGATATACGCCTGTTTCCATAAAAGATATCCTTTCTGGTTATAGTGAATAAAAAAAGCCAGGGTTCCAAATCCCGCGTAAACGATGGGCACTTTCCAGACTTTTTTATTATAAATCTGGCCGAGCCCGGGTAAAAGAGCCGACATGAGGGCTGCTTTCTGGGGGTTATGGTAAGCTGAGTCGAGTTTATAAGACTCGTCGTATGTGGTTGTATCTCTGGGCTGGGGCTCGGGTTCAGGTTGCGGTTCCTGTGCGTGCGCGCTAAAAAAGACCGCACAAAAAAACAGGAGCGTTAAAAAGGCTCTCCATGATTTTTGAAAGTTCAGTTTACTTGGATGTGCAATTTCAGGCATTCAGTTTATCCAATATTGCGATTATCCTTTCGAGTTCCTCATCGGATGTGAATGGGATAACGATTTTTCCTGTGCCTTTAGTATTTCTCTTGAAGTCAACTTTTGTACCAAAGTGCTTCGACAAGTGGGTTGTAAGTTCATCATATTCCTTCACCACGGGTGAGTTTTCCTTACCATCTCCGGGATTTTTCTCTTCTTTCACACCTGCCTGGAGCTTACGAACCAGTTCCTCTACTTTTCGCACCGAGAGATCGTTTTTGATAGTCTCTTCAAAAACGTATTGCTGATCTTCATTATCCTCAAGACTGATAAGGGCCCGTGCATGACCCATTGAAATCTTTAAATTCCGGAGGCCGAGCTGTATCCCGGCAGGAAGTTTCAAAAGCCGGAGGTAGTTGGTAATGGTGGATCTTTTTTTGCCGACTCTCTCGCTTAGACTTTCCTGGGTGAGGTTGCATTCTTCGATGAGCCTCTGGTAACTGATAGCTACTTCGATCGAGTCCAGATCTTCGCGCTGTATGTTTTCCACCAGCGCCATTTCGAGCATACTCTGGTCATTGGCTACCCTAATATAAGCCGGGATCTTTTTCAGGCCAATTTTTTTGGATGCCCTGAACCTTCTCTCCCCTGTGATAAGCTGGTATTTACCGTTTTCCAACACCCTCACAGTAATGGGCTGTATAATACCAAGTTGCTTAATCGATTCTGCAAGTTCATCCAAAGCATCCTCGTCAAATTTCGATCGGGGCTGCCAGGGATTCGCTTCGATATCAACAATCGCTACCTCGCTAATGGTATCGACCGTTGGCTTTACAGTTTCAATATCACCACTTTCGATTAAAGCTCCAAGCCCTCGTCCCAGCACATTTTTTGCGGCCATAATTCAGTTTTATTCAATTATTTTCTCGACGTTCTTTATTAAAGTCTGATCATTTCTCTGCAGAATTTCCCTTGCGAGATTCAGATAGTTCACTGCCCCCTTGGATTCCGCATCGTACAAAATGCATGGCTTACCGAAACTGGGAGCCTCACTGAGTTTGATGTTTCGCTGGATTATGGTCTCAAAAACCATTTCCTGGAAATGCTTCTTCACCTCTTCAACCACTTGGTTGGAAAGTCGCAGACGGGCATCATACATGGTTAAAAGAAACCCTTCGATTTCCAGATCGGGATTCAGGCGACTCTGAATAATCTTAATGGTGTTGAGCAGTTTGCCTAGTCCTTCAAGAGCAAAGTATTCGCACTGTACCGGTATGCAAACCGAGTCGGCAGCTGTAAGCGAATTAACAGTGATCAATCCCAGGGAAGGCGAACAGTCTATCAGTATGTAATCGTACTTGTCGCGAACCTTTTCAACAACCTTTTTCAACATGTACTCTCTCTCAGGAAGATTGAGCATTTCAATCTCGGCGCCAACAAGGTCAATATGGGAAGGAATCAGATCAAGATACTCCATTTCCGAGTTCAGTATAATCTGGTTGGGATCAACGTCCTCTACCAGACATTCATAAATGCTCGTCTTAACCTTTCGGATGTCAAAACCGGTTCCCGATGTGGCGTTTGCCTGCGGATCCGCATCAATAATCAGGGTTCTCTTCTCAAGAACAGCAAAACTGGCACCCAGGTTTATGGCAGTGGTGGTCTTTCCAACCCCACCCTTCTGATTCGCCAAAGCAATTACTTTACCCATGTAGTATATGTTTTTTTACAAAATAATATTTTTCTCGGGGGATTCAAATTTACTACTTAAATAACAGTCCCCATTTTTTTGACGGCTTTATATTGTTAACAGGTTATTTAAAGGTTGTGAAGATGTTGTTAACACGTTATCAACAAATGGAACAAGGCTGTAACATCAAACGATTTTCAGCTTCAACTGTCTTTTAAAGGTTTAATCCTTTTGCCAAAAGTATAGTTTAAACCCGAAAATCAATAAAATATTGCTTGTTTTTATATGTGAATTTTAGCTTAACTTTGTGCTTCTTTTAAAATCCATGCTTATGAAGGACGACTGGAAAGAAAACTGGCTTGTTATTGTCAACCCGAATGCCGGAGCAGGGAAATGTTGGCTCGACTGGCCCAAAGTTGAAATCCTCCTTGACTCCTATGGCTTTAAATACCATCGCGAATTCACACTAAAAAAGCTCCATGCCATTGTGCTGGCGCGCAAGTTCATCAACAACGGCTACCGCAAAATCATCGTCGTGGGTGGCGATGGCACCATGAACGAGGTCATAAACGGCATCTTCGGGCAAAAACGGTTTGAGACTTCGGAGGTCATCCTGGGAATGATCCCGGTAGGAACGGGCAACGACTGGGGCCGGATGTTCAATATCAGCAACAACTACGAAGAAGCAATACGCACCATCCTTACTTCCAAAACTTTTATTCAGGATGCGGGAAAAGTTGTCTTCCAAAACAGGGAGCGCACACATCACCGTTATTTCGTCAATATCGCCGGATTGGGTTTCGATGCCATGGTTGTAAAAAAGACCAATCGACTAAAAGACAACGGTAAAAGCAATCCCCTGATATACAAATACAACATCCTTACATCGCTGTTTCAGTTCAAATCGCCCAGAGCAACAATCGAAGTGGATGGGAAAGCAGTAACAAACAATGTATTCAGCGTTTCAGTAGGTATATGCAAATATAACGGGGGAGGAATGATGCCGCTGCCGGACGCCAATCCCGACGATGGGCTTTTCGATCTCACCGTGATAAAAAAAATCGCGCGCTGGGATGTCATCCGAAGCATGAAGCGATTGTACGATGGAAGTATTGTACGACATCCCAAGGTAGAAACCTATCAGGGGAAAAATATCAAAATTTCTTCCAACTCGACAATTTTCCTGGAAACCGACGGAGAGAGTTTGGGTCACACCCCGATGGTTTTTGAAATAATACCCAGAAGTATTTGTGTTTTAAGCGCCAAGGAAACCGCCTGATCTATTTTTCAACGAGTTCCACCCTATAAATCTTTGGCCAGTATTTACCGGTAACAAAGAGTCGTTTCTGTTCCCTGTCCCAGGCAATCCCGTTCAGCACATCGATTCGCGAATGGCGATCCTCCGGCTTAAGCAGCCCGCGCATATCGGCCCTGCCAATAACCTTTCCGGTTGCCGGGTCAATCATCACGATCTCATCGGTCATGTAACGGTTTGCATAGATAGTCCCGTTAATGAACTCCAGCTCATTCAGACTGTCTACCTCAGAGACATTGTCGTAAACCTCGATTTTCCGGTTCACGCTGAAATATTGCGGGTCGATAAAGTAAAGCATATGGGTTCCATCGCTCATAATAAGCTCGCTGCCGTTATTGCACAATCCCCAGCCCTCGCGGTTTTGGTAAAAGAATTTCTGAAGCTGTTCGAAGCTCTCAGCGTCATATATAAAACCAACCTGCGACCGATAGGTTAACTGGTAGATTTTGCCGTTGAGAAGGGTTATCCCTTCCCCGAAAAGATCGGAACTCAAATTTCTGAACTTGATAATATCACCCGTTCCCGGCAAGGTTTTTCGTAAGGAAGATTCACCGTATTGCCCGGTGCCTTCGAGAAAAAAACCATTGTTATATTCGAATCCCTGGGTATAGGCTCTTGTGTCGTGGGGAAAACTACCGACTACCTGATAGGTGTAGGGTTTGGGCAATATATCGCTCACAAACCGCAAGGGTATTGAAAGGCTCTCCGTTTTGCCTCCCCCGAAAAAAGCCGTCATTTTCAGTCTTCTTATACCTGGAGACATAAACTCTGAATTTGCCGATGTCGCTGTTTCCGAACCTACAATAGCGCTGCTTTTGATGCCATCGATATAGAACACAATAGAATCTGCCGGAGCTTCGTTTCCGGAATGTTTCACTTTAATATCCAGCTTCGCGCCAGGTGAAAAAGTTTGGTTGGCTTTGGGAGATTCGAAACTGTATGATTTGGGAGCATTTTGAGTTGCGGCAGGGGCAGTACTTTGAGAGGCAGGAATACCTGATTTATCGCCCACACAACACGAAAAAGTCAATACGCCAAGAAATGCGACCGCGATAAGAACTCGTTTCAAGAGAATCATTTTTCAGGGGAATAGATTTCTTACTCGATTTAAAAAGGATGGTTTGCTGCGGGAAAGTCGCCGCATCTCTTCCTTCACGCCCGGATTTTCCTCCGGGTTTAGCAGGTGCCAGATCTCGCCCCAGCCAAGCAATCCGCCGATATTTCTATCATCGATAAATAAATCTGCGTTGATTTTCCGGCTGATTTCCGGATCAAAGACCTCTTCAGGATAGCTTTTATTCACGGCATAAAACTCGACCCCTCTTTTCCGGCAATACTCAACCGCCTCTTCCAGTTCCTTTCCGCTCCTGAGGGTCCAAAGGATAAGCTGATGCTGTTGCTTCTGCAATTCGCGAAGGGTCTCGAATGCGAACAAAATTTCCTTTCCGATCGCCGGATAACGATGTTCCACAAGGGTTCCGTCAAAATCTACAGCAATAATCATTCTATGTAATTTAGAATTTGGAATTCAGAAGGTAGAATTCACGGGCCGAAATTACAAAAAAATGTCGGAGGGAGGAAGGATTTTAATACAATACAAAAATTTCCGGTATTATATGAAAAGAAAAGTCCCAATAACTCCAAGCATGAAATTTTTGAATTTCTCAAAAACAGCCAAAGGCTTTTTTTTGATGATATAGATGCAGATGTTTGTGTCAAGCAAATATTCCATCAGTCGAATGACTCTCTTTTTTGTTGATCAGGTTGTTCTCTTTCGTTCATAAAATCTGTAGTAAATGAGTCTCATTTCGACGAAAACAGATCGTCAATTGAAAGATATCTTTCGCCTGTATCGTAGCAAAAAGTAAGGACTTTTGCCCCAGCCGGGATTTCCGGAAGCTTTTTACTCACTGCCGCCAGGCTTGCCCCACTTGAAATACCAACAAAGATGCCTTCTTCACGAGCCGACCGCCGGGCAAAATTGTACGCTTCCTCCTTGCTCACCTGAATTGTTCCATCCAAAAGGCCTGTCTCCAGGTTTTTCGGGATAAACCCTGCGCCTATTCCCTGGATGGGGTGTGGTCCGGGCTGACCGCCGCTGATGACCGGAGATAGTTCCGGCTCCACTGCAAAAACTTTTAATCCGGGAAACTTTTTCTTCAGCACTCTGGAAAGACCTGTTATATGTCCCCCTGTTCCCACGCCGGTGATCAGATAATCCAATCCCCCGGGAAAATCCCTGATAATTTCTTCGGCAGTGAATCTCTCGTGTGCAGTGGGGTTGGCAGCATTGTCGAACTGGCCGGGCATCCACGATTCGGGAATTTCAGCCAATAGAGCCTGTGCTTTCGCAATGGCTCCTTTCATACCCTCGGACCGGGGTGAAAGTTCGAATTCGGCCCCATAGGCAGCCATGATGCT
>CAMAZH010000045.1 GCA_945863035.1 Chitinophaga pinensis | reverse complement strand
TGTTCCTATTGTGAACAAATATTCGAATGCCTCAGGTTTCGGGGAGTTTAAGACTGGACTTCTTCCCGATCACCTTATCGAGGACGACTTGCTGGAAGCCAGAGCTTTCGGGGATGTTAGCGACCCCATGCTAGCTCAGGCCGTGGAACTAATTACCGGGCAAATATCAACTGTAAAAAAAAGTAAGGGGGTTAAATTCGATTACACTCCGCTTTTGAGTCCCTATCAATACCTGCGGACCAATATGTTTGTGCCCATGCCCGATTCGCCCCCGGATTGAAATAAGATTTGCAGCAGGGGAGGAGGTTGGTAAGACTTCGGTATTCTATCGGACCGATCCAGGTTTTGCCAGGCGTATCCCGTTTTCCTCAATTACAATCTTCTTCATCTTATAGAGGGCGCCCACCGCTTTTTTGAAGGTCTTTTTGCTCTCGTTGAACATTTTGTAGATCTCTTCGGAGCCACTTTTATCGTTTAGGGGGATAAAACCCTCGTTTTGCTTGAGTTTTGCAATGATCCTATCAGTAAGCTGATCAATCTTCTCATATCCGGGTTTGTTCAAACACACATCAATCTTACGATCTTCCCTGACTTTCTTGATAAACGCCCTTATTTTCTGGCCTCTGTCGATGGGCTGAAACACTTCATTCTGGTAAATGATGCCTGTGTGGCTATTGTTTATTATTACCTTGTATCCCAAATCCGTTTGATTTGCAATCAGAATATCAACTTCTTGTCCTTCGGTATAGGAATGCTGTTCTTTGTCAAGGAATTTTTCGATCCGGGCAGATCCGATAATCCTTTGGGTCGTTTCGTCAACCAGAACCCTAACGACATACTTTTTCCCTTGCTCCATTCTAACTTGCTGCTCACTGAAAGGCACCATAAGGTCTTTCATAAGGCCCCATTCCATAAATGCACCGAATCTGTCAACAGCTTTTGTCTGCAGCAAAGCAAATTCGCCCACCATAACAACAGGGAAAACGGTACTTGCAATAATTCTGTCTTCCGAGTCTTTGTAGATAAAGACATCAAGCATTTCATCGATTTCAAATCTCTGAGGCACATACCGAGTGGGCAAAAGGATTTCCCCGGCATCGCCGCCGTCAAGGTAGAGTCCGAAATCAACCTCTTTAACAATTTTTAATTTATTTAATTTACCTAGCTCAATCATTGGAAAATAATTTATATTTTGCAAATGTACTTGAATAATAGTTATTATTTGGAGATTAGAACTTCTTATCGCAATTTTACGATTCGATTTTTCGTTACAGAAATACTGTTTTCGATACAATAACCATTAAAACCATAAGCATGAAGTTCCGGATTTATTTCTTAAATTTATTGATATTAAGCGGATTACACACTATATTGGTATCCGCACAGGAACAACAACCGGCTAATCAAACCACAACAACAGCTCAGGAAACGCAAACCCAAAACCAAACAGCTGTTCAAACTCAGAAACCTGCTGCGCCCAAGCCGAAACCTTTCCCTGATGATCTTAATATCGCTGGCCAGTTCGATTATGCGATTGAAAAATCCAGTAATTTTCAGGATTACAAGGTTATCAAGCAAGCCTGGGTATTGAAAATTAAACAAAACGCACTTGATACCCTTAAAATTCTCAATACAAATCTAAGTTCGATAAGAGAACTCGCTGATGAAAAAAGCGAGGCGATCAAATCCCTTCAGGCTGAACTTAATGCAGCACAGCAGGAGGTGAAGGAAAAAAACAGTTTCAAATTTCTGGGATTTATGGTCAGCAAAGCGGGATACGACAGTATAATGTGGTCAATAATAGCTGGTTTGGTCGTAGCCTTGGGAGTTATGCTGGCTGCATTCAAAAGAAGTTACGCCGTTACAAACCAAACCAAAAAAGACCTAAACGAGGTCAAGGACGAATATGAGAATTACCGGAAGAAAGCTCTCAAGAGCAAGGAGGAGGCAGTTAGACAGCTATACGATGAGCTGAACAAGTACAAAAACAGGTAGATGGTTTCGGAAAACCCTTCCACCAGGAATTTTAACGAGAACGGATAAAATCCGGTCCCAATTCCCCCTAACTGTTGAAATCGCAATAATCATATTTAAAAACGATTATAAATCCCAGGTAATAATTTTAAAAAATCAAAAATGAAAAGAAGAGACTTTTTTGCAACCTCAGCACTTTTAGGAGCATCAATTCCTTTAGGAATTACTCCGTTGATGACTTCATGCAGCAATACTGAAAAAAGTAGCAGTGAGCATTTTTCTCCCGAGCAATTAGGAATACATTCCTTCGTACCGAAGGCACCCGATGGGAAAGCAATCAGGGCTGCCCTTGTTGGTTGCGGGGATCGCGGAACAGGAGCTGCATTTAATTTCCTTAATGCAGGGAATGACTTGGCAATCGTTGCCCTAGGCGATTTGTTTGCCGACAGGCTCGAAAGCTGCAGGGAAAAGTTGGCAAAAGAGAAAAACAATGTGGTTGAAGACAGTATGTGCTTCCTCGGGTTTGATGCCATCGACAAAGTACTGGCGCTCGATATCGACTTGGTGCTTATTTGCACCCCCACACATTTTCATCCGCAACATTTAAAAGCTGCTGTTGCTGCTAACAAGCATGTTTTCATGGAAAAACCGGCTGCTGTTGACCCTTCGGGAATCCGCATGGTGATGGTTGCTGCACGTCAGGCCGAATCGGCCGGGCTGACGATTGTAACAGGAAATCAGCGTCGCCACAGCCGCGATTACTGGGAAGCATACATCCAGATTAAAAATGGAGCAATTGGCGATGTATTGTCGGCAACTGCGCATTGGAACCAGGGAGCCTGGTGGAATAAAGCCAAACGGGCTGAATGGTCGGACATGGAATACAATATCAGGAACTGGTTCAATATTAAATGGCTCAGCGGTGACCACTTGCTGGATCAGGGCATACACAATATCGACATTGCTACATGGTTTACAGGAATGCTGCCTGTTAAAGCTGTAGGATATGGTGGCAGAGCCAGGCGCCTGACCGGTGATATTTTCGACTTTTTCAGCGTCGACTACCGATACGGTAACAATAAACGAATGATGGCAACAGCACGTCAAATTGACGGGTGCGACAATAATGTTTCAGAATCGGTAATGGGGACCAAAGGCGTTTTATTTACCGATGGAGGAATCAGGATTGAAAACTATAATGGGGAAGTACTTTGGAAATACGATTATGAAGCTAATCCAGTGAATAATCCTTACGATCAGGAGCATATTCACCTGGTTGAATCAATTCGTTTAAACAAAAAGCTCAACCAGGCTGAGGCGCTTGCAAATTCAACAATGGTAGCGATTTTGGGTCGGGAAGCTGCCTACACGGGTAAAGCCATCACATGGGATGAAATCATGGCATCCGATTTGCGCTATGGGCCAACGGAATATGCATTGGGATCACTTCCCGACTATGCAGAAGGTGTTGCACCAATCCCAGGTCGTACCCCAGGTGAAGCACTTTAGCATCGAATCACAATTGTACAGATGAGTTCATTGTCTGTATGTTTTTGTAAAAACTTTCACAATCTTGCTGGTATTGCTGTCAGGTTTCGCTTTACAACGAAATCTGGCAGTTACAGTTTAAATAAAATGATATCCAATGGCTCTTAAGAAGTTAATCACTAAATGGGGGATGCTTCTCCTTTTTACAGGGATAATTATCGGCTCATTACTTACAATTGGTGGGAAAAAGGTTCTCAGGCATACAAGCACCAACGAGTATTGCCAATCCTGTCATATCCACCCACTTGCTGACGAATCCTGGAAGAAATCATCACACCATCATAATGAAAGCGGAGTTAGGGTTGCCTGTGTTGACTGCCACCTGCCTCCGGAAGGAAGCTTTAATTATTTAAGTGCCAAGGTTAGGACCGGATTACATGATTTATATGGCTTTTACTTCAAGGACAGTGCTTCATTCAATTGGGAAAGCAAAAGCCAGCTTGAACATGCTGTAAAAATCGTGTATAACGAATCCTGTATCAAATGTCATGAGAATCTTTTCCCTAAAGGATTGACCACCGAAGGAGGCACAGCGCATCTTTATTATGAGCAGAAAGCAGAATTACTTAATTTACAGTGCATTAACTGTCATCTTGATGTAGGACACTTTAATCCCAACTACAAGCATGAGAGGATGTCTGGGGTTCCTGTTACCGGCAGCACTTCACAGGCACTATTTACCAAATCAACAGAAGTTTCTGTTTTTGAAAATTTCACAGAGCAGGTCCCCAATTCTACCGTTTCCTTTAAAATGGTTGCTATAAAAGCAGGGTCGTTTTCAATGGGCAGTTCTGAAAATGAAAGCTATGTTAAGTCCGACGAAAAGCCCGTTCGCAAGGTCAGTATTTCACCTTTTTTTATGGGAGAGGTCGAGGTTACCTGGGACGCATTCTGGACTTTTTATGGCTCCACCTTATCGGAAGGCCGTATTGATCCCGCGAAAATAAAAGAGCACAATGCGGGGAATCCCGACGCTATAAGCGGACCAACTCCTCCCTTTGGCATCCCTGATCAGGGATGGGGAAGTGGTGATCGTCCGGCCATTACCATGACCCACTATGCCGCTCAGACTTATTGTCAGTGGCTTTCGAAAATGACAGGGAAAAAATACAGGCTTCCTACCGAAGCAGAATGGGAATATTCATGCCGGGCCGGTACCGAAACACCTTATTTCTTTGAGGGGGATCCAAATAAATATTCCAAAGCAGGTCTTCGCAGCAAGATTTTCGGGGTTGACACTTCAATTATCAGCAGTTACAGCGTGTATGTGCACAACTCGGCCGGGAAAACCCAAGAGCCGTCTTTTGTTCTGCCAAATGCTTTTGGTTTGAAAAATATGAGCGGTAACGTCCTCGAGTATTGCTCGGATTGGTATTCCGCCGATGCATATTCCCTTACGGGTGCTGATGTAAGCAATCCCAAAGGCCCTGATTCAGGCACAGAACATGTGGTACGAGGGGGTAATTACATTTCCGAAGCAACAGAATTAAGATCTGCTGCCAGAGGGGCTACCCAATCCGAATCATGGCTAAAAACCGACCCGCAGCAACCCAAAAGCCTTTGGTGGTACTCCGATATTAAAGGGATAGGATTCAGGGTGGTTTGTGAGCCCGATCCCAGCATTTCCAAGCTAAACCAATAACCTGGTGAATTCCGTTAATTTGAATTGAGAGGGACTTCTACTTCAAGGTATTGTTTTTGTGAGGATAATTTTTTATACTTGTTATTGAATTAAAAATCAACTCTATGAGCAGAACCGTAACTCTTTTTACAGGCCAATGGGCCGACTTGCCCTTCGAAACTGTATGCATGAAAGCCAAATCGTTTGGTTATGACGGATTGGAACTCGCCTGTTGGGGCGACCATTTTGAAGTGGATAAAGCGGATGCTGAATATTGCCGCAAAAAGAACGAAGTGTTGGCAAAATATGGATTGAAGGTGTTTGCTGTGTCTAACCATTTGGTGGGACAGGCAGTTGCCGACAGAATTGATATCAGGCACAAAAGCATTCTTCCTGATTATGTTTGGGGAGATGGGGATCCCGAGGGGGTTCGCCAGCGTGCGGCCAAAGAGATGATCAGAACCGGTGAAGCAGCTAAACGCCTTGGAGTGTCGATTGTAAATGGCTTTACAGGAAGTCCCATCTGGCACCTGAATTACTCCTTTCCACCGGTTACCCCGGCAATGATCGATGAGGGCTTTAACGACTTCGCATCCCGTTGGATCCCGATTCTCGACAGATACAAGGAATTGGGAGTGGTTTTTGGCCTTGAGGTTCATCCCACAGAAATAGCCTTTGATATTGCCTCGGCACGCAGAGCCCTTAAAGCTGTTGACAACCATCCCAGTTTCGGGTTTAATTACGACCCCTCGCATTTTGGTTACCAGGGAGTTGACTATGTGAAGTTTATTTACACTTTTGCCGATAAGATATTCCATGTTCATATGAAAGATGTTGGATGGTCTGAAACCCCTGCAGAGGCGGGGGTTTTTGGCGGACACACTGAATTTGGCAGCTATGGCCGCTATTGGGATTTCAGAAGCCTTGGACATGGAAATATCAATTTTGAAGAAATCATAAGAGCACTGAATTATATCGGATACAAGGGTCCTTTGTCTGTTGAATGGGAAGATAGTGGCATGGAGCGGGAACACGGAGCAAAAGAGGCTTGCGAATTTGTGCGTTCAGTTGATTTCCCTTCCTCCAGCATCGCATTTGATGCAGCTTTTGAAAAATAGAGAAAGCAACAATATCAAATTAAATATTAACCCAAACACCTATCAACACCCTAACAATGGACACAATTAAAAAAGCACAATTGTTCAACGCAAGCTGCGTTGCATTAGTAGTAACCGCCCTCGCATTTGCCACCAGAGGCTCATTTGTGGAAGCATGGGCAACAGAGTTCAACCTTAGTCATACTGAAGTGGGGTGGATTGTAGGTACCGCATTTTGGGGTTTTACGCTTGCAATGGTCTTTGGTGGCCCCTTGGTCGATGTAATCGGAATCGGGCGGATTATAGGAATTGCATTTGTTTGTCATTTAGCCGGAATCGTGCTTACAATAGTAGCCACAGGATTCTGGTCTTTGTTTATCTCCACTCTTTTAATCGGGATAGCAAATGGAAGTGTGGAAGCTGCATGCAACCCATTAATTACAAGCATGTATACCGACCAGAAAACCCGTCGGCTTAACCGTTTTCATGCCTGGTTTCCAACCGGTATCGTTATAGGAGGTCTGGCTGTTTACCTGTTCAATAAGATCGGTCTGGCCGACTGGCGTTACGCAATGGGCATTATGCTCCTGCCCACGTTTATTTATGGTTATATGTTTCTGAACAAGCAGTTTCCCCAGACCGAGAGGGTTGTTTCAGGATATTCTTATAAAGACATGCTTAAAGCTTGTGTAAGCCCGCTGTTCCTTTTCATGGCATTCAGCATGATACTTACAGCCGGTACAGAACTAGGTACAAACCAGTGGATTGCCGCGCTTCTGGCGAATGTTTCTAGTAACCCGATTCTTCTGTTGGTGTGGATTTCAGGTATCATGGCATTGGCACGTCAGTTTGGAGGCACCTTAATTCACAATCTCAAATCAACAGTTGTTCTCCTTGCTTCATCAGTTCTGGCTTTTATTGGTTGCCTTATGATGGGGTATACCAGCGGGGCAGTAATGGTTTTTGCATCTGCAGGCATTTTTGCTTTGGGAGTGGCTTTTTTCTGGCCTTCGATGTTAGGCTTTGTTTCCGAAAATATTCCTCAGAGCGGAGCACTTGGGCTTGCAATTATGGGAGGAATCGGCTTTTTGGGCGGAGCGATTGCACAGCCGGTTCTCGGGGCTATTTTTGATGCCCAAACCCTGGCTTCGATTCCGGCCGGACAAACAATCGAAGTCTTAAAAAACGCCGTCGCAGGGTCATCTGAAGCCACTATTTGGGCCGCAACACAACTTACCGGTGGGACTCTGACCTTAAGGTTTGTGGCCATTGTACCAGCTGTTCTGATCGTATTCTTTACAATTCTCCATATACGAAAGAGAAATCACGTGTAAATCAAGGACGCGGTTTTTTGTTTAAAACACATAATTGCATAATCAATTATGAAATAAGGCTACATCCGACTGGATGAAAATGTTTAGTTCAGATTAAAAGGTAAGATTAGATAAACCAAAATAGCATGAAAAAAATTAAAATGGGAATGGTAGGAGGTGGCTTTGGAGCATTCATTGGGGATGCTCACCGCCGTGCTTCAAGAATATGCAACGATTATGAGCTTGTTGGTGGCGTGTTTGATGTGGATTACGAGAAGAGTAAACAATTCGCAAAAGCAGAGGGAATACCTGCCGACCGCTGCTATATCAGCGTAGAGGCAATGATTCAGGCTGAATTGGCACTTCCTCAAAGCGAACGCATGGAAGTTGTTTCTATTGTCACACCAAACGCCTTACATTATCCGTTTGCGAAAAACCTTCTCCATGCTGGTTTTCACCTGATTTGTGAAAAACCTATGACAATGACGGTAGAAGAGGCGCTGGATCTTGAAAAACTAGTAACCGGGAAAAAACTGACTTTTGCGCTGACTCATACCTACACAGGTTATCCGATGATCCGGCAGATGAGAGATCTTATTGCATCCGGAGTTCTTGGCACCATTCAGCGAATTGATGCGCAGTACTATCAGGGCTGGATAAACTCAATTATTCATGGAACGGAAAGCAGGATCACGGGAGTATGGAGACTCGATCCTAAACATGCCGGAGTGAGCAGCTGTATGGGCGATATCGGAGTACATGCTTTTAACCTTATCGAGTATACCACAGGACTTGAAGTCAAAGAGGTTCTTGCTGATCTCAGCACGGTAAAAGAAGATGTTCAACTTGATCTGGACGGAACTGTTTTAGTGCGTTTTGGTGGTAAACTGAAAGGCGTTATCAGGGCGAGTCAGGTTTGCGGCGGTGAAGAGAACTGTATTACCCTTGCCGTTTATGGGGCCAAGGCTAGTTTAAAATGGGCCCAGGAGAACCCGAATTACCTCTATATGCTGAGCGATTCGGAACCTACCAAAATTTACAAGCCTGCTCATGGTTACAATGGTAAACTCGCCGAAGCCAGTCATACTATGCCCGCCGGACATCCGGAAGGAATCTATGAGGCCCTTGCAAATATTTACAAAGGAGCTGCCAAATCAATAAGGGCTGAGATGTATGACGCAGGGGAATTCCCAACGGTTCACGATGGGGTGCGAGGCATGAAGTTTATTCATTCGGTGGTTGATTCAAACAAATCGGGGAACATTTGGGTTAAGGTTTAATGCGGGACTCTTTACTTGGTGAAATTCAATTTAGTAGGAGATTTGAATCTTAACTTTCCTGTTTTTTATTTTGGCTGTGCTGACTTTTGACAAGACCGAATGAATTAATTCGCTTTTAATTGCTGCGTATGCGTGGTGGTCCTTCACATCGATAATGCCCAGGTCATCTTTCCCAAGCCCACCTTGCTTGAAAAGGAAGCCTGCAATGTCCATTTTGTTTATTTTGTCCTTTTTACCACCTCCTATGTAAAGTGTCTGCCAATGGGGTTTCTCAGGCAAGCCATGGCCTGCCCTGATAGTGTGGTTTTTATATCCGGTTTGGATATATCCCGGTATTGCCTCGTCCTCCGATAAAATCAAAAAGCTTGATCCTGTGGCATGCATCCGAGCCGTGCGACCGTTCCGGTGGATAAATCCAGCTTCGGTTACCGGGAGCTGATAATGGATAATGTAGGAGATATCGGGGATATCAAGTCCCCTGGAAGCCAGATCAGTGGTTATCAATATGTTCGAACTACCATTTCTGAACCTTATAAGCATGCGTTCACGCTCGGATTGCTCCAATCCCCCGTGAAAGAAATCATTGACAATGCCCGACTGGCTCAGGTGATTGCTTATTCTTTCGACTGCTTCCCGATGGTTACAGAAAATAAGGGTTGTGGCAGCACCCAAATCGCACAAGAGATGAAAAAGACTATCAAGCTTGTCCTTGTTATTCGACTTTACTATATTAACTGTTAAGTTCTTAACCGCCTCCTCCTTAAGTAAATAATCAAGTACAAAGGGTGACTTGATTCCAGTAAATCCAGGGATTTCAGGGAGATCGGTAGCGGAGCTTAGAACCCGTTTTTTAACGGCATCCAGTCTGCCGATGATGAACGACATCTCCTGCTGAAAGCCGAATTCCAGGGATTTATCAAACTCGTCGAGAATCAGGGTGTGGATTGACTGTGTTTTAAAGTTTCCTGACCGGATGTGATCGGCCAAACGGCCCGGTGTTCCAATGAGGACGGCAGGAGGGGAGGTGAAGTTGTTTTTTTCGGTAGTCATGGAATGCCCCCCGTAACAGGAATTCACCTTAAAATCGCTGGATAGGCTTCGGAACACCTGTTCGATTTGCTGTGCAAGTTCGCGGGAAGGTGTAATTATTAATACCTGTACCAGTTTAACATCGTGTTGGAGCGATTCAAAAAGGGGCAGCAGAAAAGCCAGGGTTTTACCGGTTCCGGTAGGGGACAGGAGGATCACATCACTTTGGTTGCTGTGAATTTCAAGCGATTTAAGCTGCATCTCCGTGAGCGAAGGAATCCCAAGCTTCTTAACGGCAATTTCCCATGGTTTGAGGTTTTTTGTCATGGCGACAAAGGTAAACTAATTCAATCCCTGATGATAACAAACCTTAAAAAAAACCTGTGATTTTTCTATTGAGTTAAGGACAGTTAAAATGGATTGCCTATCTTTGCAAAAATTTCCATTAACATCGGGGACGGATTTCAGGTCCTCAAAGCAAAGTTATTGCGAGAACTGGATAAATCATTCGGCAAATCAATTTTGATAAATTGTCATTTCCCGGTCATTCTTTTGGTATTTCAATTAAGACTTGTAATGTTCAGGAATTAGCTAATTTTAATCAACATTTAAATTAAAAACGAATGGCAAAATCACAGCAGAGCTTTAATAAGAGTGAAAAAGAAAAAAAGAGACTAAAAAAACAGAAGGATAAGCTTTCCAAGAAATTGGAACGCGGTTCAAACCCTAAAGGTGGAGGTTTGGATAGTATGATTGCGTATGTGGATGAAAATGGAATGATTACAGACACGCCACCAGATCCCTCGAAAAAAATAAAAGTAAAAGCCAGCAGCATTGAAATTGGAGTTCCGAAAAAAGAAGACAAGGAAGTTCCCACGGAAATGCAGGGTAAAGTATCTTATTTCGACGACTCTAAAGGCTTTGGGTTTATTATCGATAGCCAAACTCAGGAAAAATACTTTGTACATGTTAGTGGGCTGATCGATGAAATTAGAGAGAACGACAAAGTAAGTTATGAGTTGCAGCGCGGTTTGAAAGGCATGAATGCTGTTAAGGTGAAGAAGATCTAAAGCTTACTCAGGATATACAGCGGGTTAATTTTCAGATTCAATATTAGCCCCATAATTAATATTATGTTAAATAGATACCGTTAAACAAAGGGGAGCCGAAAATCGACTCCCCTTTGTTTGTTAAATATTCTTCATCATCTCAGTGGCCTGATCATACTTATCCATCATCTGTAGTTTGTAATAAACTCTCTTCAGTGTGTCTAAGGTTTCCTTTTTAATTTCTTTATTAGTAGTGTTTAATTCCAGAGCTTTTTCCAGGTTTGGTAACGCTTTGTTGTAATTGTCGGTTGCAACCTCGATCATCTCCTCCCTGAATTTCTTGTCGACTTCTTCGCCTGATCTTGTGAACAGGTCCTGTCCCTGAAGGAAGTAGATAAATCCGATATCGTAGTAGGCATAGTACAGATTAGGATTAAGAGAAACAGCCTTTTCGTAAGATTCGAGCGCTTTTGTGATACGATCTTCATCTTCCGTGTTTAAAAGCAACCTCCCCTTCCAGTAATAAAATTCACCTTTGTTGGGGTTTTTTTCCAGAGTCGAATTGATGGTAGTCAATCCTTCATTAATCTTGCTATTCCTTATGTATAAATCAACCAGGTTTGCCACAACGTTCAATGTATCGGGATATTTCTCGAAAGCTGCTTCCATGGTGCTAATGGCGTTGATAGTATCTTTGAGTTTTAAGTAATCTTCCTTGATAAGCAGATATGTATTAGGCTGGTTATCGATTTTCGCGAGATCCTTATAGTGCATGATTGCTCTGTCGATCTGGTTTAACTCCCTGGCGATGATTCCTGCATACTGAATTAAAACAGTGTCCTTAATATCGTTTAACAGCGACAGTTTATTAATGGTAAGGACCAATTCAAAACTCTTTAAAGCACTTTCCTTTTCCCCTAAATAATAGCCATTTATACCATTTTTCTTCAACTGGGATTTCAACCCCTCGAATTCTTCGGTGAGTTTGGCTTTGTTTTTGCCGGCAACGTCAAGTTCCAAGGCTTTTATAAAGCTTTTATAAGCCTCCTGCAGCGGGTTTTCGTAAATCCAGGTTGTTTTCTTCCACATCACGAGAACACTGTTCTCGAAGTAGAATTTCACTCTGGGATACGAGTAGACCTCATAAGTTCTTTCGTCCAATTCTTCGGTTGTGATCACGGGGTCTTTATAAAAGAGAATAAGGCTTGTGGGACTCATACCTTCAAAAACCTGTTCCAGGTCAACCTCGTTGGCGGACAACATTATTTCTCCCCTTTTAATCCATATTTTTGGATCAGCTCCTTTTTTAGGGTCGGCTATTTCAAGTTCACTTTTTTGAATTTTCTTTTCTAAAGCTTTGTAATTGATGGGGACAAAAACGTCTTGAGCTTTAAGACCGGTAAAGCCAATGACAGCAAGACAAATGATTAATAAGTGTTTCATCATGATCGTTGTTTAGTTATATGCTAAAATTACTGTTTTTTACTTTTGCACTCAAATAAGATGCCAAATATTTCCGAATTCTTATTCCTCGGTAGTGATTTCACTTGCACCAACCTCAGTGTTCTCTTCTCCTTCGGTGTTAACCCCGGACGGAACGCGGGTCAGAGCAGCAATCCGATCTGATTCCTTAAGGTTTATAAGACGGACACCCTGGGTAGCACGACCCATAACCCTGAGTTTTTCGACCTGAAGCCTAATGATAATACCGTTTTTGGTAATAATCATCAAATCATCGTTATCGGTAACCGATTTAAAACCTATGAGTTTGCCGGTTTTCTCGGTAATGTTGATAGTTTTCACGCCCTTGCCACCCCGGTTGGTAATCCTGTAATCTTCGATGGAGGATCTTTTTCCATAGCCATTCTCGGAAACTACCAATACGTCTTTTGTTGCCCCTTCCATGGAGATCATACCAATCACTTCATCGTCTTTCCCTGTCAGGGTAACACCCTTAACCCCTGAGCCTGTGCGCCCGATTGCCCTAACTGTGGACTCATTGAAGCGAATTGACTTACCGCTGCGAACAGCCAATAGAATCTCATGGTTACCATTTGTCAGAAGCGCTTCAAGCAAGGTGTCACCTTCTTTAATGTTTATTGCATTGATACCGTTCTGCCTAGGTCGGGAATACGCCTCGAGAGAGGTTTTTTTAATGGTCCCCTTGCGGGTTGCCATAACAATATAATTATTGTTCAGGTATTCTTCGTCACTCAGGCTCATAACATTCAGAAAGGCTTTAACATTGTCACCCGCCTCAAGGTTAATCAGATTCTGGATAGCCCTGCCTTTGGATGTCTTTGTCCCTTCTGGGATTTCATAAACCTTTAACCAGAAGCACCGACCCATTTCGGTAAAAAACAGCATAGTATTGTGCATGGTTGCCGTAAAGAGGTGGGTCAGGAAATCCTCATCCCTTGTACCTGTAGCTTTCGCTCCGGTTCCTCCCCTGCTTTGGGTGCGGAATTCTGTCAGCGGTGTGCGTTTGATATAGCCGAGATTGGAAATGGTAATAACCATTTCGTCGTTGGCATAAAAATCTTCAGGGTTAAATTCCTCGGCATTGGGAACGATCTCTGTGCGCCTTTCATCGCCGTATTTTTCTTTGATTTCAAGCAGCTCGTCCTTAATAATTTTCATCCGGAGAACCTCATCCGAGAGAATTTGCTTGAAATACTCAATCTGCTTCATCAGTTCGTCGTATTCCTCGCGTATCTTATCCCTTTCCAAACCTGTAAGTTTCTGCAGCCTCAGATCCAAAATAGCCCTTGCCTGCAGGTCGCTAAGCTCGAATTTCTCAATTAAGCCGTTTCTTGCCTCTTCCGGGGTTTTTGAGGCTCTGATCAATGCGATTACTTCATCGAGATGATCCAGGGCAATTAAAAGTCCCAAAAGTATGTGAGCCCTTTTCTCCGCTTGCTCCAGATCGAATTGAGTCCTTCTTACTACTACCTCATGTCTGTGCTCAACGAAATAGCTGATTAACTGCTTCAAGTTTAACACTTTGGGCCGTCCTTTTACCAACGCAATATTGTTTACGTTAAAGCTGGTTTGCAAAAGGGTGTATTTCAAAAGAGTGTTCATGACCACACTCGACATGGCTTCTTTTTTGAGGATAATGATGATTCTCATCCCTGTTCGGTCGGACTCATCATTTACATACGAGATACCTTCGATCTTCTTTTCGTTAACAAGGTCGGCGATTTTCTTGATCAACTCTGCCTTGTTTACCTGATATGGGATTTCTGTGATAACAATTTTTTCTCTGCCGGTATCGGTAATCTCGACTTCCGATTTGCATCTCACCACGACCCTGCCCCTACCCGTTTCATACGCTTCCTTAACTCCCTGGTAACCATATATGATACCCCCTGTTGGGAAGTCTGGGGCTTTAATGATCTCTATAAGCTGTTCGATTTCAATTTCCTTGTTGTCGATATAGGCCACAATAGCATCTATAGTATCCGTCAGGTTGTGAGGAGCCATGTTTGTGGCCATACCCACAGCAATACCGGAAGCACCGTTGATAAGCAGGATCGGAACACGTGTTGGCATTACCGTTGGTTCCTGAAGAGTGTCATCGAAATTGTTTTGGAAGTCAACAGTATTCTTATCGAGATCGGCCATTGTTTCTTCGGCAATTCTACGCAAACGGGCTTCGGTATAACGCATGGCAGCGGGACTGTCGCCGTCGACCGATCCGAAGTTTCCCTGTCCGTCTACTAAGGGATACCGCAACGACCAGGGTTGCGCCATTCTCACCATGGCATCGTACACCGAAGTGTCGCCATGAGGATGGTATTTACCTAATACTTCCCCAACGATCCTGGCTGATTTTTTATACCCCCGGTTAGCGTTAACCCCCAACTCAGACATTCCAAATAAAACCCTACGGTGCACCGGTTTCAAACCGTCGCGGACATCGGGAAGCGCGCGCGACACTATAACTGACATGGAGTAGTCGATATAGGCCGACTTCATCTCCTCCTCGATATTTACTTTTAAAATCTTTTCACCATCTGCAATCATAACACCTTTCATTAAATTAGAACGACCTGTTTTCATGCTAAAACCCGCAAAAAAATCAGACCTACGAAAGTAATCATTTCCCTCCTAAATTCCGTGCATCATGTTCAAAATTATCAACATTGAACTGTTTATAATTGATAATTGTTTTATTCCTATATTTGTGACTATATACGTAACTTGAAACCGTTAATTATTTGACTAATATTAGTATCAATATATGGATGCAAAATTTTCACAAAGAATCAGAGACGTGCTGAGCTACAGCAAAGAAGAGGCCGTGAGGTTGGGGAATAATCATCTCAGCGTGGAGCATTTGTTCCTTGGAATTCTGCGGGATGGCGAAGGCGTTGCTATCGATATCCTCCTGATGTTGGGTATTGAACTCTATGAAGTCCGCAAAGCTGTTGAAAACAGCATCCGGCAGGAAGACATTATAAATATTACGGATACGGATAATCTCCCCCTGCTGAAAAATACCGAGAGGGTATTAAAACTGGTATATCTGGAGGCTCGAGCGCTGAAGGATTCCGTAATTGACACAGGGCATTTGCTTATGGCCATATTGAAGGACGAAAACAACTTCGCAACTCAGGTTTTGAACGAGAAAAGCATAAACTACGAGGCTGTGCGCACTGAACTGGAAAGCTCCGGACCTCAGAACCGCGCTGATTTTCCGAGTGACGACGACGACGAGAAGAACCCGTTTGGAACAGGAAAACAGAATCCCAATCCCCAGAATCCCAAAACAGTTTCCGAAACCCCTGTTTTGGATAATTTCGGAATTGACCTTACCAAAGCTGCCGAGGAGGATCGCCTTGATCCTATTGTAGGTCGTGAGCTTGAGATAGAGCGCCTTGCGCAGATACTGAGTCGCCGGAAAAAGAACAACCCGATACTTATCGGTGAGCCGGGAGTCGGCAAATCAGCCATCGCTGAAGGTCTTGCAAACCGAATTGTTCAGCGAAAAGTATCAAGGGTGCTGTTCGATAAGCGCGTGGTTACCCTGGATCTTGCATCCATCGTTGCCGGAACCAAATATCGCGGTCAGTTTGAGGAACGCATGAAAGCCATACTCAACGAGCTTGCGAAAAACAACAACGTAATACTGTTTATCGACGAAATACACACGATTGTGGGTGCAGGCGGAGCAACGGGTTCACTCGACGCAGCAAACATGCTAAAACCCGCCCTGGCTCGCGGTGATATTCAATGCATCGGCGCCACAACGCTCGACGAGTATCGGCAGCATATCGAAAAAGATGGCGCTTTGGAAAGACGTTTTCAAAAGGTAATGATAAACCCGACCTCTGCTGAGGAAACGGTTGAGATTCTCAATAATATCAAGGAACGCTACGAAGAGCATCATAACGTAACCTATACTCCTGAAGCGATACAAGCCTGTGTAAAGCTAACGCAGCGGTATATCAGCGACAGGCACCTCCCCGACAAAGCCATTGACGCCCTCGACGAAGCAGGATCCAGAGTGCATATCTCGAACATTGTTGTACCTGAGAGGATTGTCACCCTTGAACACGAAATCGAGGACACTAAAAAGGAGAAAATCAAGGCGGTTAAGAATCAGAATTTCGAACGGGCAGCAAGCTTCCGCGACAAGGAAAAAGACCTTCTCGAAAAACTCGAACAGGAAAAGCAAAAGTGGGAACGCGAGCTTGCCCGCAACCGCATTGTTGTGGATGAGGAAAAGGTAGCCGAAGTGGTTGCAATGATGACCGGCGTGCCGGTGCAGCGCATCGCCCAGGCCGAGGGAATGCGTCTGCTCAAAATGGCAGACGAGCTCAAGGGCAGCGTTGTGGGTCAGGATGAGGCCATTGCCAAAGTTGTGAAAGCGATTCAGAGAAACCGGGCTGGCCTGAAAGACCCCAATAAACCTATAGGAACGTTTATCTTCCTTGGTCCAACCGGTGTCGGGAAAACACAGTTGGCTAAGGTGTTGTCCAAATATTTGTTCGACACTGTCGACAACCTCATCCGGGTGGATATGAGCGAATACATGGAGAAATTTTCCATCTCGCGGCTCGTTGGAGCTCCTCCGGGGTATATTGGATATGAGGAAGGCGGGCAACTAACCGAGAAAGTCAGAAGAAAACCCTACTCGGTAGTTCTTCTCGATGAAATCGAAAAGGCCCACCCCGATGTGTTCCATATTCTGCTTCAGGTGTTGGATGAGGGACAGTTGACTGACAGTCTGGGCAGAAGAGTCGATTTCAGGAACACCATTGTTATCATGACATCCAACATTGGTTCCCGTCAGTTGAAAGATTTCGGTCAGGGAGTGGGCTTTAACACCCATGCCAAGGTTGAAGCTGCGAACGAGCACACCAAGGGAGTTATACATAAGGCGCTAAAGCGCGCATTTGCACCGGAATTCCTGAATCGGATCGATGATGTGGTTTTATTCAACTCCCTCACAAAGGATGATATTTACAAAATCATTGATATAGAGCTTAAAGGCCTTTATGACAGAATTATCTCCCTGGGATACAAGATCAAGCTTTCGGCTGAGGCAAAGGATTTTATTATCGAAAAGGGTTACGATATCCAGTTTGGGGCAAGGCCTTTGAAGAGAGCGATACAGAAATACCTTGAAGACCCAATGGCAGAAGTGATTATTAAAAATGACGTGTCTGAGGGCAATACCCTTCAGGTGGGCCTGGACAAGAAAAAGGAAAACATTCAGGTGAAAGTACTCAAACCTACGAAAGCGGTTGAGAATCACGGCGAAGACCTTCCATCCCAAAACTAGGCAGTAACAAAAAACCCCGCAGATTAGTCTGCGGGGTTTTTTATTACTTCTGCGTACAGATCAAATTCCTGAGCATCATAAACTTTTACCCGACAGAAGTCGCCTGGCTGTAGCTCACTTGAACTTCGGTTAATAAGAACCTCATTATCGATTTCCGGACTGTCGTGTTCTGTGCGGCCTACGTAAAACTCACCCTCAATACTGTCAATCAGTACTTTGAATTCTTTCCCGACCTTTTCCATGTTTTTCTCGAGGGAGATGCTTTCCTGCAAACTCATGATCAGGTTCTTCCGCTCCTCCTTCACCTCTTCGGGAACGTCATCTTTCTGATGCAGTGCAGCAGGAGTGTCCTCTTCTTCAGAATAGGTGAAAACGCCTAAACGGTCGAACCTTGTCTTCTCAACATAATCATACAATTCCTGAAAATCCTTTTCGCTTTCCCCGGGATAGCCAGTAATAAGGGTGGTACGCAGGGCTACATCGGGAATCTCCTTCCTGAAACCGTCGATTACCTCTTCAATTTCCTTCCTCCCGTGTCCCCGATTCATGTTGTGCAAAATTTTGTCGCTGATATGCTGAATGGGAATATCAAGATAGTTACAGATTTTCGTGCTGTTTTTCATTAGCGGGATAATTTCATCCACCGGAAACCCCATAGGGTAGCTGTAATGCAGACGAATCCATTCGGCGCCTTCAAGTTTGTCCAGTTCATTCAGCAAGCTGCCTAAGTATTTCTTTTTGTAAAGATCGGTTCCGTATGAAGTGAGGTCTTGGGCAATAAGGATAAGTTCTTTTACTCCCTTGGAAATCAGGAAGCGGGATTCGCTAATCAGATCTTCAACCGGCAATGAAACCTGTTTTCCCCGTATCGAGGGAATGGCACAAAATGAGCAACTCCGGTTGCATCCTTCAGCTATCTTAAGAAAAGCATAATGCGACGGGGTTGTGATAATTCTCTGGTTGATGATGCCTGCATGGTAATTGCCTCCCAGGGCTTTGATAATATCTTTTTCCTGGTTAACACCAAAATAGGCATCAACTTCCGGTATTTCTTTTCTGAGGGATTCTCCATAACGCTGCGACAAACATCCGGTTACAATAAGCTTGCGGATGAAACCCTGCTTTTTAGCTTGGGCGTAACTGAGAATGGTCTCGATGGACTCGTTTTTGGCGTCGAGGATAAACCCACAGGTATTGATTATAACAACATCGGTAAATTCCGCTGAGTTGTGACTTGAAACAAATCCGTTTTCCTCAAACTGGGCAAGAAGTTTTTCCGAATCAACCAGGTTTTTGGAACAACCCAGCGTGATGATATTCAAAGAAGAGGTAAGCGTATTTCTTCCTTTCATGCGTATTGGTTCTACTTTGTGAATAAGGTTTCAACAAACTCCAGCTTGTTGAATATTTGGAGGTCTTCCATTCTCTCGCCGACACCAATATATTTGACAGGGATTTTCAATTGGTCGGAAATCCCGATTACCACGCCACCCTTGGCTGTGCCATCGAGTTTGGTAAGGGCCAAAGCGTTGATTTCGGTGGCAAGGGTAAAGTGTTTTGCTTGTTCGAAGGCGTTCTGACCTGTTGAGCCGTCAAGAATCAAAAGAATTTCATGGGGAGCATCAGGAATCAGTTTTTGCATCACGCGCTTGATCTTGGAAAGTTCGGTCATCAGGTTAACCTTGTTGTGCAACCTTCCAGCGGTGTCGATAATTACAACATCGGCGTTCGAACCAATGGCCGACTTAAGGGTGTCGAAAGCAACGGAGGCAGGATCGGATCCCATTTGCTGTTTGATAAGTTCCACATCAACTCTTTCAGCCCAAATGGTGAGTTGCTCGACGGCAGCGGCCCGAAAGGTGTCGGCTGCACCCAAAACGACTTTTTTACCGGCTGCCTTAAAATGGTAGGCCAGTTTTCCGATGGTTGTGGTTTTCCCAACCCCGTTAACGCCAACTACCATGATCACATATGGCTTTTTGCCCAGATCTTCGTCAAAACCCTTAACAACACCGGTATTGTTTTCTTCAAGCAGAGAGGCAATCTCTTCCTTTAAGATGACGTTCAATTCATCCGTGTTGAGAAACTTATCGGCCGAAACCCTTGTCTCAATACGGTTGATGATTTTAATGGTAGTATCGACCCCGACATCGGAGCTTATCAGTATTTCCTCAAGGCTGTCGAGCACCTCATCGTCTACCCTTGATTTCCCAATGATTGCCCTCGAAAGCTTCTTAAACACGTTCTCCCTGGTTTTTTCCAGCCCCTTCTCGAGTACTTCTTTCTTATGACTTGAAAATAAACCCATAAACAATCGTTTTTGCCAATATAAAAAAAGCTTTCCGGTAAAAGAAAGCTTTTTAAAACAGTATCGTGGAATAAAATTTTATTTCTCGAAGAAATCTTTGATCAAATCCATATGAACAATTCCTTCTTCAAACGAATAGGAACCTGTAGCAGGAGACTTTACCATTTTTATGCATTTGGTATAGTTCTTACCTTTTCCTGTCTGTAGCGACGCAACAACCTTCTTTGCCATTTCTGAATGCTTTTGTTATTTAATTTCTCTATGAAGAGTGTTTCTCTTAAGTATTGGATTATACTTCTTCAATTCCATTCTTTCAGGAGTATTCTTCCTGTTTTTGGTGGTTATGTAACGCGAAGTACCCGGCCGACCACTTTCCTTGTGCTCAGTACACTCCAGGATTACCTGGATTCGGTTACCTTTACTTTTCTTTGCCATCTTAATCTAGTTTTTTGGTATTAATAACTTGCAAGAAAGCCTTTATCCTTAGCCTCACTTAACGCCAGCCCAAGACCTTTCTTGTTAATAATTCTGATACCCTTAGCGGATATTCTCAGCCTTACCCAACGGTCTTCCTCGGTAAGATAAAATTTCTTATCGAATAAGTTCGGATAAAACTTTCTTCTTGTTCTTTTTTTGGAATGGGAAACATTGTTACCCGTGATCATTTTTTTTCCAGTTATCTGACAAACTCGTGACATTTCTTTTGAATTTCTATGGTTTTTTCAAACAGACCGCAAAGTACGGTATTTTCTTTTTAATAATCAAAATAATCCACAAAATATTTTAGAACTTTTTATCCGTGCTTAATCAATCCCCAAAATCATCTTTCTCAACATGTTAAGCGCGGCAAGACTGGTTTTTTCCACATTTCTGCCTCTGTGCTCGCCAAAAAGAAATCGTTTGGAGATGGTTTTTTCAGCCGATGAAACGGAAATCCAGGTGGTCCCTACCGGCTTTTCCAACGTCCCCCCGTCTGGCCCTGCAATACCCGATGTCGCAATAGCATAATCAACCTTCAAAAGTTCAAGAATGCCCTTCGACATTTCTTCGACAACCTGCTGACTTACAGCCCCATATTTTCTGATTGTATCCTCCTTCACATTTACAATTCCTTCCTTCACCGAATTGTCATAAGCCACAACGCTGCCTTTAAAATAGCGGGAACTTCCGGGAACTGAAGTAATCAGACTGGCAATGGCTCCGCCGGTGCAACTCTCGGCTGTGGCCAAAGTTAGAGCCTTATCGATTAGCAGGTCGCCTAATACTTTTTCCAGTGTTGTGTCTTCAAGGCTGAAAACATCTTTTCCTATGATATGTAATAACTTATGAATCTCAAGCTCAAGTGTTTCTTTAAGTTGGACGGAAGACTTTCCTATTGCGCTTAAACGAAGTCTAACGATTCCGGGTCGGGGCAGATAGGCCAGTTTGACCCCATCCGGCAAAGCCTCCTCCCAATCCTTTATCCTGTCAGACAATAATGATTCGGGAACGCCCTGGGTCATTAGGGTGCGGTGAACAATTACATTTCCGTTATTTACCCTGTGAAGTTCCGGCAAAAGGGATTGGCTGAAGATATCCTTTAGTTCGTAAGGCACTCCCGGCATGGAAACAAAAATTGAGCCTCCCCTTTCGAACCACATTCCTGCTGCTGTACCCGACGGGTTATGCAATACCATGCACTTATCAGGCAGCATGGCCTGCATGCGGTTAACTTCCGACAACTTTATGCCCCGTTGACCAAAAAGGCTTTCAATATGGCTGAGAACCTCGTAATTCATAACCAATTCGGAATCGAAGTAAGCGGCCAGGGTTGTTTTGGTCAGGTCGTCTTTCGTCGGGCCCAATCCCCCGGTAATAATAATGAGTTCCTTATTGCCCTCATAACGGCTCAAAGTGCTTTTAATGTGACTCGAATCATCCGACACAGATACTATTTCATCGACTTTAATCCCCAGAAGATTAAGGTTCTCGGCAACCCAGGCTGAATTTGTGTCGACGATCTGCCCAATCAGGATTTCATCACCGATTGTTATTATTGCTGCGTTCATAATTGTTTTTTCAGACTGCGAAGATAATAATACATTTCCCGATTATTGGGGAAAAAGAGTTGTTTAATCTGCGAGACTTTGGTTCGGACCGGGTATAAAAGAAAAATAGTCCCAAGTTATTGAGACTATTTTTCGAGCGGGAAAAGGGATTCGAACCCTCGACCCTCAGCTTGGGAAGCTGATGCTCTACCCCTGAGCTACTCCCGCTTTTATTATTGTTGAAAGACCCTCAGTCTTGGGATCCCGATAAATATCGGGACTACCCCTGAGCTACTCCCGCTAAAAGCATGGCAAAATTAATAATTTTCCAGAGGAATACAAATCGAGGGGAAAATCATTTGCTTTTTTCCGGCACGAAAAGCAAGGAGACGGAATTGACGCAATGACGGGTGTTTTTATCGGTAAACCGCTCCCCCTCAAAAACATGACCCAAATGCCCTCCGCAATTCTCACAGGTAATCTCCGTCCGACTTCCGTCGGCGTCGGTTTTTCTTTTTACCGCACCGGGGATTTCGTCGTCGAAACTAGGCCAGCCACAATGCGAATCGAACTTGTCGTTCGAACGGTATAAAGGCGCGTTGCATTGCTTGCAAACATAGGTCCCTTTTTCCTTAAGATCGGTATAAAGCCCTGTCCATGGCCGTTCTGTGCCCTTTTCCAGAATCACGAACTTTTCAAATGTGTTTAATGGATTAAAGGGTTTTTCACTTCCATCCTTGATTGACAAATCTTCCGGTACAGTCATGGTTTCGTTTATTTTTTCGGTTTGCTGGCCGCAAGTGCTGGTCATAACACTTACTATCATCAGGTTTACCAATATTAATTTTCTCATTTTACTTTAGTGTTTTAAAAAGCAAATATCCTAACCTAATTCTGCCCTTAATGCAATTAAAGACTCCACCACAGAAGGATCGGCAAGGGTGGTAATATCGCCCAGATCATCGGTTTGACCGGCAGCAATTTTTCGCAGGATTCTTCTCATAATTTTCCCTGACCTCGTTTTGGGAAGTCCGGGAGCGAGCAATATCATATCGGGAGTGGCAAAGGCTCCGATATGCCGCCTTACCTCATTCCTTAATTCGCCAACGAGTTCCTCATCCGCCTCATAGCCTTCCCTCAGGATAACATAGGCAAAAATCCCCTCTCCTTTTATTTCATGGGGGAATCCTACAACAGCAGCTTCGGAGCAGAACGGGTGCGACACCAGAGCGCTTTCGATCTCTGCTGATCCGATTCTGTGTCCGGAAACGTTCAAAACATCGTCCACACGGCCGGTGAGCCAATAATACCCATCGGCATCGCGAGTAGCGCCATCACCGGTAAGATAGTAGCCTTTAAACTGCTTCAGGTAGGTTTCGAAAAAGCGAACATGATCTCCCTGAATTGTTCTTGCCATGCTGGGCCAGGGTTTTTTTATTGCCAAAAGACCCGAAGCTTCCGTGCTTGTGAGTTCAATTCCTTCGGGACTCAAAAGGACGGGCTCTATCCCGAAAAACGGCAAAGTAGCAGAGCCCGGTTTGGTTGGTATTGCTCCCGGTAATGGAGAAATCAGGATTCCGCCTGTTTCGGTTTGCCACCAGGTGTCGACAATCGAGCACCTGCCCTCTCCCACCACATTGTAATACCATTTCCAGGTGTCGGGGTTTATCGGTTCGCCAACGGTTCCGAGGATTCTGAGGCTGGAACGGTCATATTTGTTTACAAATGCATCACCTTCCCTTTGAATTGCCCGCAAAGCTGTGGGTGCGGTATAAAATTGGTTGATTTTGAGTCGTTCTACCATTTCCCAGTACCTTCCGGCATCAGGGTAATTTGGAACACTTTCAAATAAAACTGTTGTGCCCCCATTCAACAAGGGTCCGTAAACAACATACGAATGGCCTGTTATCCAGCCTATATCGGCTACGCAGGCATAGATTTCATCTGCTTTGTAATCGAAAACATATTTGTGGGTCATGGCGGCAAACAAAAGATATCCGGCAGTTGTATGCGACAGTCCTTTTGGCTTTCCTGTGCTTCCCGAGGTGTAGAGCAAGAAAAGGGTGTCCTCAGAATCCATATGTTCAATCGGGCAATAGGGCCTTTCGCCTTCCATGGCTTCATTAAGCCAGATATCCCTGGGTGGATAAAACGGTATTTTGGCACCTGTTCGCCTGGCAACCAGCACATGTTCAACACTCGGGCAGGCCATGACGGCTTCGTCAACCATTCTTTTCAGGGGAATTATCTTTTTCCCCCGCACACCTTCGTCGGCAGTAATCACGGCTTTGCATTTCGCATCGTTTATCCGGTCGCGTAGGGATTCAGCGCTAAACCCGGCAAAAACAACCGAATGCACCGCACCGATTCTGGCACAGGCAAGCATAGCGTAAACTGCTTCCGGAATCATAGGCATGTAAATGGCTACGCGGTCGCGCTTGCGGATGCCATTGTGGCGCAGAACATTTGCCAGACGCGAAACATTCCGCTGCAACTCCCTGTAGGTGATTCGCTGTTCGTTACCCGGCTCGTCGGCTTCCCAGATAATCGCCACCTGATCTCCCCTGTCCTTTACATGCCTGTCGACGCAGTTTTCGCATGCATTGAGCTTCCCCCCAAGGAACCAGGATACCAATCCCTCTGAAAAGTCGCAGTCGCTTACCAGCTGAAAATCATGCTGCCAGTGCAAAAACTCATGCGCCTTCTTTTCCCAGAAATCAGAACCTGACCTGATGCTTTCCTGATAAATTTCGTGATAATGGGCAAGAGACGACACATGGGAATTTTTGAAAAGTTCTTTATGCGGGATATAAAGTCCGGAAGGGTTTTCATCCATGATTCTTAATGTTGAAGTTAGTTGTGTTTCTTTAGCGCATTGGAGTTTAAACAAAAAGATTTGACTTTTGTTGAAAATATCCTTCTCACCCCTGGCTTAAAATCATAGTTGTCCGGTAAAATTTATTCAAATCATTAAAATATATTGATTTCATAAACATTTGTAAATATTTCGCCCCTACAGGGCTTTTTTTTGGTGTTTGTTATTATTTCTACAAATATTTACGCGGCGCTGCCGCTTAATAAAGCTGCAGAGGTTTCGGTGAGCTTTGTCGAACCGTAGCAAAATATTTGTAGCCAGAAAATTACGTGGATTTAATAAAGCTGCAGAGCAGCGAAATATTAAGTGTATAAAGAATTTCAAACTTTACCGGACACCAATTGATCCTCAGATCACTCGGATTTGCCCACAGGGTATTAAATCAAACAAATACACGAAAGAAATCTATCGTCTTTCGGTATCGCAGAATCCAAGGCAATCAGCAGGAAAATCCTTTCTTGCTATGTTTGAATAAGGGGATTTTTGAGCAGATCACCCGGGTTTGCTCCGGGAATTAAACTACAGAAAAATGCTTAATTGAGTTTTGAAAGGGCTTTGATCCTTTGCAACAAGGTAGGATGAGAATAGTGAAAAAACACATACGCCGGATGAGGTGTCAGGTTGCTGAGGTTTTTACCGGATAGTTTTTTCAAAGCCGAGATCAGTGCATTTGCATCGGATTTCTCCGCAGCAAAGCGATCTGCCTGGTACTCGTGCCTGCGGCTCACAATGCTTGAGAAAATACCCGTCAACATGGAAACCGGGGTATAGAGGATGCCGAATGCGACGAGGGAAATATGGAAATTCGGTTCTTCAACATTAAGCGCTGTGGATAAGGCCGGGTTGTTAATCAGCAGGGAGAACAGAAAAAGTGTGAGTCCGGCCTGCAGTATCCCGCTAACAGTTCCTGAAAGGTTGTGTTTCTTCTTGTAGTGTCCTATTTCGTGCGCTAAAACGGCAACAATTTCAGGGGTACTCAAATCGCTGATAAGCGTGTCGTAAAGAACAATGCGTTTTTTCGATCCGAGTCCTGTGAAATAGGCATTTGCTTTTGTGGAGCGCTTTGAGCCGTCGATGACATATACATTATCGAGTTTGAAACCGGTTTTGTCAGACATCTCCTTAATTGCCGCTTTCAGGGCCCCATCTTCTAGAGGGGTCTGCTTGTTGAAAAGCGGAACAATCAGCTGGGAGTAGAACATAGTCATTAAAATAGTAAAAACACTGATGGCAGCCCATGCCAGCAACCAGAAATTCTCCCCCGACAGTTGGAAAAACCATATAAGCAGGGCCAGTATACCTCCCCCGAGAATAGCCCCTAAGAGCCAACCTTTCAGTTTGTCGAGCACAAAGGTTTTTGGACTGGTTTTATTAAAACCGAATTTCTGCTCGATTACAAAAGTGTCGTAAACTGAAAATGGGGTTGTAAGGATATCGGAAGCAAACATGAGGATTCCGAAAAACAAGAGAGCAACAACAATATAGTTTTCAAACAGTGAGAACGCAAAGTCATTTACCCA
>CAMAZH010000044.1 GCA_945863035.1 Chitinophaga pinensis | reverse complement strand
TGGCAGCTTCGCTGCCAACCAACCTCAACCAACTCATTCCAAGATTCATACTTGACTGTCATTCTGAACGAAACGAAGCTAAAAATTTCTTTCCTTATAACGCCCCAACGGCTTCTTCAAGTTTCTCAAGGGCTTCAATCAGTATTTTTCGGGGGAGGGCAATGTTGATCCTTTGAAACCCATCACCACCCGGACCAAATGAGGGTCCGTCGTTTAATCCAATCCCTGCATTCTGAATCACAAATTCCCTGAGTTCCTTCCCCTTAAGTCCAAGCCCCCTGAAATCGAGCCAAATAAGATAGGTAGCTTCTGCCGGCACAACCTTTACCCGGGGAATCCGGGTGAGAAAAAAATCATTCAGGAGCTGGAGATTTTGGTCCAGATAGGCCAGCAACTGCACAAGCCACTCGTCTCCCTCATCATAAGCAGCCTCAAGTGTGGTTATCCCGAAAAGGTTTCCCATGCCTACATGCAGGTCATCGAGAATTTTCTCATACACTTTTCTGTGGGCTTCATTGGGGATAATCAGTGCAGAAGTAGCCAGCCCTGCCAGATTGAATGTTTTGCTTGGGGCAATGCATGTGAGACTTATGTCAGCAGCTTTTCGTGAAAGGGTTGCAAGCGGAATATGCACATTGCCGTTAAGCATAAGGTCGGAATGAATCTCGTCAGAGACAATCAGTACATTTTTCCGGGCACAGATTTCAACGAGCGTTTCCAACTCATGCCTTGACCAGAGCCTGCCGACCGGATTGTGGGGGTGGCACAGCAAAAGCAGCTTGGTTTTATCATCGATCTTTCGCTCCAGATCCTGGAAGTCCATTTCATATCGGCCGTTCTTTTCGGTAAGTTGATTATAAACCAATTCCCTTCCATGGTTCTTTACCGCAGTGAAAAACGGGAAGTACACAGGTGGCTGAACTATAACCTTGTCTCCGGGGCTCGTGAAAGCCATAACGGCCATATTCAATGCCGGAACAACTCCGGGGCTGAATGCCACCCATTCCTTTTTTATTTCCCACCCATGCCGTTTCTGCATCCAGTTGATAATACTGCGGGAAAAAGTGTCTGACCGAAAGGTGTATCCATAAATAGGATGGATTGCGCGTTTGATGACAGCCTCGCGGATAAATACGGGCGTTTCAAAATCCATGTCGGCAACCCATAGCGGGAGGACAGAGGTTGTGCCGAAAAATTCCTTTCGAAGGTCGTATTTAACGCAGGATGTGTTCTCCCGGGGTATTATTTTATCGAAATCGTAAGTCATCGTCAATGAGTATTAAAAAAGCTATCAAAGCCTTTGAGTCAGGGCGTACCAGCCCAAGGATTTTACAAGATTTTCATTTAGGGAATTTTTATACAATCAAGCTGGTATAAAAGTATTAATTTGGAGCGTTGAAACAAACTTAAATGGTACGACCAAAAAAACACCTGGGCCAGCACTTTCTAACCGACCCGAATATTGCAAAAAGGATTACCGATAGCCTGTCCCCCGAAGGAAGCAACAATATTGTGGAAGTAGGTCCCGGCAAAGGTGTACTCACAGGATTCCTGCTGGAAAAGGAGAATATAAAGCTGATACCGGTGGAGATCGACCATGAATCGGTGGAATACCTGTTAAAAGAGTTTCCGGGAATTGATTCCATCCTGCTTGAAACCGATTTTCTCAGACTCGACTTGAACACCCTGTTTGGGGAAGAGGAAAAGTTCCGGATTATCGGCAACTTCCCCTACAACATCAGTTCGCAGATATTTTTTAAAGTGCTCGACCACACGGAGCAGGTAACCGAGGTTGTTTGCATGATTCAGAAAGAAGTTGCGGAACGCCTCGCCTCTCCCCCGGGAAACAAAACCTATGGAATACTTTCGGTACTGTTGCAAACCTGGTATACTATCGATTACCTGTTCACTGTTAATGCCGGCTCCTTCTTCCCCAGGCCTGAGGTGCAATCGGCCGTCATCCGTCTTACCCGCAATGAAAGAACAAGCTTGGGCGTTGATGCAAAGAAATTCAAAACGGTAGTAAAAACTGCGTTTAACCAGCGTCGAAAAATGCTTAGAAACTCAGTCAAAGGATTGCTGAATGAGGATGTAATGGAAAACCCGCTTTTTCAAAGGCGTCCCGAACAGCTGTCTGTGGAGGAATTTATAGAACTTACGCGCTTCATCGCTGCAAGTCACACTAAAGAAGACCTTCAGTAAAAGAATGAATGGATAAGTACCGGCTACTTCCCCCTAAAAACTTGTGTTAATAGCTGTAACCGGATCCATTCTCGCAGCCGACCAGGCAGGAGCGAGACCTGAAATAAGTCCAATGAAGCTGGAGATGCCCAGCCCGAGGATAATATTCCCAACGGTAAGGTCGATGGTAAAGCCCGACATCACATTGATTGCCATAGTACCGGCCCATACCAAAAAGAGCCCAACTGCCCCGCCAAACACCGAAAGAAGTACGGCCTCAAAGAGAAACTCAGACATGATGAAGTACCGCTTGGCCCCCAGTGCTTTTTGAATCCCTATTTGAGTGGTCCGCTCCTTTACTCCTACAAACATGATGTTTGCAATTCCAAATCCTCCCACCAAAAGACTGAAGATTCCGATAAACCAACCCGCCATATTGAGTACTTTGAAAAAACTATCAAGGGAATTGCTGATCATACTGGTCTGATTGAGAGCAAAGTTATCATCGGCATTGGGTTTTAATCTTCTCACCGAACGAAGAATTTGTCGAAGCTCCTCGATAAGCTCTTCGTTGCTCACCATTGGACGGGCTTTCACCCAAAGCTCAGGATTCATTTCCTCGCTCTTTATATCGATAACATTGCGGATGAAGGTAACCGGAACGATGATGGCCTCGTCCATGGAATCGGAGAAGGTTGCCTTACCTTCTTTGCGGATAACCCCTACGATCTTCAGTTTAAAACCTTCAACCCGAATCACTTTTCCGATCGGGTTGCCGTTGGGGAAAAGGTTTTTCGCAACCGCATGCCCTACTACGGCGAAATTTCTTGCGCTGTTGATTTCAAAGCTGGAAAAATACCTCCCATCCTCGATTTCTATAGTGCGGATATTCTCAATATTATTTGAAACCCCGATAAAGCGGGTATTATCGATCTTGTTGTTTTCGTACTTGACGGATTTGTTTGTCGACACCACAAACCCAACATCCTCAGCACGCACGGATCGGTTTTCGACTTCCTTGTACTCCTCGAAGCTGGGAACCGGTCGGTTAACGTACTTCCACCACTGGTATTCAGCACCGTTCTCTTCCGTCCAGGGCCACTTCTGCACATACACGATGTTTGTTCCAAGGGATGAGAGGCTCGACCTGATGTTCGACTCCAGGGAGTCAACAATGGTGAAAACGCTGATGATTGCGAAAATCCCGATGGTGATTCCCAGGAGAGAAAGGATTGTGCGCAGTTTGTTCATTATTACCTGTTGAACAGCAAAAATGAAGCTCTCTTTTATGTGTTTAAGAAGTAAAAACATATATTTTCAATATTCTTTGCAAATCTTTTTATATTAAAAGTAAACTGTTTCCTTTGTAAGACAATTATTAAGGAGGTACATTTAATATAAAGCCTAAAAGTACCTAATTATAATTACTTTTTAATAACTTTGTGGCATTTTATTAATGGATTGTAAATGAATGATTTAAAAAGAATTTCAACCGCTTTGGTTTCTGTGTATTACAAAGACAAGCTAGAGCCCATAATTGACTTATTAAACGAACTAAATGTAAAAATCGTATCTACCGGTGGCACCAAGCAGTTCATTGAGGACAGGGGAGTTGCGGTACAGTCGGTCGAAAGCCTCACTTCCTATCCTTCCATTTTAGGGGGAAGAGTAAAAACCCTGCACCCTAAAGTATTTGGTGGGATTCTTGCCCGCCGGGACGAAGAGGGCGATCTGGAGCAACTCAAACAATATGATATTCCTGAAATCGATCTGGTAATTGTTGATCTTTACCCCTTTGAGGAAACCTTAAAGTCCGGCGCCGACGACCAGTCGATTATCGAAAAGATCGACATTGGCGGGATCTCTCTGATACGCGGAGCGGCCAAGAACTTCAAAGACGTTCTTGTGGTTTCGGGAAGGAATCAGTACGAGGATGTTTATGCTCTCCTGAAAGAGAAGAATGGCTGCACAAGCTTGGACGATCGTCGCAAGTATGCCGGACAGGCTTTTCAGGTTTCATCGCATTACGACTCCGCAATTTTTTCCTATTTCGACAAAGACGATTTTTCGGCTTTTAAGCAAAGTTTGTATCCCGGCAAGAAGCTGAGGTACGGTGAAAATCCTCATCAGGAAGGCTTCTTCTTTGGCAATTTCGGGGAGATTTTTGATCAGCTCCACGGGAAAGAAATTTCGTACAACAACCTTTTGGATGTTGACGCGGCAGTATGCCTGATCGCTGAGTTTGAAGAGACTACCTTCGCAATCCTGAAGCACAATAACGCATGTGGACTTGCGTGCCGCGAAAAGCTCCTCGATGCCTGGAAAGATGCACTTGCAGGAGATCCGGTTTCGGCATTCGGGGGAGTTCTTATTACCAATGCCAGAGTAGATGCAGCGACGGCATCGGAGATCAATAATCTGTTTTTCGAAATTATTATTGCCCCATCCTACGAAGAAGAGGCCCTCACAATACTTAAACAGAAAAAGAACCGTATTATACTTGTCCAGAAATCCGCAACCTTATCCGGCAGAATCAGTAGAACGCTTTTAAACGGCGCTGTTGTTCAGGACCGCGATGTATATTGCGAGACGGAAAAAGACCTGAAAGTGGTTACGGTCGAATCCCCCGGAAAAAAAGAAATCGGGGACCTGTTGTTTGCCAATAAAATTGTGAAGCATACCAAGTCGAATGCTATCGTTCTGGCAAAAAACAGACAGCTTATTGCTAGCGGGGTAGGACAGACTTCAAGGATTGATGCCCTGAGGCAGTCGATTGAGAAAGCAAAAAGTTTCTCCTTTGACCTCCAGGGTGCGGTAATGGCTTCGGACGCATTTTTCCCTTTTGGCGATTCTGTAGAGATCGCATTCAATGCAGGGATACGCGCTGTGATTCAGCCCGGGGGATCGGTAAAAGACCAGGAGTCGATTGACTTCTGCAACAACAACAGGATGAGCATGGTATTTACAGGAATAAGGCATTTTAAACACTAGAAAGAGGTAAAAATATGGGTTTGTTTTCGTTTCAGCAAGAACTGGCAATTGATTTGGGTACCGCCAACACCCTCATTATTCATAATGACAAAGTAGTAGTTAACGAGCCTTCGATTGTGGCTATCGACGCGCGCTCGGGAAAGTTAATAGCCATTGGCGAAAAGGCCAGGCAAATGCATGGCAAGACCCATGAAAACATTAAAACAATCAGACCTTTGCGTGATGGCGTGATTGCCGATTTTGATGCCGCCGAGCAGATGATTCGCGGCATGATCAAAATGATCAACAAAGGCAACAAGTTCTTCACCCCCTCCCTGAAAATGGTGGTGTGCATTCCCAGTGGTTGCACTGAGGTTGAAAGGCGCGCTGTTCGCGACTCATCCGAGCACGCCGGAGGTCGCGATGTTTACATGATTTATGAACCCATGGCTGCTGCTATCGGAATTGGAATTGACGTTGAAGCGCCTGATGGCAGCATGGTTGTTGACATTGGTGGGGGAACCACCGAAATTGCCGTGATCGCTTTAGGTGGCATTGTTTGCAACCAGTCGCTCAGAGTTGCCGGTGACGGTTTTACCTCTGATATCCAAGCTTATATGAGACATCAGCACAATATTAAAATCGGTGAGCGTACAGCAGAGGAAATCAAGATCGTTGTTGGGTCGGCAATCTCCGAACTCGATAACCCTCCACCCGATTTCAATGTTCGTGGTCCGAACCTCATGACAGCCATGCCAATCGAAATACCGATATCCTACCAAGAGATCGCACATTGCCTGGACAAATCGATTTCAAAAATCGAAACCGCGGTGCTGTCCGTGTTGGAGCAAACTCCCCCGGAATTATATGCCGACATCGTGCAGCGGGGTATTTACCTCACAGGGGGTGGAGCACTGCTTCGGGGTCTCGACAAACGACTCACCGACAAAATAAACATTCCTTTTCTCGTTGCTGAGGATCCTTTGCAGGCAGTGGTAAGAGGAACCGGTATTGCCTTGAAGAATTCCGATAAGTTTTCGTTCTTAATGCGTTAGAAGAGGAGTGAGAGTATGCAATGAGGAACCTTCTGTATTTTTTTCTGCGAAACAATTTTGTTTTCCTTTTTATTCTACTGGAAGGCTTGTCATTTTTATTGATTTTTCAATACAATGCTTTCCAACGCTCGACTTTTATAGGGCAGACGCGCAGCATCACCAGTGCTCTGCAGGATAATTTCTCCGGATTGCGTTCATATTTTCACCTGAGAATTGAAAACGAGGTCTTGTCGTTCGAAAATGCCCAACTGAGGAATGAACTTGCCGCAAGAGGCAGTTTCGAGAATATGCCCGGAATGGTTGTCGATTCGGTTAGCCAAACATCTTATCACTATATACCCTCGAGGGTAATAACTTCCTCGATTAACAAGCAATACAATTACCTTACCGTCAACAAGGGAAGCAATAACGGCATTTATCCGGATATGGCTGCTATAACCGAGACCGGGGTTGTGGGTATCGTAGTTGCTGTTTCCGAGAACTATTCCACCATTATTCCGGTACTGAACCGGAACTTCAGGCTTAGTGCAAGACTCAAAAAGAACATGTTTTTCGGGATTGTGGAATGGGAAGGGCGTTCGCCACAGTACGTTAGTTTGAGGGAAATACCCGTTCATGTTGACGTTCAGCCCGGCGACACGGTTGTCACCAGCGGTTTTTCAGCGGTTTTCCCCGAAGGGATACTAGTAGGAACCATTGAAAGTATTGAAGATTCAGGAGGTAATTTCCATGAAATAAAGCTAAAATTATCCACCGATTACAGAAAGCTTTACCATGTTAATCTGATTCGCTTTGCACACAAAGCGGAGATTGAGGAACTTGAAAACCGCACCCGGAATGATTAATATTTATATAAGAAATATACTCAGGTTTTTTACCGTAGTTCTTCTGCAGGTATTACTTCTCGATAATATCCAGTTAGGGGGATATCTGAACCCGTATTTCTATGTAATCTTCATACTCCTTCTTCCCTTCGAAACGCCGAAATGGTTACTTATCACACTTGCGTTTATGCTGGGATTCAGCGTTGATCTTTTTAACGGCACACCGGGGATGCATGCTTCGGCTTCAGTGTTTATGGCTTTCATGAGACCTTTTACCCTGAAGAACTTTTCCCCCCGGGAAGGCTATGAATCCGGCACATTTCCAAGGGTGTATTATTATGGAATCGAATGGTTTACAAAATATACAGTCATCCTGATTATGTCGCACCAATTATTTCTGTATTTGGTCGAATCGTTCCACTTCTCCGACATTCTCTTTACCCTGGCAAGGGTTATTTTAAGCACGATTCTTACAACTGTACTGATACTTTTAAGCCAGTTCTTCATTTATAGAAAATGATAAATCAATACTCCCAGCGGAAGTATATCATCGGAGGATTAATTCTTCTGACCGGGCTTATATTGATTCTCCGGCTGTTCTATCTCCAGGTTATCAACTCAACCTATAAACTATCCGCTGAGAACAACTCGAAAAGAGAGGTGATTCAGTATCCGGCAAGGGGACTTATGTACGACCGGAACGGGGTATTGCTGGTTTCCAATCAGGCGGCATATGATGTCATGCTCACCCCCGGTCAGTTGTCACGGTTCGATACGCTTTCGTTCTGCAAGTTGCTGGGGATTTCGGTAAACGACGTGGCTACAGGCATTAAAAAAGCAAGGGATTATTCACGATTTGCCCCTACGGTTTTCATGAAGCAGGTATCCGGAGAAGTTGCCTCGGTATTGCAGGAACAGTTGTACAAGTTCCCGGGGTTTTTCGTGCAAACGAGAACCCTCAGGAAATATCCGAAAAATATCGCTGCCCACCTGATGGGGTATGTTGGCGAAGTGGATAAAAACCTTATTGAAAAGAATCCCTATTATCAGATGGGCGATTATATAGGAATCAGCGGGATAGAGAAGAATTATGAGGAGATTCTCAGGGGAGAGAAGGGCAAGAAAAACTTCCTGGTGGATGTTCACAGCCGGATTACCGGCAGTTATCAGGACGGGCGGTTTGACGAGCCTGCCCGCATCGGCACCGACATCAACCTCACCATTGATGCGGGTCTGCAGGAATATGGCGAGCTGTTGATGAAGGATTTCACGGGAAGTATTGTTGCCATTGAGCCCACCACAGGAGAGGTGCTTTGCCTTGTAACGACTCCCTCCTATCCTCCCGATCTGCTCGTGGGAAGAGGCTTAAGCCAGAATTTCAACACCCTTTCGGGCGACAGTTTAAAACCCTTGTTTAACCGGGCCTTGGCTGCCTCCTATCCCCCAGGCTCGACCTTTAAAATTATCAACGCCCTGATCGGACTTCAGGAAAAAGTTATCAGCCCCTCCACTGAATTCGGATGTCAGATGGGTTATTCGTTCAGGGGACAATTCCTAGGCTGTCATAGCCACCGCTCGCCACTGGATCTCAGGGAAGCTATCCAGCATTCCTGCAATTCATATTTTGTGAATAGTTTCAGGAAGATCATGGAAGACCCTAAATTCGAGGCTACCCACGATGCTTATAACAATTGGAGAAATCATCTTCTCTCCTTCGGATTGGGGAATTCGATGAACTCGGATTTGTCGGGCGAGTTGAAAGGCTTTATCCCTAAAGATGACTACTATAATCGCTATTACGGGGTTGGCCGATGGAATTTCCTTACCATTCGCTCTTTGGCAATCGGACAGGGCGAGCTGGGAGTAACCCCCTTGCAAATGGCCAACATCACCGCTGCCATTGCCAATAAGGGTTATTTTATGACTCCCCATGTTGTGAAATCGATAAAAGGAAGCGACACTATTAACCACCGCTTCACCGAAAAACACATCATAGCTATCGACACGGCACATTTTACCGTGGCTATCGACGGTATGGACTTGGCTGTTAACGGGGGAGCCGGAAGTACTGCAGGAAGAGCTAAAATTGAAGGCATCATCGTTTGTGGCAAAACCGGTACTGCTGAAAACCCTCACGGAGAAGACCATTCAATATTTATTGCCTTTGCCCCCCGTGAAAACCCAAAAATCGCCATTGCAGTTTATATCGAAAACGGAGGATTCGGAGGAACATGGGCAGCTCCCCTTGCTAGTCTGATGATTGAGGAATATCTTACGGGAGAAGTAAAACGGAAATACCTTGAAGATTATATATTTAATGCAGTAATTAAATAGAGAAATTGAAACGCGGAAACATCATAGCAAACCTTGACTGGTTCACTGTCCTTCTGTTTATCCTTATGATTTTTCTGGGATGGCTGAATATATTCTCTGCAATTTATAACGAGAGTCACCCCAGCATTCTGGATTTTAACCAGAAATACGGAAAGCAATTCCTGTGGATCCTGGCCGCCATTGTTATGGCTGTAGCAATTTTGCTGATAGACCACCGTTTTTTTGAGTTTTTCGGTTACTTTATCTATGCTGTGGCAATAATCACATTGCTTGCCGTACTTATTGTCGGAAAGGAAATAAACGGATCGAAAAGCTGGTTTGTTATGGGAGGTTTCCAGATACAACCTTCTGAATTCGCCAAACCCGCAGTGGCCCTAGCCCTGGCAAAATACCTAAGCACATTCAATATCAACATCCAGAAAGTCAGGACCTTCGTCAAGGTTGGCGTAATAATCTTTCTTCCAGCCCTCCTCATACTTCTGCAGCCCGATACCGGCTCTGCGCTTGTGTTCTTTGCCTTTGTGTTTCCTGTATACAGGGAAGGCTTTTCAGGAATGATTCTTGTAACCATGTTCACATTGGCATTACTTTTTATCCTTGTATTATTATTTAATGAATTGCTTCTCTTGCTCATAATACTGGTTATCGGTTTCGCTGCCTATTGGCTGCTGGCGAGGAATTTCAGAAACATGATGATTGCCTTTCTTATTTTTGCCGGGTTTTTTATTGTCAGTTACGGCACTTTGTATTTGTTTGGCCAGAATTCCGCCTTTTATGCCGCAACCCTTATAGCTCTTGCCTTTTCACTGGCGTCTTTTCTGGTGATGGCCTATATCTACAGGATCAGGAAAATTGGCATGCTTATTCTGGCAGTTACAATTGTGGTTTTCTATACTTTTGCTGTGGATTATTCGTTCGAGCATTTCTTGAGCGACTATCAACAAAGACGGGTGAATATTATGCTGGGGATACAGTCCGACCCGTTGGGCGCAGGCTACAATGTCAACCAGTCGATGATTGCAATCGGTTCAGGCGGATTCGCCGGCAAAGGCTTTTTACAGGGAACACAGACCAAGCTTGATTTTGTTCCGGAGCAAAGCACCGATTTTATTTTTTGCACTGTGGGAGAGGAATGGGGTTTTATCGGGACATTTTTTGTGATCCTCTTGTTTCTTACCTTTTTTATCCGCCTCATCCAACTTGCTGAAAGGCAAAAAGAGAATTTCGCCCGGATCTATGGATATGGAATTATAAGCGTAATATTCATACACTTTTTCATAAATATTGCAATGACTATTGGCCTGTTCCCCGTGGTTGGGATACCCTTGCCCTTTTTCAGTTACGGTGGGTCATCCCTATGGGCATTTACAATAATGCTCTTTATTTTTCTCAGGTTGGATGCCGGAAGGATGGAATAGGGAAAAAGTTTTTGAGCAAGCCCCGACCTGAACCTATTTTTCCAAACTATGGGGAAGGCCTGTGATTATCCCGTGCTCAGCTTCCACAAAACCCCTTATTTCGCTGAAAAATTCAAGAAATTCCTTTCTCATTTCAACCTCTCTTTCCCGCAAGATGCCAACAGCATAATTTGAGAATTCGGGGAGAGATGTTCGGCTTGACATGCGGAACAAGACTTCTTCAATCCCCTCAATGGTTGAGTATTTTATGAGCCAGTTGTTTCGAATAAAATTCGGAAACCAGTTTTTGATTCCCTGGGGATAATCATAATAGTGCTTCTTAAGTGTTGCAAAAGCAAAGTCCACAAAACCCTGCAGCTCAATCGGGCTGAAGAGACTCCAATCACTAGAAAGGAAATAGTCGTAGAAGATGTCAATTACTATTCCCGAGTACTTGCCATATTTCTCGGATACATGAGCCCGGCTTATTTTTGTGATTGGGTGGCTGTCGGTGTAGCTGTCGATGTACCGATGAAGCATGATCCCCTTCCTTATCTTTTCGGGATAATATAAATACTCCTTCCCTTTCACATAATCACCAATGAAATTGCCCACCATGATTTCTTCATGATTTCCGGAAAGATATAGGTGTGCCAAAAAATTCATCAGGTTGAATATTAATACCTTAATATAACGCTCACTAGCTCTGTAAATTACAAAAACCGATCAGTTTTTCCTAACGCTAAGGTTAAAAGTGCAATTGAATTCCATCATATTATTAAACATATCTGCCACGAGTATGCCACGAGTTGCCTAATTATCGCTATACTAAGGACTTAGTCAATCAATGGCGTTTAATAAAAAAGCAAAGGTATGTTGTTCAATAGATTGGAATTATTTCAAATCGATAACTTTGCTTTGCAAAATTACTTAACACAATTCATATGACTCCTAAAAATGTAGTTATCATTGGCGCCGCAGGGCGTGACTTCCACAATTTCAATACCTATTTCAGGGACAACGGGCAATTCAATGTTGTAGCTTTCACCGCAGCGCAGATTCCCGATATCGACGGCAGAAAATATCCCGCTGAGTTGGCTGGAAAATTATATCCCAAAGGCATCCCTATTTTTGCGGAGTCGGACCTCACCAGATTAATCCATGAGCATAAGGTCGACGATTGCGTTTTCTCATACAGCGATGTTCCCTACAACCGGGTAATGGGCGTTAGTGCTTTGGTAAACGCTGCGGGAGCAAATTTCGTGCTTCTTGGCACCCGAGACACCCAGATCAAGAGCACAAAACCGCTGATCGCAGTGGGTGCTGTGCGAACCGGCTGCGGAAAGAGCCAAACCTCCAGAAGAATCATCGAATTGCTTATGGAGCAGGGCCTAAAGGTTGTTGCCATAAGACACCCCATGCCTTACGGTGACCTGATTGCTCAGAAAGTTCAGCGTTTCGCGGTTTTAGCCGATCTCGAAAAGCACAAATGCACTGTGGAAGAAATGGAGGAATACGAACCACATGTTGTAAGAGGGAATGTTATCTATGCAGGTGTGGATTATGAAGCAATTTTACGAGCCGCCGAAAACGATCCCGACGGATGCGACGTAATCCTTTGGGATGGCGGGAACAATGACTTCCCCTTTTATGTGCCAGACCTTACCGTTACCGTTACCGATCCGCACCGCCCGGGTCATGAACTGTCGTATTATCCCGGCGAGGTAACTCTCCGCATTGCCGATGTCGTGGTGATTAACAAAATTGACAGTGCCGATGCGGCTTCTATTCAGGTAGTGAGAGAGAGCATCGAGAAAGTAAACCCTAAAGCTGTCGTAATTGACGGAGCCTCACCCATAAAAGTAGACAATGCCTCGCTTATCAGGGGAAAACGCGTGCTTGTTGTGGAAGACGGTCCAACGCTCACCCATGGAGAAATGAAAATTGGCGCAGGGGTTGTGGCGGCCCGTAAGTTCGGCGCTTCCGAGATGGTCGATCCACGACCTTTTACGGTTGGGAAATTATCGGAGACCTTCAGGATTTATCCCAATATCGGCGCGCTGCTTCCCGCTATGGGATATGGTGACGAGCAGCTAAAGGATCTGGAAACCACAATCAACAATACGGATTGCGATTCGGTTATAATCGCCACACCTATCGATTTAAACCGGATTATTAATATCAAAAAACCCAACACCCGAGTATACTATGACCTTCAGGAGATCGGCAAACCCGACTTGAAGGATGTTTTAGACGAGTTTATTGTGAAATTCAAATCCCTCAAGTAATTTTTCAGGATTGACCAATTAAAGAGAAAAGGGAGATGTCACAGCAAGACATCTCCCTTTTCATTGAATTAAGAATAACTGAACGTTTGTAAAAATAATAGCACCGCTTTTTCACCCTCGTCTCTCAAACTGCACCGCGATGCTATTTTTTTATAGATTGACCGTTCATTTCCATTTAAACAAAGTTTCGCCGTTAATGTTTATTTTTTTGAAACTATTCATGCCAGCAGGCGGGGAAAATTACATACAATAAACTTATTGTTGCTCTAAACATGTACTAAACAAGCTCCTCCCTCAAGACATATGAGAAATATTTCTAAATTGTCGAAAAAACAAACAACAAAATTGAGCTAATTGTGTTTGGTTTTTATTCCCTTCAATAAAATTCTACAAAGAGTTAATGCCCATGCAGCCAAATCACATAATTTTTCGATTCTGCGTATTGCCAATTATTCCTTGCAGTCGATTGACGGCCATTGAAAGGTTGAAAATATGAAAGATCTCCTCTTCATTGGTTTTATCATCCTTTTAAATATTCCTTTTGGTTATTGGAGATATGGGGTCAAAAAGTTTAGCTTTCCCTGGGTTCTGGCAATTCATATCCCCGTTTTGATCATTATTGCCAGCAGGTATTTTTTTGACATACCCTACCACCTCCTGATATTGCCGTTAAATGTTGGAGCTTTTTTTCTTGGGCAGTTCCTGGGAGGGAAATTATTTTTTGAAAAAAAACCGACCAAGTAAATCGGTCGTAATACAAATACATTTATCTTTCGCCAACTTTAATTGCAAACTTCACACATTTTCCCCAAAAACCCGAATCATGAAAAGATTAAGCCTTTTTGGCATCACCCTAGCTCTTTTGTTTTTTACCGGATGCGTCACGATTTTTGAAAAGTACAAAATCAACGCAGACGGCTCCGGCACAATGGAATATATTATCGACATGAGTGAGTTGTACGAGATGATGGGAGCTTTTTCAGACAGCACCGAAGAGATTGAATCTTCGGATATGGACGTTACCCTGCGTGAAGCCCTACCCGAACTGGAAAATATTCCGGGCATCACCAAAGTTGAGCTTACAGGAGATGTTACGAATTATGTTGCGGGAATCAGATTCGATTTCAAGGATGTTAAAGCACTGAACAACGCACTTGCCATACTATTGGAAGATGAGGAAGGCACCGCGGCGAGCGTTAACTACGTTGAATTTAAAGGCAAGACCTTCATCAGGAACGGTCAGGCTTCACAGCAGTTTAACAAAGAGGATCTGTTTGGCGACGAAGAAATGGACGAGGAATCCACCAAAATGATTATGGAAAGCATGAAATACAACATTTCGGTTGAGTTCCGGAAACCTGTTAAAAAAGTCACAAGTCTTGCTAATTATACCGTAGAAAACAATTCTGTTACAGTTGAAGCTACCTTTGCAGAGATTTTGGACAACCCCGAATTCATGAAAACCACGATTAAAACCAAATAGTTATCCCATCCCAATGCATATCCTAATTCTCGTTGCCGGCATAATTGCAGCGATACTCTTTATCCTGTCGGGAATATCCTTCTTTTTTCAATGGGGGAACTTCAAGCACTTCGCCATGGGTTTCCTGGCAGTGGCCATTACCATGTTTGTGCTTATGATTATCAGGAATGCAAAAGAGGAATGGACAATCGGGGGCAACAAGGGGAGAAATGAAAAATGAGCAATCTCAAACTGAAAAGAAGATTACTCATTTTTTAAACCTTTCTTATACCTGAAAATCCTTATTTAATCCAACTTCAGCACCGCCAAAAATGCCGTTTGCGGGATCTCCACGTTTCCTACCTGGCGCATACGTTTTTTACCCTTTTTCTGCTTTTCGAGCAATTTGCGCTTGCGGGATATATCTCCCCCGTAGCACTTGGCTGTAACATCCTTTCTAACCGCCTTTACTGTTTCCCGGGCAATAACCTTTGCGCCGATGGCAGCCTGAATGGCAATATCAAATTGCTGCCGCGGTATAAGCTCTTTGAGCTTTTCAACCATACGGCGACCAAAGTCGTAGGCATTATCCCTGTGAATAAGGGTTGACAAGGCATCGACCATTTCGCCGTTCAGGAGGATGTCGAGTCGCACCAGATCGGCTTTTTTATAATCAAGAGGATGGTAGTCGAATGATGCATACCCCTTGGAAATGCTCTTGAGCTTATCGTAAAAGTCAAAAACGATTTCAGCCAGAGGAATTTCGAAGGTGAGTTCCACCCGGTTGGTAGTGAGATAAACCTGGCTTTTAAGAATACCGCGCTTGTCGAGACAAAGCTTCATAATCGAACCCACGTATTCAGACTGTGAAATCACCTGTGCAATAATATAAGGTTCTTCGATACGCTCGATATAATTCGATTCGGGCAAACCGGAAGGATTGTGAACGTCAATGAGCTCTCCCTTGTTTGTAACAACCTTATATGAAACGTTTGGAACCGTGGTAATAACATCCATATCGAACTCGCGGTCGAGGCGTTCCTGAATAATTTCCATGTGCAACAGGCCCAGGAATCCGCACCGGAAACCGAAACCCAGTGCGGCTGAAGACTCGGGGACAAAAGTAAGGGAAGCGTCGTTCAACTGTAGTTTTTCGATGGAGGCACGCAGGTCTTCGTAATCGTCGGCATCCACGGGATAAATCCCGGCAAACACCATGGGCTTAACATCCTCAAAGCCTGAAATCGGCTTATCACAAGGGTTCGCAACGGTGGTTACCGTGTCACCGACCTTAACCTCCTTTGAAGTTTTTATCCCGGAAATGATATAACCCACATCGCCGGCACTCAACACATCGCGAGGTTCGTTCTTTAACGCCAGAACGCCGATTTCATCCGCATTGTATTCTTTCTTGGTGTTGAAAAATTTCACCAATTCACCTTTTCTTATGGTTCCGTTAAAGATCCGGAAATAGGCGTAAATCCCACGGAAATTATTAAAGACCGAATCAAATATCAAAGCCTGGAGAGGAGCATTGGGATCTCCTTTTGGGGCAGGCACACGGTTGATGATGGCTTCAAGCACTTCGTCAATGCCCTGACCGGTTTTTCCGCTGGCTTCGAGAATTGAGTCACGCTCACAGCCGATCAGATCAACAATCTGGTCTTTAACATCTTCGGGCATAGCGCTTTCCGAATCCATTTTATTCAAAACGGGGATAATCTCAAGATTATTATCAATAGCCTGGTAGAGTACAGATATTGTCTGGGCCTGAATTCCCTGGGTTGCATCCACCACAAGCAAGGCGCCTTCGCAGGCGGCAATGGATCGGGACACTTCATAGGAGAAGTCAACGTGGCCCGGAGTGTCGATAAGGTTTAAGGCGTACTTTTTTCCCTCATGGTAGTGCACCATCTGAATGGCATGACTCTTTATGGTAATGCCCCTTTCTCGCTCCAGATCCATGTCGTCAAGTACCTGGTTTTGAAAATCCCTTTCCGTTACAGTTCCGGTTTTCATAAGTAAACGGTCGGCCAATGTGCTTTTACCATGGTCAATATGCGCGATGATGCAAAAATTTCGTATATGATCCATATAATTTCTTCCGGGATTTAGACGTACAAAGATAGTAAAATAGAAGAATTCCGACAGAGGGAGCAGCAGATAATAAATCATTTAGTTTTAACCGGAGGAAGGATGCAAATTGTTGAGTCCGGGGGATTTGCATGAACAGGTTTTCGGGGATTGTTCTAAAGCGATTTGCTACCGCGTTCAAATGAATTCGAGGGAATGGGATCAGGGCTGACTTCGGTTCGAAACACCTTAAAACCAAACTAATAATAAACTGTCGGCGTTCATAAAGAAACCCCGGAAACATTTCACGGCTCCCCTGAGTCCTTTATGGCTTTACAGTTCGGTAAAAAAAATTAGACTGCCCATTGTTCTTACCGCTTTTCTCCAATCTCCCGCAAAGCTGATAGCCGACAAGTTTACTCCTTTTTTCTAAACATACTAACTAAAACTACTACGACACAAAAGTACAAATCATCTTCAAATAAACAAGCTATTTAAAACTTTACCCACCCATAATATTTTCATTCTTTTTTATATTAGCCATAATATTTCTTAACACCCCCTATATATTAATGACGCACACGAATTTTTTATCCCGCCTTTCTTGTAACCCCCCTATTTTTTCAAAATAAGCAACCTAATTCTACTTTGACAGATTGCTGTTTCCGATGATTTTTCTAGTCTGTTAAAGCAGAACTAATGCAAAAAGCGATGTCTCTCTGCAATTGCATTGCATGCCGTAATAGCGGTCATTTAATGAGATAGCGGCAGGGTACTTTACGAAATTCTGAGGAACTAAAGCTTCATCCCCAGGAGTCCCTTTCCATTGAGGGAGTCCAACCTGACCTTAAGGAAAGTGTTTTGCTGTGCTGTAGGGTCGCGGAACTCTACAGGCAGATAATGCTCCCCATAACCCTGCACGGTTCCGTTCTTGAGGATTTTTTCGACTAGCACGGTTTGTTCCTTTCCAATCATTGAATTATAATAATCTACTTTATTGGACTCGGAAATTTCCCGAATCAAGGAGCTTCTGGCAGCTTTTTCTCGCTCGGGGATTTGATTTTCCATCCTTTCTGCTCTCGTTCCCTTGCGCACCGAATAGCGGAAAGTGTGGATATGGCTAAATGCTGCTTCTTTGGCTATTTGCATCGTCTGGGCAAAATCGGCGTCTGTCTCCCCCGGAAAACCGACAATTAGATCGGTGGTAAAGTTGAACAGAGGGTAAAGTCTGCGGAACTCGTTCACAATATTCATAAAGGAGCGGACATTGTACATTCTGCGCATCTTCAGCAGAATGGGATCGGATCCGCTCTGCAGGCAAAGGTGCAGGTGAGGGGCCAGCCGGGGATGGGCAAAGAGTTTGGCAAATCCAGGGCCAAATCCATCCGGCTCAATCGAGGAAATCCTTACACGAAAATCCCCTGGGAGCTCCAGAATATTCTCCAGGAGATTCTCAAACTTCAATCCCTCGTAATCATAACGCCCTATGTTAACCCCTGTGATTACAATTTCCCTGAACCCATTTTCCGTAACTCGTCTGATGTTTTCATAAACTTCAACGGGATTGCGGCTTATAGCCCTGCCCCGCACGGAAGGGATAATGCAAAAAGTGCAGAAATTGTCGCAGCCGTCCTGAACCTTGATGGAGGTCCTTGTGTGAAGACTCTTGTCGACCGTCTGGTAGCCAAAAATATCGGAAGGCAGCTGATCGGGATGCAGTATTTCTCCCCTGAAATGAGAATCGACGAGCATGAAAACATTGTTCTTGTGCTCATTGTCAACAACGTAGGTTATGCGATCATTCTTCTCGAGGATCTCCTTATGATTGTTAACCATGCAGCCGGCCACCACAACAACCGCATCCGGGTTGCGAGAAGTAAGCTGCGAGATCATATTCCGCGATTTCTGGTCGCTCTGATTGGTAACCGTGCAGGTGTTGATAACACAAACGTCAGCTTCGTCCTTAAAATCCACAATCTCATAGCCTGCCTCATGAAACTCGCTTACCATTGTGTCGGTTTCATACTGATTCAGGCGGCAGCCCAGAGTTTTGAACGATATTCTTTTCATCAAATAACTTTTAACTCATGAGCAAGCACTGTGCTTTCTCCTTCAACCGAGAAATCCGATGCAACGGTAACTGTGATATCCGTAAACGTACCAATCAGGGATTCCTGGCTGGAGGAAAATCTTACAATGATTTTGCCTTCAGTGAGTCCGTAGAGATGGCCGGGTTTTCGGTCTTTCCCGAGAACCAGTACCCTGAAGGTTTTTCCGATAAGACCTTTGTTATAATTCTCGGAAATTCCGGAAAGCTGTCTTGTGAGCCGCTCGAAACGGTCTTTTTTGTCGGCAGCATTTACATCATCTTCCCAGCGGTAGCTGGCAGCTCCGGGCCGGGCGGAATATTTGGCTATGTAAGCCATGTTAAACCGGAACTCTTCCATGGCCTTACAGCTGTTCAAAAAATTCTCTTCGGTTTCACCGGTAAACCCAACAATTATATCAGTGAACAAGGTGGCTTCCGGCATCTTTTCCCAAATATAGTGGATAATTTCCCGGTATTTTTCAAGGTTATACCCACGGTTCATCTTTACAAGAACCTTGTCATCACCCGATTGCAGCGGGATATGAACCATCTTGGCCAGGACCTTGTATTTCGACATCATGTCGATGACTTCGGGTTTCATATCCCGGGGATGCGGCGAAGTGTAATAAACCAGAAATTCACGGCCCGATGATTCGCCCAACTCGCCAATTTTTTCGAGGAGTTCGGCAAAACTAATTTCTTCACCTTTCTTGTCTTTCCCGTAGGAATTGACATTCTGGCCCAAAAGAGTAATACTTTTATAACCGCCCCTTACGAGTCGTTCAATTTCTTCGAGTATATCCTTTGAAGGACGGGAAACCTCCCTCCCACGGGTATAGGGAACCGCGCAGAAGGTGCAGAACTTGTCGCATCCGTTCTGAATAGGAACAAACGCCTCGAAGTTCGACTGGTAAATCGGATTTACATTCCACAGCGAAAAAATATTCTCGTTCAGAGGCATTCGGGCAGTATCCCTCTTAAGGGAAATACCGCTTGTCACACCATATTCATGGATCATCTCCGGCAATTGGTTCGCCTCCGACATAGGGAACACCAGATCGAAGAGTTTCAGGAATTTCTCTTTGTCGGCAGGAAGCACGCATCCGCTTACAAACGTAACAAGGTTGCGCTGGTTCTTCCATTTGTTCCATTTGTGAATGCGGGAATACACTTTATCGATAGCTTTCTGTCGTACCGAACAAGCAAGAATCCCGAGCAGGTTTGCATCTCCCTCGTTATCAGTGTGCACATAGCCCATCTTTTGAAGAATGGAATGCATGCGCTCGCTGTCCGAAACATTCATCTGGCAACCCAGAGTAATTAAATGATAAAACATTTCTCCTCCTTAAAAATAAACTTCCGTAAAGATATGAGAATTCGACAAACCTTTTTCCTGTAGAATGTCAATAGATTCAAAAACCATATCGCTGTTTCCGCAGAGGTATACCATTGCCTCCTTGTCAATATCCAGGTTTTTCAGATATTCCGTCAGCCTCCCGTGAAAATGGCCCTTCTCATCCCTTGAAGTGCAGGTAATATATCTGCCTTCCCCATAAACTTCCCTTTCATAGGCTTCGTCGATGGTACGTATTCCGTGCAGGATGGTGTAATCGGCATCGGGATAGGTTTTCACAAAACTGTGAAACGGGGCGATTCCTGTTCCGCTGGCAATAAAGAGCAGCTTTTTGTTTGCAGGCGGTTGGGCATTGGTTAGGAAAAAGCCATAGGGCCCATTTACTTCCAGATTATTTCCCGGGTTAAGCCTTCTTAATTTTTTGCTTACCACTCCATTCTCCACCTCCCTGACCAGTATTTCGAGGTATTCCTCGTCTCTCCCGCTATAAACCGAATATTCGCGTGCGTCGGACATTCCGAGCACTCCCACAACAAGATGCTGTCCGGGCCTGAAGTTAAGGTCTCTTTTGCTGAAACGCACCACATAGGATGCTTCGCAAAGATCCCTGACTTCGGTAACGGTAAAAGGGGCAATCATCGATTGTATTTCAATCTTGCTCATAATTTTATTTTGGTATTCAAACCTACGTAAGTGAAATTAATACCCATAACGTTTTTCGGAAAGAAGGGTTCATTTTCAATCTGTCTCCGACAAAATCACTCCGCCGGGATTCATGAAATCCTTAAAACTGATCCCCCAGCTGGTAACTAATTTCCTGGAATGCGTTATTCGCAACCCGCATAAGTTTTCGAACTGTATCTTCGTTTATGGCTGTGCCCTTGAACTGGAAGTTATATAAAGGTTCCTCAGGAATTTCGCCAAAAAGGGTTTTGTAAAAAACAAATGTATTCAGCAGGACACCTTCCGGACGGGCGTGTGAACGATCGCTTTGGTATAAGGGTATCAGGGGATACTGGGTACCTGCCATGTCCCATGCATACCCGCAGGGCACGACGATGGCATTCAGCTCTCCTGCCATTTTAATATATTCCCGGGAAATTGTATCGATCATTGTAGGCCGGTTTTGTCGGGCCCAGGTCATATAAAAGACAGGTCTGGCATTGTTTTGAGCGATCAGTTCCGAGAATTTCTGCGAATAGGTCTCAAACTTTCCACTGTTAAAGATGGTTCCCATGCTATGCTCCTGCAGAACCACATAATTGTAGCTTGTCGCATTGATTTTTGCTACCGCTTTCCCCGATTTCCAGGTTCTCTCAAGAGTCACCCCACCGGCCCCTGCAAAATCGGTAATGATGGTCTTTCCGTAAAGGCTACCCATCTCCTTCAGGCGCAGAGGCAGTTCCGGCGCGTTGAGACCTGTATTGGCAAAGGTGTAACTGTTTCCGATAAACAAAATCCGGATCGTGTCTTGAGCGAAAACACCCCCGGTAGCCAACACAAATCCAACCCATAATCCAACCCAAACTTTTAACATTCCAGAAACTTTAGTACAGATTTTCCGGTACAAAAATAGTCAGAATTAACCGTGAAAAGCAGATAAACAAGAATAATTCATGGAAATTAACCTCAAACAATCAACAATAGTGACAATGCCGGAATTTTTAAGCAAAAAAAGGCTCCCCTTTTCAGAGAAGCCTTTTTGGAAATATATAGGGTTGATAAACTTACATCATACCACCCATTCCGCCCATTCCGCCCATTCCTGGGTTTCCTCCGCCCATTGGCGATTCTTTTTCGGGTTCGTCAACCATTACACATTCGGTTGTAAGGAACATACCTGCAATGGAAGCCGCATTCTCAAGAGCTATACGTGCTACTTTCACAGGATCGATAACTCCCGATTCGTAAAGGTTTTCGTATTTCTCGGTTCTTGCGTTGAAACCAAAATCATCTTTTCCTTCTCTGATTTTCTGAACAACGATGGATCCTTCGAAACCTGCGTTTTCAACAATTGTGCGCAAAGGCTCTTCCAATGCTCTCTTGATGATAGCAATACCGGTATTCTCATCTTCGTTGTCGCCTTTCAGTTTGTCGAGGGCTTTCACTGCTCTGATATAAGCAACGCCACCCCCTGGGATGATTCCTTCTTCAACTGCTGCGCGGGTTGCACTTAAAGCATCTTCAACGCGGTCTTTCTTTTCTTTCATCTCTATCTCAGATGCGGCACCAACATAAAGAACTGCAACTCCACCAGCCAGTTTGGCAAGTCTTTCCTGAAGCTTTTCTTTATCGTAGTCTGAAGTGGTGTTTTCAATCTGCTTTTTGATCTGTCCTACTCGTGCAGCAATATTGGATTTTTCACCAGCACCGTTAACAAGGGTTGTGTTTTCTTTGTCGATTGTGATTTTTTCCGCATGACCCAACATATCAAGGGTTGCGCCATCAAGACGGAGTCCCTTTTCTTCTGAGATCACGGTACCGCCGGTAAGAATTGCGATATCCTCGAGCATTTCCTTTCTGCGGTCGCCAAAGCCCGGAGCTTTCACTGCGGCAATCTTAAGTGAGCCTCTGAGCTTGTTCACTACCAAAGTAGCCAAAGCCTCGCCGTCAACATCTTCTGCGATGATCAAAAGGGGCTTGCCAGTCTGTAGTGCCGACTCGAGAATAGGAAGAAGGTCTTTCATGGTAGAAATCTTCTTGTCATGTATCAGGATAAATGGATTGTCAAGAACGCACTCCATTTTCTCAGTGTCGGTAACAAAGTAAGGTGAAATGTAACCACGGTCGAACTGCATACCTTCAACGATTTCAACTGTTGTATCAGAAGTTTTGGCTTCTTCCACGGTGATAACGCCTTCTCTCTTCACTTTGCCCATTGCTTCAGCAATCAGTTTTCCGATAGCTGAATCGTTATTGGCAGAAATGCTGGCAACCTGCTCGATTTTCTTGTTGTCATCGCCAACGGATTGGGATTGAGCTTTAAGATCCTTAACAACAGCCTGTACGGCTTTGTCAATCCCTCTTTTCAAATCCATAGGGTTTGCTCCTGCAGCAACGTTTTTAAATCCAACGTTAACAATCGACTGTGCAAGAACAGTTGCTGTAGTTGTACCATCGCCTGCATCATCAGCAGTTTTAGAAGCAACACCTTTAACCATCTGTGCCCCTACATTCTCGAAGTGGTTTGAAAGTTCAATTTCCTTTGCAACGGTAACACCGTCTTTTGTAATTGCAGGCGCACCAAATTTTTTCTCGATAATCACATTGCGACCTTTAGGTCCCAGTGTAACTTTCACAGCATTTGCCAACGCATCAATACCTTTTTTAAGTTGATCGCGGGCTTCAATATTAAATTTTATTTCTTTAGCCATTTTTATTGATTTTTAATAATTTTAAAGGGATTATACAATAGCAAGAATGTCGGATTGCTTCATAATCAGGTAATCTTTGCCTTCAACAGAGATTTCGGTGCCCGAATATTTTCCGTAAAGCACAAGGTCACCAACTTTAACTTCCATCTTTTCGTCTTTGATACCGGGACCAACAGCAACAACTGTACCTTGCTGAGGTTTCTCCCTCGCCGTATCAGGAATAAAAATGCCGCTGGCAGTTTTTGTTTCTGCTTCTTTGGGTTCAATCAGAACTCTGTCTGCTAATGGTTTTAATTTAACATCTGCCATTTTGAGTAAATTTATAGGTTTAACTAATTTTTCTTTATTTGCGACTATCCTTGCATATTTTGTGCCATGTGTGGAAACGGGCTTTATTACCGACATTTTTTCTTTCTCCTAACGGGGGAGCAACCCCTGACTGGTCGCAATAATCAGAAATACAGCCATTTCTGAGAGAACACATTGGGTTTTCAATTATGTCAGCAATTATGACATAGTGGCATTAAAGCAGGGCAAAACGAGAAAAGGACAAAGATCAAAGTTTAAACCAATGACTGATTCTCACTTTCATCTTTATCCTTTAATCTTTTATCTTAAACCTTGGGTTTAAGGTAATGCGAAGAATATTTTATTCCTCGGGAGCACTTTCTCCGGATTCCGGCAGGCTGATAGTTGCATCACCTTGCTGGTCGAGGCGTGAATTGTCGAATTGACCTTCCACTCTTGACTTGCTGATTTCTTCCTGCTTGGGAAGGGTCCAGGTTGAAAGAAGGCTGAAAACCAAAAGGCTTGCGGCCAGGGTCCAGGTTGCTTTTTCAAGAAAGTCTGCTGTCTTGCGAACTCCCATATACTGGTTTGATCCGGCAAAATTCGATGCCAGGCCCCCACCTTTTGAGTTTTGTACCAAAACAATCATTACCAGGAGCAGACAGATGATAATCAGAAATATAACAAAAAGGGTATGCATATTATTAATTTTTAATATAGAGGGTTTTTATTTCCTCAATTTGCGTGGCAAAGTAAATACTTTTTTCCGGATATTTCAAACATAATTTCTCATAGGCATAAATTGCCTTGTTGTACAAGCCCTGTTTAACATAAATCTTGGCCAGGGTGTCGGTTATAAAACCCTCATGCTCTTCAGTACTTGTTTTTGAGATGTCCCCCTCAATCTGTGTCACCTTATCTGCCCGGATAACTCCCGCCTCTGAGTGAATAAAGTTTTCGATAATATGATGTTTTTTGAACGGGGTTTTTTCAACTGTCGAATTTCCCCCCAACCTATCAATCCAATTATCAAAATTCCTTACCTTCCCTTCACCCGTACTTTCAATAGTTTTCAGGATTTCTTCGCCATTCTCCTCATCCTCAACCTCAACCTCAACCTTAACCTCCTCATTAACCTTATATGCGAAGTCCAGAAGCGATTCATCGTTTAGAACACTGGAGCCATGAACTTCAGAAAGGGGTTCATCTTCAGGGGAGTCAAAAATACCATCTATGCGGGAATGAAGCCCGGCTTCCTGTCCCGCGTCAATCTCCATATCAAAGCTTTGCACAGCCGGTTCGTAACCGGCGCTTAGCATTATAGTCAGGGCCCGCCGGTTGGGGATCGACAAACTATATTTCCCAAGCAGGGCGTCGAATCCGGCATCCGACTGCAATTTACTGCAAACCAGCAAAATAATACTGGCTGTGCTAAACCACGGGTACTCCGCTGCAAGCTCCTTCAACTCAATAAGATTGGCATTCTTATAGGTTTCCGGATGATACAGGTACTCCTGAAATTTTTCTTTTTGCATGGACAATTACCTTACCAGTTAACAAATGCTTTATTGAATATATCCTCCATCAGCTGTTCCACAATCAGTTTGATCAGCTCATCCTCAACACTTGAGGGGTCCTTGGTGCTATCGTAATCCTCATAGCGGGTAAAGCTGGTGTCGAAGCTTTTATCGGGCTCAACCTCGTTGGTGAATTTTACCCTAACCGTAATCGAAAGTCGGTTAAGCGCTGCAGTTTCAGCCCCGGTAATGGCCTGGGGTCTTGTTTCGTAATTCTTAATCTCCCCTGAAAAGTCTACATCCCCATATCCGGTTACAAGATCCAGGCTCGTGGATCCCTGGATTTTATCCCTCAGGGCATCGGTGAAGATCTGGCTCAGCTGGGGCTGCACAAGAGGCGCACGATTATCGAAGTATTGTATCGACACCGTTTTGATTTCCGGGTTAATTGTCACCCCTGTGAAAGAGTAGCTAACCTTGCACGACTGAAAGCTTGCGCTCGCCAACACAAGGACGGCAGCAAAAATAGTTAAGAATCGTTTCATCTTCTACTCTATATTATATTCTTTGATCTTTCTATAAAGCGTCCTCTCGGAAATTCCAAGATCCTCTGCGGCATATTTTCGTTTTCCAAAGTGTTTCTCCAAAGCTTTTCTAATCATCTCGATCTCTTTATTTTCAAGAGAAAGGGATTCCTCAACAATTTCCTCGGTATCCTGAATCTGTCCATCATCAGTTTTTGGCATAAAAACACCTTCCGAGGGCTCATCCTCTACAAGGGTGTCGGCCGAAGAGTAGAGCTTTTTGATGAGTTGCGCATTGTCTTCCTGAAACTCTCGGCTTTGTGTACCCTTCTCCATCAGGTCGCCGACCAGTTTCTTCAGGTCGTTCACGTCATTCTTCATATCGAAAAGTATCTTATACAAGATTTCCCTTTCTGTGGTGAAAGTGTCCTGATCGATTTTACGTCCCATCACTGCCGGAAGCTTGGAACGGTTGTAATCCGGAAGGTATTTCAATAAGGTTTCGGAACTGATAAGCCTTTCTCTTTCAATTATCGAAATTTGCTCGGTGATGTTCTTAAGTTGTCTGATATTACCCGGCCACTCATATACCTCGAGTGCATGCACAGCGTCGTCGGTAAGCGAAATGGCGGGCATTCGGTATCGCTCCGCAAAATCGGAGGCGAATTTCCTGAACAGCAGATGAATATCGTCACCCCTTTTCCTTAGGGCTGGAATCAGGATGGGAACGGTATTCAAGCGGTAGAACAAATCCTCGCGGAATCGCCCGTGACCAATGGCTGTAGCAAGGTCTACATTGGTTGCAGCTATTACACGCACGTTGGTTTTTATCATCTTTGATGAGCCCACCTTCATAAACTCGCCGGTTTCGAGGACCCTCAGCAGTCGTACCTGGGTCGACAGGGGCAACTCGGCAACCTCGTCAAGAAAAATTGTTCCCCCATCGGCTACCTCAAAGTAGCCTTTACGCGCTTCATGTGCGCCGGTAAAGGCTCCCTTCTCATGGCCAAAAAGTTCGGAATCAATGGTACCCTCCGGAATAGCGCCGCAATTCACAGCGATATAACTGCCGTGCTTGCGTGAGCTGAGAGAATGGATGATCTGGGGAAAAACTTCCTTACCCGTACCACTTTCACCGGAAATCAATACCGACAAATCGGTTGAGGCAACCTGCATCGCTACATTGATTGCCCGGGTTAATGACTCGTTGTTGCCTATGATCCCAAATCTTTGCTTTGTTGACTGAATCTCCATTTACATTTTGAAAATTAGAAATTAACTCTTATCAAAATTCTATACTGACAAATTATCCAAAAAGTCTGACAAAATTACAAAATTCAGGGGTTTTTACTACTATTGAATGTTAATAAATAGATTTTGCTCCGGAAAAATTTGTGGGATAAAAAGTAAATTCCACATGGAACCAAAGCATAAACAACTATAAAACAAAGATTTAAACACATTATTGAAAAATTTCACACAATCTACTAGCCTGTTTGCCGCATTCCTCGTTACCTTTGTACCTGTTTACCCCATTCCTCTGGTTTTAGAAACAGAACTTAATCATCAACAACACTCAACAAATGAACATCCTCGGAATCATACCCGCCCGTTTCGCTTCAACACGTTTTCCCGGTAAGCCATTGGTTTTGCTTGGCGACAGGACCATTATCCAACGGGTATATGAAGCAGCCCATAAGGCTACGCAATGGGTATATGTAGCCACAGACGATACGCGGATTTTCGATGAAGTTAAACGCTTTGGCGGAAACGTTATTATGACGTCCACCTCCCACACCAGCGGCACGGATCGATGCGCTGAGGCTCTCGATATCATTGAAAAAGAAACCTCATTACGATTTGATGTGGTTATAAACATCCAGGGTGATGAGCCCTTTATTCAACCGGAGCAAATAATTCAGCTGGCTGCACTTTTTAATGACCCCGCTTCCCAAATCACCACGCTTGTGAAAAAGATAAGTGCTCATGAAGATATTTTTGATCCGAACAAGCCAAAAGTCGTTTTGGACAAAAACGATTTCGCGTTGATTTTCAGCCGCTCACCTATTCCTTATATAAGAGGATTGGCAAAGGAAGACTGGCCGGGCGATTTTAATTTCTACAAGCATATTGGAATTTATGGCTACCGCACAGAAGTCTTACGTGAGATCACAAAACTAACCCCCTCAGAATCTGAGCTGGCCGAGTCGCTCGAACAACTCCGATGGCTGAGTAACGGCTACAGAATTAAGACTGCAACCACCATGCATGAAAGCATTGGCATTGACACACCCGAGGATTTGGAAAGAGCAATAGGGATGCTCTAAGTATTGGTAAAACAA
>CAMAZH010000043.1 GCA_945863035.1 Chitinophaga pinensis | reverse complement strand
ATAATGTGAAACTGTCGGTTGAAGAAGGGAAACCCGAATACAAGGTCATTCCCGACAAAGACAAAATGCAGAGGCTTGGGCTGACGACAGCCTACGTGGGATTGAACCTGCGAAACGCTTTTACGGGAAACGACGCCTCTTCGCTAACCGAAGACGGCACAGAATACCCGGTTAGAGTATGGCTTGATGATTTTGACCGGAAAAACTTTGAGGATGTGAGACATCTTATGATTGTCACCCCCATGAATACAGCCGTTGAAGTATCGCAGTTTGCTGAGGTGCAGCAAGACAACTCCCCCTCGCTTCTTGAGCGGCTTGACCGACAGGCTTCTGTTACGCTTACCGCCGAATCCTTTGGCCGGCCCTCAGGAACCTTAGCGGATGAAGTCATTGTCTACTTAAAAACCAAACCCTTGCCCGAGGGTGTTAAACTCAGCTGGGGGGCCGACATTAAAACCCAGAACGAAAGCTTTGGTGCGCTGGGTTCTGTGCTGCTCATTTCATTTATTCTGATTTACCTCATCATGATCGCACTTTACGACAGTTACATCTATCCCTTTGTGGCCCTGTTCGGCATACCCGTGGCAGCCATTGGTGCGTTCCTGGCATTGAACCTGTCGCTCAACCATCTGACTCTTTTTGCTCAGCTTGGACTGATAATGCTTATGGGGCTTGTAACCAAAAACGCCATACTTATTGTCGATTTCACGAACCAGCTGAAAGCCCAGGGTGTTTATTTCAAAGACGCCTTGCTTCTGGCGGGTAAAGAGCGGCTGCGTCCTATATTAATGACAACTTTGGCAATGGCTATAGGGATGCTGCCCATTGCCCTGGGCAAAGGAACGGCCAGCGAATGGAAAAACGGATTGGCATGGGTTATTATCGGGGGATTGCTTTCATCGTTGATCCTTACGGTATTTCTGGTTCCACTGGTTTATTATGTTGTGGATAGTATTAAGGAAAGACTTGGGAAGAGAAAAATGAGCATAAAATGAAAGGGCTTGCATTAATTGTCAGTTTGCTATTTTTTATGGCTCTGTTTTCATCCTTTAATAATCAGGCAGATACGACATTCTCTTTAACAATTGATGTTCATAAACTCCGAAACTCAAAAGGAATGGTGCAATTTGCATTGTGCAATAAAGACGGTTCATTCCCTGATGAAAGCTTTAAGAAATATTACAAAATACTGAGGGCTGAAATCGCAAACAACTCATCTCAAATAACAATGCACAATATCCCTAAAGGGGAATACGCCGTGCACATCCTCCATGATGAAAATAGTAATGGAAAAATTGACAAAGGTTTTTTTTTGCCAATAGAAGGGATCGGTTTCTCAAATCATAAAACAATTCAATTGTCAAAAAGACCAAATTTTGAAAACGCTTCCTTTTTACTGGATCGCAACAAAGAGATTAGTGTTATCATGATCTACCTGTAACAGAAATCAATGAGAATAGTAATTATATTAGTATTTCTGGTCGGCATTTTTGGTGTCGTTTCTTGTGAGAATATGTTCGACTATTCTCCTTATGCAATTGATTTTACCGAAGAAAACAGAAATGTAAATCAGAGGAATATCGGGAATCTGGCTGCCACGGATACTGATGACACGATAAAAATTGCTTTTACCGGTGACACCCATCGCTTTTTTGACGAGTTTGACGGATTTGCGAAAGATGTGAGTACGAATCACTCGGTTGATTTTGTAATTCATGTGGGTGATCTGGCAGATTTTGGGTTACCCAAACAATATCAATGGGGAAATTCATTCCTTCTAAAACTCAATATTCCATATTTCGTGGTAATTGGAAACCACGATTTGGTAGGGAATGGTCTAACAGCCTATGAGAATATGTTTGGTTCATTAGATTTCAGTTTTGTCTATGACCAGATAAAATTCATTTTTTTAAACACAAATAGTCGGGAATTTAAATTCAACGGAAATGTGCCAGACATTTTCTGGTTAGAAGAGCAGTTGAAACCCAGTGAATATTTCACCAAGGCTATTGTAATATTTCATGTGTCGCCTACTGAGGGTGATTTCGACCCATCAATGACAGAAGATTTCTATAGCGCTCTGGGAAAATATAGCAATGTTTTATTTACGGTGCACGGACATTTGCATCATCATGAAATATATACTCCGAATTCAGATAGCATTCCCTATATCAATGTATTTGGAGTGGAACATAGGAAGTACAATATAATAAGAATTTCAAATAAACAATTTGATGTTGAAACAGTGGAATTTTAAAATAATATTGATAATCCTGCTGATATGGCTTGTTAAGGGAACAGATACATTTAGTCAGGTATCACAATATCCCGATTCAACCAGGTATAAAAGGTTTTTGCCTGATTACATGAAACTCCAATTCGCTGGCGGTATCGGGTTTGTCTCTATGGGTGTCGGATATACCTTTTTTAATCAGAAGTTGGATGTATCCTATTTCTATGGTTATGTGCCGGAAAATGTCACATCAGACGATTTGCACAGTGTCAGCTTACAAGTAACCGCAAAACTATTACGATTTAAAATCAACGAAAACCTTGAAATAATGCCTTTAAATGTAGGTGGGTTCATCCATCATACCTTTGGCAGTGAGTACTGGCTAAAATTACCCGAACATTATCCTCCCGGCTATTATTGGTGGGCTCCTGGAAGAAACGCGGGAATATTTCTTGGAGGAGAGGTGAAAACTAGTTTTTTAAGTAATGCGACTCCGGCTTCCGGAACGGCATTTTACGTTCGTGCCGGGAGTAGAGGATTATATATAGCAAGTAAATTTGGAAACGCTTCGATTCATCTAAACGATATTTTAGAATTTGGATTTGGATTAGCTGTTTATCGTTAATTTAATAGTATGAAAAAGGTCGTCATTGCTTTATTTCTATTCACACTAACACATTCTCTTGTCTGCACAGGACAGGAGAGCGACTCTACCCAACGAATTGGAATAACTGTTATATCTCAGGTTAACCAGGGGAATAGTTATATCACGTTCCCGACTGATATCGGGAACATAGAGCCCTTATGGTTCGAAGGGAATTTAATCCCCAACTTTTATCTTCGACAAAGCAAAAACTCCCGGTTGATGGGGGTGCTGACACCACAGATAATCATCCGGATGTTTCAGGAGGAGTCTTTTCCTGTTCGCACACCCAGTTATATACCCCAATTCACGCTTTATTATCTATTGCGTGAGAAAGCTTATGCAAAGAACACAAGTATTTATGGCAGGGTTGCTCATCATTCCAACGGACAAGAAGCGAATTTCTTCATGGATAATGGCGAAATAAACACAGAATCAGGCGATTTTTCCACCAATTATTTTGAACTGGGGATTATAAAGACCAACTTCAACAAACAGCTTAATGCTTCGCAGTTTTTCAAGTCATCTGTGGAAGTCCACCCGCAAGGTTGGTATGCTGATGAACTTGAAGGAATATACAGCAGAGTTCGCTGGCACAATGCATTTTCGATCTTCAAGCTTTCGAATAAAAATATCGACCGAAAACAACGCCCGGCAGATATTTCGTTGAAAGGAGAAGCAATATGGATGTTTGGCGAATTAAATAATTGGGAAAGCGCCTCAAATAAAAGGCTGAATTTAAGTCTCACCTTTTTCTATCACCCAAAACTTCTGGAAGACATCGGACTTTTTATGCAATATTACAATGGGTCGGATTATTATAACATGCATTTCAACCATCAGCTGAATATTATGCGTTTTGGCATTATGACCGAGAAATTGAGATTTTAAGCAAAGTTCATAGGTCAAAATCCCCCAATTCCCGATCCCTCAATATCTATTGATCTGCCGTCACGTCATCACCCCGTCACAAAAAAAACTAAGGCTCCATAACAATCCTGAACCCCAAAAAGTAGTTGCCATCGTCGGGGAAACTGCGGTAACGGATCGCCGAACGACAGTATTGTGCCCGGTTTGCCCAACTGCCGCCCCGAATCTCGCGGCCTAAGCCCTCAGAAGGGCCTCTAGGGTTGGTTTGCTCTTCTGTAGGATAAAGGCCATACCAATCGCTGCACCATTCCCAGACGTTTCCATGCATATCAAACAGTCCGAAAGCATTGGGCAGGTATGAGCCAACCGGCTGGGTTTTGCCAGGATAGTAGGTCTTGTTGTTAATGCAGGTATTGTAAGGATTAGACCAATCGTAATTGGCTTGTTCGTTGCTTAAACATTCGCCGGTATTAAATGGTGTTGCAGTATATGCGCGACAGGCATTCTCCCATTCCGCACCGGTTGGCAAACGGCCTCCGGCATAAGTAGCAAACTCCATGGCCCCATACCAGGTAACATTTATAACCGGGTGGTTTTCGTAACCGGCTACCGGAACCCATTGCCGTTTGGCATAATGCAATCCCCAATCAAAATCGCCTGTGCTGGGGAAAATCAAAATTTGATTAGGGTAATTCCCAGCTTCAAATATACCGTCGGCTCCAATTTTCCATTCATTCAGAAAGTTCGCGTACTGGGCATTTGTAATTTCATACTTGCTCATTTTGTAGACACTGAGCGCTACCGTGTATTGGCCTTCATTTTTATTGTGGTTTACTTCCGCATCGGGACTGCCCATTATAAATTTTCCGGCAGGGATTTGAACCGTTTGTATGCCATTTCCTGAGGAAGATTGCTCTTTGGTGGCCAAGACTTGTGTCACTTCATTTTGCTGAATTGCAGTATCTCCTGCAACAGCATATTCGGAGCTTTCGCTTTGCGCTTGCGCAAGGCCGATTGACATTGCTAAGCCTATAATACTCAAAAAAAATTCTTTTCTAATAATAGATTTATCATTAAACGTAATCATGTTTAGCACTTTATAATAGTTTTAGGATTCATTTTCCGGGTAAAAGTACGCGATAATAAGGTTTCATTTGAAAGTCAAAATATTATTTATTAACATTATTAGCTGAGGCCACCTTGTTGGAAGTGAGCTGTCATGTGTGAAGAGACGTGAAAAAACGGAAGTTTGCTTTTAGCCCTAATCAGGAATATAACCGTACCCAAACCGTTCTGTCCATTATCATTCCCACTCGGGAAACTGAGTGATATTCAGATCGAGGGATGCGATAGTCTTCATATCGGCTTCATCCAGTTCAAAATCGAAGATATCGAGATTTTCTGCCATGTGAGCTTTTTGCGAGCTTCTGGGGATAGCAACGATGCCTCTCTGATAATGCCAGCGCAGGCTCACCTGGGCATTGGTTTTATTGTGCTTTTTGCCGATGGCAGCAAGCGTTTCATTGGTGAAAAGTTCGTTACGCCCCTGAGCAAAAGGAGACCAGGCTTCCATTTGCACATCATTGAGCCCTAAGAATTCAAGCGACTTGGCCTGCTGGAAGAAAGCATGCGTTTCGATTTGGTTAACAGCTGGTCTGACAGTGCTGTTTGCAATCAGGTCGTTAACCTGTTCGGGTTCAAAATTGCTTACACCGATGGCTCTGATTTTACCTTCCTTGTAAAGTTCTTCCATTGCTTTCCATGAACCTTTTACATCGCCGCGGGGCCGGTGGATCAGGTACAGATCCAGATAATCGAGGCCCAGTTTATTCAGGGAAGTTTCAAAGGCTAATTTAGCATTTTCATAGCCGGCATCATCCACCCAGAGCTTTGAGGTTACAAAAAGCTCTTCTCTTTTAATGCCGCTAAGCCGGATGCCGGCCCCAACGGCTTCCTCATTGTTATAAACTTTTGCGGTGTCGATCAGCCTGTAGCCCAGGGAAATTGCATCGGCTACGCATCTCTCTCCTACAGCGCCGTTAAGATATAAGGTTCCGAATCCAAGAACAGGCATTTTTATGCCATTATTGAGAATAATGTTTTTAATCGGGCTTTCCAGGGGAGAAAAGTTAAAAGCTCCAAATATCCTGGAGGTCCCAAGTCCCAGAAACATTGCAGAGGCTGCAATCTTTGCACCTGACTGCAAAAATTCACGGCGGTTTATTCCACCCGCTATCTTTTTTGTGTTCATTTTGGAAGGGTTGGTTTTACTTAGTTAGAAACATGATTTGAGGTTTAAAGTTTTGCAAGGTAAAAAAAATAGTGATGACGTTATGACGTTATGACGTGACGGGGTGACGGCGTGATGACGTGACACGTGGACTGCCCTGAGCCTGTCGAAGCGTTTGCGCAGAATCGACTTAAGGGGAATTCAATGAATTCAAAGTGCAAAGTGCAAATATCAAAATGCAAATACCGTCGAAGTGCCAGTGCGGAAAAGATTTAATGGGAATCTGTGGCAAGGGCAGCGTGGTGTCGTGACGAGGTGACGGGGTGACGAGGTGACGACGTGACGGGGTGACGGCGTGACGGCGTGACGGGGTGACGACGCAATTAAAAAATCCGTGGCAACAAAATCTGTGGCAAGGGCAATGTGGCGGAATCTCCCAAATCCCGGCCGGAACGCAACTCCCTCCCGCCGGAACCCAACTTCCTCCTGCCGGAACGCAACTTCCTCCTGCCGGAATAAAAATCCCTCCCACCGGAACGCAACTTCCTCCCGCCGGAATGCAACTTCCTCCTGCCGGAATACGATTCCCTCCCGCCGGAATAAAAATCCCTCCCGCCGGAACCCAACTTCCTCCCGCCGGAATGAAAATTCCTCCTGCCGGAACGCAACTTCCTCCTGCCGGAATACGATTCTCTCCTGCCGGAATAAAAATCCCTCCCACCGGAATGCAACTTCCTCCTGCCGGAATGAAAATCTCTCCTGCCGGAACGCAATTCTCGCCTGCCGGAACGCAACTTCCTCCTGCCGGAATACAAATACCTCCCGTAAACTCGAAAGTCAAGCTCCCTCCCACTAGGGGGAGTGCCTGTCCCGCAATGCGGGAGCTTGGGGTGGGGCAGTTCAAAGCAACAGCAAACACAATTCTTTCAACCTTCTCCAACCTTGCGGTAGTCTGGCCCCGCCCACTCAGGGGGAGTGCCTGTCCCGCAATGCGGGAGGTTGGGGAGGGGCAGCAACCAACACGAAAACAAGAATTAATGCTGATTCTCCCACCAGGAGCATTGCCTGTCCCGCAATGCGGGAGCTTGGGGTGGGGCAGCAACAAACCCAACTTCCTCCTGCCGGGAAGACAGCAAGAGTTTGAGTTGCGGGCAAGAGGTGGGAAGATACGTTTGCCTGACACCTTTTCCATGTATTATCTCCTCGAGGTAATCCTCGAAGTGATCCTTTACCGGATGACCACGAGTAGTTCAACGGCCAACTACCTACTATTTATGACATTATTGCGCTCGCAATCCTTATTCTGTGCTACCAAACCTGTCAGGTCTATGTTATATCAATTTCATATTCACTGATTTTATTGCGTAGCGTGTTTATCGATCCGTAATCCAGTGCTATCCATGCCTGCCTCTGATTACCCTTCTTCAATTTCAAGACTTTTTCGATATGGGCTTTTTCGATATCCTTCCATTTAAGGGATTTCCCATCACTCGTTTCTTTAAACCGTGTGGGAATGTCATTTAGCGTTATCTCATCGTTTGCAAAAACATAAAGAGTCTCTATCAGATTCTCAAGCTCCCGGATGTTTCCAGGCCAGGAGTAATGCCGCATAAACTGGAGGACATCGGGTTTTAAGATCAGAACCTGGGCTTTCCGCAGTTCTTCACGCTTCTTTACAAGAAAGTATTGAATCATCTCATCCAGTTCCTTTTCGCCTCGATTTTGAAGCGAGGGGAGTTCAAGTTCTGCGATGGCAAGGCGGTAAAAAAGATCCCAGCGAAATTTACCCTCATGACAAAGCTCGGGAAGATTTCTATTAGTTGCTGCAATGACCCTTACATCCACCTTTACAGGCTTGCCTTGCAAGGGTTGAATCTCTTTTTGTTGAAGCACCCGCAGCAGGGTTTGCTGCATTTTTGGCGATATATCCGCAATCTCATCCAGGAATAGGGTTCCCCCGTTAGCCTCTTCAAACAAGCCCTTTGTGTCTTTTACCGCTCCCGTGAAGGCCCCGGCTTTATAGCCGAATAGCTGGGAGGCAAGCAGCTCGTCGTTAAATGCGGAACAATTTACTGTTATGCAGGGCTTGGCTTTCCGGATAGAATTGTCATGGATGTATTTAGCCAAATGTTCTTTACCCGTTCCGGTTTCCCCATTTATTAAAACGGTTACTTTATCGGTCTGTGCGATTTTTTCTGCTCTGCTATAAACTTCTTTGAGACTTGCTGTGATTAAATAATCCCCGGTTTGTATTATTTTATCAGATTTTCTTTCTAGTATTTGCTCTTTAAACAATGAAGTAACAGGCACTGCGGATTGCTCAGCAGAAATTTCAAGAAGCTCAGGTTCACCTGTTTTTGATTTGGATGCGGGTCGAACCTGTACCAGTTTGCTGTTCAAACCCAGCGTAGTATGACAGATGTACCATGAAATCTGCATTGCAGATGTACCTGGCGAAAAGAATATGGTGATTGAATCATCTTTTAATGAAACAAGCAATGATTCAATTTTGGTCTTAATCTCAGGGATGCTGATAACATCACTGATATTCATGTATTTCAATTCCGTTTTATGTTCAGGGAAAGAAAGTTTTAGTTGATTCTCAAGAATTTTGGTCCTCGTATCATCTTCCTGTGCAGATGAGAGTAAAATATGCCTGTCGAATTCCCAGAACTTAAGGTGCATTGTGTAATTGGGGCTGTTTTCAGGATCAACTTTATTATCTTTAAAGTCACTGTTGTAGGCCATCCAGGAAATAAGGGTTTTCATAATATCAATATTTGATATAAATATACATTATTTGACACTATAACAGAGCTTGTATTTGGCGATTTATCTGAATAAAACTCCGCAAACAACTTATTGCATGGAACTTACTCGTTCAGATTATATTTTCACTGGTTAGGCACAATGATTGAAACAATATATTTCATCAGATTTGATTATTGCCAATGATTGCTTAATTTAATAAAAAAATAGCATGAAGATAATTCAACAAAACAGCAAAGCATATAAGCATCCCAATGGCTTGTCCACATTTCAAACTGAAATGTATATCCATACAGGAAATTGAACAGCATTACAAAAATATTGAAGGTATTATTAATACTATCAGACTCTTAGGTAGGGAAACATATAGAAAAGCCTATCGCAAAAGCCCCCAGGATATAGTTTTCAGGGTGATTGAACATGAAAGTGTTGATTCTAATTTTATTGAAGGATTTCCAAAATGGAAAAGCAAACTAAATACGCTGCTAATATGATATCAAGGTATCATCCACCCGAATACCTCGATAGAACATTCTAAATAAAAAAAGATAACTCATGACCGAAAAAGATAAAATACTGGGATTTATCGATACACACATCGGAATTTTTTTGGACGCAATATCCTATCAATTTCCCTGCTCTCATGAGTTCATTGAAAAATTTCAGGATTTGCTTAATTGGGATCTTGTAATGGATAATAATAACCTTAGATTTGATTTTGAATTCTGTAAAAAGTTTCGCAATAAAATCGTATGGTCGAAACTCTCCCCTGGCAATACTTTTATTAAACCAATTGAAAATCAGTATGCTTACAACTCTCAATTCCTCGAGGAATTTAAAAATGAATTGTCGTGGAGAGAGTTTATCTATAATGGATCAAACGAATTACTATCCGACGAGATTATTGCAAAATACGAAGACAGGATCGCTTTTTTTGATCTTAGCTGCAATTCTAAAAAAATATTTACCGAAAACCTTATTCTGAAATATGAAGATAAATGGGATTGGTCGAGGCTAAGTGATTGTAGAAATCTTCCCTGGAGTCCTGAATTTATATTGAGATATGTTGATAAATGGGATTGGTTTTATTTGCAGTATAATCGGGGTGTGACCTGGACCTGGGAGTTACTCGATGTGGTTGGTGATTATCTGAATCCTGCTCGCTTAAATCATTTGGAAAAGCTACTTATAGGTATCCAGAATCGTCCTTTTTAAATTTTATGCAAATAATCCTTTCGAAAAGATGCAAATAATTTCTGAAGTTTATTCAAGGGATGAGTTTTCGAAAATATTGATGAATTTCAATCCCGTTAAGGAAAGCATGAACATTCGAATACCCTGGACAACGGAATTGATTGAATACTACAAAGAGGAATGGGACTGGAAAGAATTATCCGAAAACAAATCTATTCCTTTCACCGAGGAGTTGATTGACCGTTACGTAAACTATTGGTTTTGGGGTGCCGAAATTCCTTATGGTGAAAAGGATGAAGATGGGTTTCAACCCGTTTCAATCGAATGCGGATTGTCTGATAATAGCGCAATTCACTGGACTCCAGTTATGATTGATAAGTACAAAGAGAAACTCTTATGGAGGTACTTTATTTATAGCGAAGGAATTGAGTGGACTATCGATCTATTAATGAAATATTTACCGCTCATCCATCTAGATTGTTTACATGAAGTTTCAAAACTTTGTAGTGACATCCTTTTTGCTCATCTGGATGAAAAAGCTATCTCAGAAATTCTTGAAAACAGGAACGATGAACTTGTCAGATATCGAACTAACCAGCTTCATTCGAACATTTGAATCCGGATTGGATTAATGATTTACACACCAGACATAATAAATCTGCTACTTTTAATCCCCTTAAATAGTTCACGGATCTGTCAGCAATTAATAGTTTGCAGTAAAACTGTCTTCAATCCCCCCGCCCCTAAGGCTTCTTTTCAATCTTATCAAGGTCCTCGATCCCTATTTCTTTGGAAATCTCCGACAAGCTCTTCATGTCAAGGTTCCCCTGAATTGAAATAAGCGAATTGCCTCCCGGTCCGCCGGTTATTACCAACAACTCGGAGATAATGTCGCCCTTCTGTCGTATCAGAAACTTTGTGATATCCTGTCCAGACTCCTTCACTCTCATAAACTCCTCGTAACGACTTAAATCGATACCCTCAATTACCAGATCGTAAAAGTTCTCAACCTTCATTTGCGGATCCTCCTGAGTGAGTATTCTGATCTCGGTAAGACTGGCAGGCAGGGAACTTTCATTGCTATCATCCATACAAGAGGCAAATTTCAGGAGGTTTCCATTAAGAGTTACCGTGGTGAACCCATCCTTTTCCGAATATTTCGCGAATAAATCGTCGATTGATTTCTGTGCATACACACATGTTGCCGCAAGCGCGACAGCAAGTGATAAAATAAACTTTTTCATAACCTTGGATTTAAATTAATATTCTGTTTCTTTTCATCAGACGATGGAGAAAAGAATTCATTACAAAATATTTTCGGGAAGTAAAGTCGTTGAATAAAGAAATCCCAGCAGCTATGTTAGTTTTTTAAACAAGAAAGTGGTAAACGTCCAAGTGTTGAATAAATAAACACAAATCAGACCAGTTTCCTCTTAAGCTTATAGATAAAACCCAACAAATTGGACCCATTCAAATATCCCTGCAAAAATGTTTTCAAGAGGATACACCGGGCATTGCCTGTCCCGCTCCAGCGGGAAACATCTGGATCAATTTGATCTGATCAACATGAACGGAAGGATGGTTGATCCATTTTTGGGAAGGTTCTTGAGTTGGGATAGAGTAAATGGCCAAATTGTGCCAGTAATGTGCCAGCAATAAAAACCAAAAACGCCTCATCCATTACAGATAAAGGCGTTTCGTTTATTTGGCAGTGACCCTACCGGGATTCGAACCCAGATCAGAAGAACCGGAATCTTCCATTCTATCCATTGAACTATAGGGCCGGTTTTGAAATGCAAATGTATTAAAATTTTTGTTATTTGATAACGAAAACCCAGGATTGCGCAAGAGTGTGGGACTCGAGCAGGCTGACCCCCCAACTCGTCACGAAAAAACTGTGAAACTCCCTCAATTGAATAATCTGTGGCAATTAAATCTATGCCAACTAAACCTGTGACAATTAAATCTGTGGCAACTATACCTGTGGCAATTAAATCTATGCCAACTAAATCTGTGGCAATTAAATCTGTGGCAATTGAACAAGAATTATTCTAAATTCAAGCTTCTGCGCCCCGACGAAGTCATTTTGATTTATGACATTTGACATTTGCACTTTGAATTAATAACCCGCTCTCTTTCCCTAAACCCTTCCAAGCCCAAAACAGATTTTTCGAAACCACAGCCGACACATTTTTTTTTATACCTTTACCCCCTTCAAAAAACATCGCTTGAATCATGTTTTTCCTAATCCTGTATTTTTAAATGAATAGGTTCATTTCAAGGCTATTGTACTCCTTTAACCGGATCGAACCGGTTGGGCTTATTGTGGTTGTGCTGAGCATCTTTTATATTGGGTTCCACCTGTATTTCAATGAGGAGATCTATTTCGCCTTTTCAAAAGCCTATATGGATCCCCAATGGATCCCCAATTCAACGCTCTTTACCGACTTTGCCGGGACGCGCATCCTCTTCCAGGCAATCTTCGGCTGGGTCCTTTCGCACCTGAGCTTCGAAAACCTGGCATTCTATGGCCGACTGCTGGGTTACATCCTGCTTGCATTCCCCATCGCAGCCATCGCTAAAAACCTTCGCATCAACAACATTGTACTGGTGTTCTGGCTCACTGCATTTTTCGTGCCCCAACAGAATTTCTATGCGGGGGAATGGATTTTCGGGGGATTCGAGACTAAAACCATAGCTTACGTTTTTGTTTTCTGGAGCATCTGGTTCCTCTTTAAAGAACGCTTTCTGCCCGCAGTACTCTTCGCTGCCTTTTCCATCTACTGGCACATGCTGGTGGGCGGATGGTATACTCTTTACCTTTTCATTTACCTGCTCATTACCATGGGCCTGCAAAGAAAGTTCATCCTCTACTGGCTCTACGCAGGATTGCTGCTCCTCCCCTTTGTTGTATACATCTACCTCGGACTCATGTCGGGAAACGAGAATATCATTAAAGGGGTCAACATCGGCTATCTTTACGCCTATGTCAGGAATCCCCACCATATCGGGATCTTTAAAACCTGGGAATACTTTTACCATTACCACATGCTCAAGGTGCTGGTAGCCATTGGCGCCTTCGCTTTGGCCCTTACAACCTATCGCAAACAGATCCCTGAGAAATATAAATGGATTAACAGCTTTTTGATTATTATCCTTGCCCAGAATCTGCTTTTCCTGATTGTTGCCCTATTCGACAAAAACGGCTATGTTGCCAAATTCTACCCCTGGAGAGGAAGCTCTCTGGCAATGTTTTTCTTCCAGTTGGCAAGCATCGCAATGCTGCGCCATGTCTGGCTTCCCAAACTCTACCTTACGGTTACCGCAAAGTACTCCATGGTTCGTGCAAAAGCATTTTACTCTCTTCAGATGAGCCTGTTCCTAGCCATTTCGGTAGTTATCCTTGGCCTTAGAATCGATAACCGGATGGAGAGTAAAAAAATCAACAAACCCCTGTGGGCAGAAGTTGATGAGCTTGCCTCCAACCTCAAGAGCGTTTCCGATAAAGGCGACACGTTCATGCTCAATGGCAAAGAAACCTTATTCAATATCACTATCCCGCGAAAGGCGGAACGCGACGTTTATTATTTTTTCCGCTGCATCCCTTCACAGTCTCAAAGCATTTACGATTGGCATATGCGCGGACTTGAGCAGGATAAGGTGAAATCGGATCTGTCGTACTTGCTTCGAAGCGACTTGGATAAAAAAATTGATTTCATAGTAAGCATGAGCGATCTGAACGAAGAATTTCTGGATGAGGTGTACCGATCGAAAAATTACCGCATTTATGAAATCAGACGCACAGAATAATAACTAAGACAAGCCTGAACCAGGAAAAAGACACAAACTTCAGACGGGAAGAAAAAGCAGGGATTATCCATAATATCGAACGATCCGAAAACTTTTATTCACCTTATGAGTCTAACAATCATAACCTATTCCAACAAATGGATTACAATTTTAAAGAAATCGAGCAAAAATGGCAGAGCTACTGGAAAGAGAACCACACCTACCAGGTGAAAGTTGACCCTTCCAAACCCAAATACTATGTTCTCGACATGTTCCCCTACCCCTCTGGAGCAGGTCTGCACGTCGGACACCCGCTCGGGTACATTGCCTCGGATATCTACACCCGCTTCAAACGCCTGAAGGGATTCAACGTCCTGCATCCCATGGGATACGATGCTTTTGGCCTTCCCGCCGAGCAGTACGCCATACAAACCGGACAGCACCCTGCAGTTACCACCGACCAAAACATCCGCCGCTACCGCCAACAGATGGATAAAATCGGCTTCTCCTACGATTGGGAGCGGGAGTTCCGCACCTCCGACCCTGAATATTACAAATGGACACAGTGGGCCTTCGTGGAGATGTTTCACCATTATTACAACAACAAAACAAACAAGGCTGAGACGGTTACCTCCCTCGAGAACCATTTCGCCAAGCATGGCACAGAAGGATTGGATGCTGCCTGTACTCAGAAAATCAGTTTTTCCCCGGGGGAGTGGAACGCCTGGGAAGAAAACACAAAACAGGAAACCCTTTTGAATTACCGCCTGGCCTACCGCGCAGAGACCCTCGTGAACTGGTGTCCTGCCCTGGGCACGGTGCTTGCAAACGATGAGGTTAAAGAGGGAGTGTCGGTACGCGGCGGACATCCCGTTGAGCAAAAGAAAATGCAACAGTGGCTGCTCCGGGTCACTGCATATGCCGAGCGGCTGCTGAACGGACTCGACAATATCGATTGGTCCGAATCGCTCAAAGAAATCCAGCGCAACTGGATTGGCCGTTCGGAAGGAGCAGAGATGTTCTTCGACCTGGAGAACTCCGCCACCAAAATGGAGATTTTCACCACCCGGCCCGATACGCTTTTCGGGGTAACCTTCATGGTTATTGCCCCCGAGAGCGAGCTTGCGGCTGTTCTTACCACCCCCGACCGCAAAAAAGAGGTGGAGGAGTATATCGCCTACACGAAAAAGCGCTCCGAGCGCGAAAGGATGACCGAGGCCAAAAAGATCACCGGCGCTTTTACCGGGTCTTATGCCATTCACCCTTTTACCGGCGAAAAACTGCCGGTCTGGATCTCCGAATATGTGCTTATAAGCTATGGAACCGGCGCTATTATGGCTGTTCCTGCGCACGACGAACGCGATTATGCCTTTGCGAAACACTTCAACCTGCCCATACGTGAGGTTATTTCCGGGGGAGATATTTCCCAGTCCGCTTTCGAGGCCAAAGACGGTATCGTGATAAACTCGGAACCCATCAACGGTATGAGAGTTCCCGAAGCGATAAAAAAGATGCTTTCCGAGATCGAAAAGAAAGGCATCGGACAAAGAAAGGTGAACTACCGCCTTCGCGACGCTATCTTCAGCCGTCAGCGCTACTGGGGCGAACCCTTCCCTATCTATTACAAAAACGGGCTGCCCTATACCCTCAGCCTGGATGAGCTTCCGCTGGAGCTTCCTGAAATCGATGCTTTCAAACCCACGGAAGATGGCGATCCCCCATTGGGAAGAGCCGAAAAATGGGAAAACAAAGAAGGCTACAAGCTTGAAATGAGCACCATGCCCGGGTTTGCCGGATCGTCGGCTTATTACCTCAGGTACATGGACCCAAGAAACAACAACGAACTCGTTTCGCGCGAAGCCAACGAATACTGGCAGGACGTGGATCTTTATATCGGGGGAATTGAACACGCCACCGGACACCTCATTTATAGCCGTTTCTGGAACAAATTCCTGTTCGACCTCGGAAAAGTTTGCAAGGACGAGGCTTTCAAAAAACTTGTGAACCAGGGAATGATTCAGGGTCGCTCGAATTTTGTGTACCGCATAAAAAACAGCAACAAGTTCGTATCCCTCAACCTGAAAAATAACTATGAGGTTACCGAACTTCATGTGGATGTGAACATTGTGCACAACGATATCCTCGACCTGGAAGCTTTCAAGAAATGGAACCCCGATTACAAATCGGCCGAATTCATTCTCGAAGACGGGAAATATATCTGCGGATGGGCGGTGGAGAAAATGTCGAAATCGATGTACAATGTGGTAAACCCCGACGACATCATCGAAACCTATGGGGCCGACACCCTGCGTATGTATGAGATGTTCCTGGGCCCGCTGGAACAATCCAAACCCTGGGATACCAACGGAATCGATGGCGTTTCCAAATTCCTGAGGAAGTTCTGGAAAATGTATGTCAATGAAGACGGATCACTTAAGCTCAACGCCGAAAATCCCTCGAAAGAGGAACTGAAAGTGCTTCACCGGACCTTGAAAAAAATTAGCTCCGACATTGAGAAATTTTCTTTCAACACTTCCGTTTCTGAGTTTATGATCTGTCTGAACAGCCTGAACGAGCTAAAATGCAACAAACGAGAAATCCTCGAGCCCCTGCTGATCCTTCTGGCTCCTTTTGCGCCCCACATTGCCGAAGAGCTTTGGCAAACCATGGGGCATACCGGAAGCATCTTCGACGCCTCCCTTCCGGCTGCCAACGAGGAATATCTGATTGAAAACGAGTTTGAGTACCCGGTCTCCATAAACGGAAAAATGCGCCTCAAGATTCTCCTCCCCCTCGACATGGATAACGCTGAAATCGAGAAGCAGGTGCTCGCGCATGAGATTACCACAAAGTGGCTGGAAGGAAAGCCACCCAGAAAAATCATTATTGTGAAAGGAAAAATTATTAACCTCGTTGTCTGAAAATAACTCATGCGAAAGTCACTTATTGAACTGATTATTATATCGATTACCGTTATTCTGAGTGTGGTTGTGGTTGGATCCTATTCCGGAATGCCGGGCACTGTTCCCCAGACGGAACTCAATCCTCCGGAGGATGAGGCAGTTGTTCCTGAGATACAATATATATATGGTATACCAGCCGATTCTTTTTCTATCGGGGGAGGTGTGGTGCGTTCCAATCAGGTGCTGGCCGGTTTGTTGAGCAACCTCGGCGTCTCAATCCAAGAGATTAACCACATGATGGAAAAAACAAAGCCTGTTTTCGACGTCAGGAAATTCAAAGCGGGAAACAAGTTCGTTACTTTCAGCACCTTCGACAGTATCCCAAAGCTGAAATACTTTGTTTACGAGCGCGATCCGGTAAACTATCTGGTAATAAGCCTGAGCGACAGCATAGAGGTATGGAACGGGGCAAAGTCGATCGACACCCTGAAAAACACTTTTGCCGGAAGCATCGAGTCCTCACTCTGGAATACCTTTGTTGACCATGGCGCCAATCCGATGATGGCCAATGAGCTTTCGGAGATTTATGCCTGGAGCATCGACTTCTTTGGCTTGCAGGAAGGCGACAGCATGCGGGTGGTGTATGACGAATATTTTGTCGATTCTGTTTCTATAGGTATCGGTACAATATATGGAGCATGGTTCAGGCATATGAACAAGGATTTCTGGGCTATTCCGTTTATGCAGGACAGTGTGGTCAGCTTTTTCGACGACGAGGGACAGAGCCTCCGCAAGGCGTTTCTGAAGGCCCCCCTGAAGTTTTCGCGAATCAGCAGCAGGTTTTCCAACTCGAGGCTTCACCCTGTGTTGAAAATCAGACGTCCGCACCACGGGGTCGACTATGCAGCCCCTGTAGGCACAGCCGTATACTCCATCGGTGACGGGGTAGTTACTCAGACCGGTTATAACGGGGGAGCCGGGAACATGGTAAAAATCAAGCACAACTCGGTATATTCGACAGCTTATCTTCACCTGAGCAAATATGGCAGCGGAATCAAGCAGGGAGTGTATGTAAAACAGGGTGATGTAATAGGTTATGTTGGCAGTTCAGGCCTTTCCACGGGCCCCCATCTGGATTTCCGGTTTTACAAAAACGGGAGTCCGGTAGATCCGCTGAAGGTGGAAGCCCCACCTGTGGAGCCGGTCAAAGAAGCAAACCTTGAAAGTTTTGCCCGGGTAAAAAGCTCTGTATTGGAAGAAGTGATGAGGTTTTAAAAGGCAATCTATTCCTTAGCCACAACCGACGCTATAACTTCAGGGAAGTGCCTGTACTCAAGCTCATGCACTTTTTGGGCCAGGCAATCGGCATCGTCTCCGGCCTCAACACTGCAACGGGCCTGAAAGATTATATCCCCGGCATCGTATTCCTCATTCACGAAATGGATTGTGATGCCCGATTCCTTTTCTTTGTTTTCAACAACCGACTGGTGAACACGTGCACCGTACATACCCTTGCCCCCATATTTCGGGAGGAGGGCTGGGTGGATATTTATGATGCGTTTGGGGTAAGCAACGAGAAGGTTTGAGGGTATGAGCCATAAAAATCCCGCCAGAACAATGAAATCGACCTCAAACCGCTTTAAGTCGTCGAGGACTGCTCCGGAGTTGTAAAATTCTTCTCTGTTGAAGATTCTGCAAGGGATTCCGAGGTTTTGGGCACGCTGAACCACAGCAGCATCAGGCTTGTTGGTAAGGATGAGGCAAACCTCCGCAAGGGGATGGTTGGCAAAAAATCGACTGATGTTCTCAGCATTGGATCCCGACCCTGAGGCAAAGATTGCTATATGTTTCTTTTTCATTTAGTTATAATATGCTTTTTCTTTGGATTTTTTCGACTGGACAAGGGATTAAATATCAATTCTTTGGATTATTTTGGCCTGAGAAGTAAATATTTCTATCATTTTAATACCAGATTTGTTTGTTTTTAATTGATTATTGCATTTCTTTGCAACTTCAAAAATAAACATATTATTAATTAAATTTTACAGCTATGTCTGATATTGCATCAAGAGTTAAAGCTATCATCGTTGACAAATTAGGTGTTGATGAGAACGAAGTTACCCCCGAAGCAAGCTTCACGAACGATTTGGGTGCTGATTCTCTTGACACTGTTGAATTGATCATGGAGTTTGAGAAGGAATTCAATATTGGAATCCCTGATGATCAAGCTGAGAATATTGGCACAGTTGGTGAGGCAATCAAATACATTGAGGCAAACGCGAAATAATTATTCGCATATAAACTTTTATTAGTATGGAATTAAAACGGGTAGTAGTAACAGGACTTGGCGCATTGACCCCACTGGGAAATTCAGTTGAGGAATACTGGAACAATCTGGTTGCAGGCGTCAGCGGTGCAGCTCCTATTACCCGTTTTAATACCGAAAAGTTTAAAACAAAATTTGCCTGCGAGGTCAAAAATTTTGATCCATCGCTGTTTTTCGACAGGAAAGAGATGCGAAAACTTGATCCCTACGCGCAGTTTGCTATTGTAGCGGCGGATCAGGCAATTGTTGATTCCGGGATTGACCTATCAAAGATCGACACTGATAATGTTGGTGTTATTTGGGCCTCCGGGATTGGCGGTATCGAAACCTTCATGGAGGAGATGAGAAGCTATGCCAATGGGGATGGTTCCCCGAGGTTCAGCCCTTTCTTTATTCCAAAGATGATTTCGGATATTGCAGCAGGACACATCTCCATGAAATACGGTTTTCGCGGACCAAACTACGGAACGGTATCGGCCTGTGCTTCATCAAACAATGCACTTATTGACTCATTGAATCTGATTCGTTTGGGAAAAGCAATCATGTTTGTTTCCGGCGGTTCAGAAGCAGCCATTAATGAGGCTGGAATGGGTGGGTTTAACAGCATGCAGGCTATTTCTGCCAATAACGAGAATTACAAAACGGCTTCCCGTCCCTTCGACGCAAGCCGCGACGGTTTCGTTATGGGAGAAGGAGCCGGTGCTATTATTCTTGAAGAATACGAGCATGCTAAGGCCAGAGGTGCCAAAATCTACGCCGAGCTGGTTGGCGGGGGATTGTCGGCCGATGCTCATCACCTCACAGCTCCCCATCCCGAGGGACTCGGAGCACGACTGGTGATGCAGAGAGCCCTTAGCGACGCGAACCTCAAACCCGAAGACATTGACTACATCAATGTTCACGGAACAGCTACCCCGCTGGGAGACATCTCAGAAACAATTGCAATCAAATCGATATTTGGTGATCATGCCTACAAGGTGAATATCAGCGCAACAAAATCAATGACTGGCCATCTGTTGGGTGCTGCCGGCGCTGTTGAAGCGATTGCCTCAATTCTTGCAACCAAGTATGATATCATTCCCCCAACCATTAATTTGGTTACACTAGACCCTCAGATCGACCCGAAACTCAATCTGACTCCAAACACCGCGCAAAAGCGTGTTGTTAATTATGCGCTCAACAATACTTTCGGGTTTGGTGGACATAACACATCGACAATCTTTAAAAAGCTAAGTTAAACACTTGTGCTTGCCTCAATAAGATCCTACCTCGCTTTCCCATTCAATCGCAACAGGAAGCTTGCTTCATGTCTATATAAAATACTAGGCTTCAAACCTACCCATATGAAGCTTTATGAGATGGCCTTTATTCACAAATCGGCATCCCTCGTGCTTCCGGATGGAACCATAATAAACAACGAACGTCTCGAATATCTTGGTGATGCAATCCTGGCAGCTATCGCTGCCGACTATCTGTTTCGTCATTATCCCGGTAAAGATGAGGGGTTTCTTACAAAAATGAGATCGAAGATGGTCAAGCGTAAGCACCTCAATCTACTGGCCCTAAGGCTTGGTATCGACAAGTTGATGGTGGCCCAAACCAATCCTGTAAACGTCTCCAAACACGTATACGGCAATGCTTTCGAAGCCTTGGTCGGAGCGGTTTACATCGATAAAGGATACCATCGCACAAGCCTCTTCATAAGCCAAATCATAAAAAGATATGTCAATCTGGAACGGCTTCTCCAAACCGACACCGACTATAAAAGTCAACTCATTGAATGGGCACAGAAGCATAAGCAGGAAATTGTTTTTGAGAGCCGTGAAGAGATCAAGACTCATACCCATCTGCCCTTGTTTATTACCCATGTAAAAATTGCGGCGGAAGTCGTGGGCCGCGGAGTGGGAAACTCCAAGAAAGATTCCGAACAGAAGGCCGCCAAAATTGGGCTGGAAGCCCTTTTAAATGGAACTAGAGAAAACATGTCAAGGTAGGAGCCCCTTGGAAAGCATATTGCACATGACATTTTTTTGGAAAGCATAAGCCATTGACCTAACTTCACAACATTAAATCCATAAGCCTTGACCATCCGTCGACATAAACTTGAGTATAAGGAGAAATTCGACTTCCTTCTCTTTGGGCTTTCCTCCCACGAGAACGATTACCGGCTGGTTTGGAAGATCAATCAGGACTTCAGCCTGAATTTTGAGCGGGGCGAAAACCACAGGATTATCTCTAAGAAAACCGGACAGGAGCATGAGTTCGCTCTATACTCCTACGATGACGAGGACACCTTTTATATGTATTACCTCCTTTCCAACAAATCCGAACAGGCAGTATTACTGGAAGAGCTGAAGAATATCGATTACCTGATCATGATACAGGGTGAATTTACCGAGGCCTTCTCCAACGGCTTCCAAAACCGGCTTAAAAAAGTGGAGAGCGTTCAGGGAGTTTTCAAAATCGATCCCTCAACCCTGAAAAACCGCGAAAACCTGGTTTTCTGATATCCGGAACGATCTGTTAAAACAGCCAGGTGAACAGCGGGTAAACCGTTGACCATACCGGGATGTCGAGATAGTTCTGATAACCCTCTTTATACAGCTTGTCGATCAAAGGACCTTGCGAAAACATTGGTTGGTAGAGCTTGTGGTAAAAAGGAAATATTTTCAGCAAGAGATCCAGAACCATATCCCCGAAAATAAACAAAACCATGAGATAGAACGGGGTGTAAATCGAACTTTCGAGAATAAACCCGGGATGCAGGGTCGACTGTGAGATAATAAAAGCCATCCAAACGCTGATCTTGATCAGGAGAAAATAATTCAGCAAAAAGGAAACTTTGGAGCGGGTGCGCATAAGAAACAACAGTAAGCCCGATAAAAAGGCCCCGAGGAAAAGCCCAAAACAAAACCTCCAGATGAAATCCGGGAATGGCACAAATATCAAACTTCCGACAAGGCTGGAAATTTTAATCAGCGATTCCGCAAAATGTACCTTTTGCGCCTTGACACTTCTGGGTATAATCACATCTTTAAACTTCCGTTTATATCCCACATAGTGCTGATAAACTCCATTGTTCTGCAGCTTAACCTCACGGATTTTGTGAAATGACAGCTTGTGAGGATTTGAATTGGCCTTTTTCCCATCGCAATAGTAACAATCGGCCTGAGAATTATCGGTGAGGGGTGAAAAATCAAACAGCTTAAAAAAATCCCTGGGTGTCCACCTGAGTTTTCCCTGCCGAAACCATTTTTTTCGCGAGATGTACATCTGAACCAGGAGGTATCCCCCGAAAACCCAGAAAAACAATAGCCCGAAAAACAAACCTATCCCTTCCTTTATACCAATAACAATGGGAAGGGCGATAAAAAAAAGAGCCAGTGGAAGCGAAAGTATTCTACCAGCATAGTTAAAAAGCAGCACCACATCCCTCCAACCGCTCTGCTCGAAAAGTTCCTGCTCGGCCTTCATCTTTTCGTACTTCATCTTAGCCCTTTTGTACGCTGCCTCTCGGGCCTCACGGATCACATCCTCGTAGGAATAGTCGGTTTCCTCCGTTTGGTACTGCCGGTTGGTGTGGAAAGTAGTCTGATTTTGAATATGACGCAAGGCTACTTCATAGGCTTCGCAAAGCTCATGAAAACGCTCACTGGCATCGGGAGAATTGTTAACGTCGGGATGGGATTTCAGGGCGAGTTTCCTGAAAGCCTTCTTGAGAGTTTTTTCGTCGGCATCGGTAGGAATGCCAAGTGTTTGGTAATACTTTTCAAACATCAGATGATGGGTCTGTTACATTCTTATTCAAATATAATGTTTTTAACACATCCCGCATTTGAAACAGGCCAAAAAGAAAAAGCCGCCATGCTTATCACTAAGCATAACGGCTTCACGCTACCTAAACGCTGATCTATGAAAAGTTTTCCTGAATAATCCCTGCCAATTATTTCCGAATTGCATCAAATCCTTTTCTTGTAGTGCCCCTTCATCCACATTTTCTTTCTCGGGGGATGAGCCTTTGAAACCACACCCGAACCTGTTTGCATTCTGATGTCACAAATGTACGGCAAACTTTAGTTAACAGAATCCAAGGAATGTTAAAGATTGTTAAACATGAATCCGGCGTGTCAATATGAATGTATCTTTGTAAAGTTATGAGCAAAAAACTTTTATGGCTGCTGGCGGGGTTTATGGCAATCGGGATGATTATTCTCATCCTGGTTCAGGCGTATTGGATCAATATTGCCATCAACATAAAAGAAAAACAGTTTTCCCAGATTGTTAACAGCACCCTCGACGAGCTTAGCCTTGCCCTGGAGAAAAGGGAAACCCTTCTGCACATTATTGATCAGATGAGTCCCGACTGGAATACGGATTCCAGTCAGACCGGGGGCAGCATCAATTTTCGTTACGATGCCAATGCCATGAGCAACGGTTCACAGATGAGCTTCAGCCAGAACCTTACCGTATATGGTACAACTCCCCCGAGAACAAACAAACCCTACAGGCTGCGTTACGACAGCACACAGATTGTTCTTCCCGAATCCCAGTCTTTCCTTGATTCCTATCGTGACGAGTATTACTCGGGGGATGAGGCGGTGGAAGTGGCGGCAAACAATCTGAAGAACAATGCCCAAACCAAACAGGTGCTCGTGGAAAAAGTTGTTTCGGAGATGCTCAGGCCCCGCATCCATATCGAAGAGCGGATCGACCCGAAAAATCTGGAGAAAATCCTCACCAACGAATTCATCCAAAGAGGTATCAATCTCCACTTTGAATACGCGGTTGTCAGGCCTGACCGGAATATCGCCTTTAAATCGAAGTCGTTTAATCCCTCGAAAGAGACCCCGATCTATTCTGCCCGCCTCTTTCCGGAGGACGTGTTTATGCGCCCGAATTTCATAAGCCTTTATTTCCCGAACCAGAAGAACTTCATGATCCGATCCATAGGTTTCATGGGAGTCTCGTCGATTATTCTCACCCTGATTATCGTCTCGATTTTCAGCATAACCCTTTTTGTGATCTTCCGCCAGAAAAAGCTTTCCGAGATCAAAAATGACTTTGTGAATAATATGACGCATGAGTTGAAGACCCCGATTTCGACCATTTCGCTTGCCTCGCAAATGCTGAGCGATCCGGGCATCCCCATAGAGAACAAGAATATTGCCCACATCTCCAGGATCATCGATGCCGAGAGCAAGCGATTAGGATACCAGGTTGAAAAAGTTCTTCAAATGGCGGTTTTCGACAGGGGCAAGATTGTGCTGAAGCAAAAAAACATGAACCTCCACGAGTTGGTTGAAGCGGTGGTAACCAATTTCAGCCTGCAGGTGAAAAAGAAAAACGGGATTCTTGATTACCGCCCCGAAGCCTCCTCCTCCCACGTGAGAATCGACGAAATCCATTTCACCAACCTGGTTTCCAACCTGCTCGACAACGCCATGAAATATTGCCGCGAGACACCGGAAATAACTGTGAGCACCCGTAACGACAAATCGTATGTTGTGTTGTGCGTGGAAGATAAAGGCATCGGGATTTCCAAGGAAAACCAGAAGCGGATTTTTGAGAAATTTTATCGCGTGCCCACAGGAAACATTCATAATGTAAAGGGATTTGGGCTCGGTCTCAGTTACGTGAAAATGATTGCGGAAATTCATCACGGAAGCATTTCCATTACCAGTGAGCCTGGCTCAGGAAGCAGGTTTGAAGTATACTTACCCCTAATCGACCCAACATCATGAGCAACACAGGACAAAATATTAAGGTACGGCTTTTACTGGCCGAGGATGATGAAAATCTGGGCTCGCTGCTCCAGGAATACCTGAAAGCAAGAAACTATGAAGCCGACTGGGTTAAAGATGGCGAAAAGGCTTTTCGCGCTTTCGAAAAAAACCATTACGACCTATGTATCCTGGATGTAATGATGCCTCTGAAAGATGGATTTACTCTGGCATCCGAAATCAGGATGGTGGATTCGGAGATGCCTGTCATTTTCCTTACCGCCAAATCGATGAAGGAAGATGTTCTTGAGGGATTCACTCGCGGAGCCGACGATTATATTACAAAGCCCTTTAGCATGGAAGAATTGATATTCAGGATTGAAGCCATCTTAAGAAGAACCAAAGGCAGTGGGGAAGGAATAAACAACTGTAAGAATATCGGCAAATACGAATTCGACTCCCAGAAGCAAACCCTGATTCTTGGCGACAAGCTTGTGAATCTCACAACCAAGGAAACCGAATTGCTGAAACTTCTCTGCAACAACAAAAACAGGATCCTTGAGAGAAATTTTGCGCTAAAGGCAATTTGGTTCGACGACAACTATTTCAACGCCCGCAGCATGGATGTTTATATCACCAAACTACGCAAATACCTGAAAGAGGACCCATCGGTGCAGATTATCAATGTGCATGGCAAGGGATACAAACTTATTGTGGATTAGCCCCAGAGACTTTATCCCTTAACCCTTTACCAATTCCTTTAAGCTCTCCTTTAACCGGATAGAAAAAGCGCCCCACCCCGAAAGTTCCAGGGTGGGGCGCGAGGTTTTTAACAGGTAAGCCCAGTTATGAAATACTAATCTGGCGTGGGCCCTTTTCAACAGCTTCAGGCTTCTTTGGAATATGAACCGTTAGGATTCCATTGCTCTGCTCCGCCCTGATCTTCTCTGCATTAACAGTTTCGGGTAAAGTAAACGAGCGTTTAAAGGAATTGTAGCTGAATTCTCTTCTCATAAAGTTTTCCTTGCTTTCCTCATTCACCACTTCCTTCTCTGAAGAGATCGTAAGAACGTTCTTGTGAAGGTCGATTTTGAAATCCTTCTTCTCAAGACCCGGTGCGGCAAGCTCCACGCGGTATTCCTGTTCCGTCTCGGCAATGTTCACTGCCGGTCTTGTGGAGGTCAGAGCGCTGTTCAGGCTCTCACTCCACCAATCGTTACCGAATATGTCGTCTAATACATTTGGTAACCAAGTTGCTCTGCGATTTGCTGGTAACATTTTTTTGTCCTCCTATATTTAGTTAAACATTAATTTTTACGTTTACCCTAAATCAAATCATATACCAAGGGGGAATACACTTGCACGAAATGCCATAACGTCATGATTGAATGAGTATTGCAGGACAATATGCCGATTGGTTTTACGCCATTTTTTCTCTAATACGCCTGTGAGTCAGGACAAAAAGCCCGACGATTCAGAGCCGGGGACAAAAGAATTAATGTGTCAATTTGTCACAAATCCACTCAGATCCGGGTGATTTTTGTTTTCAGGAGCTCTATTTCCTTCCGGAGCTCAAGTTCCCGGGCAGCGGACAGTTCCTGGGTAGAGCGGAGTTCTTCCATATTCTGTCGCATCTCTTCTTCCTTGGATTGCTTCTCTTCGGCCTGCTGGCGGGTTTGCTCAAGCAGATGAGAAGTCTGCAGGTTAACTTTGAACTTGGAAATTGAGGTGGCAATGCTTTCCCCGATGGTTTCTGTAAATTTGATCTTGTAGGGCTCGATGAGCGAGAAGGATGCCAATTCTATTACCCCGTATACATTATCGTTCAGATGGAGGGGCACGATCAGGATGCTGACGGGGACACTTTCACCCAGCCCGGATTTTACAGAGAGATAATTCTTGGGGAGATCGGACAGGTAAATGGTTTCATTTTCCTGCACGCAGCGGCCTACAAGTCCTTCACCAACTGCAATTTTCTTATTGATAAACTTTTGCCGGTCGTAGGCATACGCGGCAATCATTTCGGCACGCTCCTCCCCTTCCTCATTGACGTTCAGGATGTAAAGCGCCCCAACCTGCGAGGAGGTAAATGTAGCAATCTCCTTAATAAGACTGTATGCCAGGTCTTCGAGCAGGTCGCTGGAAATCCTGAGTATATCGTTAATTCTGGCAATCCCATCGGCCGTCCAGCTTCGTTCATTGTCCTCCTTTTTTCGACGCAGCTCTTCCTCGCTGGCAAGTTTCAGGTTGTTCTGCAGACTAATCAGGGCAATCCCCAGCTCATCCTTTTCACTCAATGCTTTGAAATTATTGTTGAATTCCTTTTGATTGATCTTCTGTGAAACGATAGTCAGGTTCTTCAAATAGGCAAATAATTTGTTCATCTGATCCAGCACGGTTCCCATCTCATCTTTTTCGATGTTTTCAATTTGAGGGGGGATAATGCCCTGGGTAAGCAATTTGAGATTATCGTTGAGCTTCCGTACAGAATTTCTGATAAAGAGGCTAATCCAAACCGAATAGAAAATAATGATCGACAGCACAAGAATCGTAAATCCTACCAATGTTTTCCTGATCCGTAGGGCGCTTTCCTCAATCAGTTTGAAGTTGTTGTCCATTTCGATTTTGCGCTTGTCGAGCAGGTAGCTGATATTCTGCTCCACCTCGCTAAGCAAAAAAAGAATTTCATGTTCCCCAATGAACTCGCTGATGTTGGAGTAGGCATTCATTTCAGACTGTTCGACCCTATAGCGGCTGACAAGGTCGATGTAGGAATAAAAAAGGGAATCCCGGATAAGAGCATTTGTGGACTTGAACAAGTCGATATCTTCAGGACTCCAATTGATCGAAAGGACCGCAAGGTCGTCCAGAATCGGATTGATTTCCGACAGAAACAGTTTTTCCATATTATCCCTGAAGGCCCGATCGCTCGAATTATCGCCATTCCCCCAGTACACAATCAGGTTCTGCGACTCCATATACTTGTCGGTGAGCATGGAGAGATCGGTTATGGAAGGCTGAAAGTCATCGGAGATGATGCTTGTCAAACGGTCCTTATCTTTGATCTGAACGGTGAGATATGCCGAGAAACCAATAATAATAGCGGATAGGAGAACGATGCCGGTTGCAATGCGATTATACAGCGAAAGTTTGATGTTCATTGGTATACAAATATTTATGTTCCGATCCTGTTCCGCTTTAGCAGTACACTCCCTTTCCTGCATTTTTGCCATCGACAGGAAGGGTCACAATAACTGCTCAAGTTGAAATTTTTTATAAAAATAGTTTATTCACTATTAATAATAACTTTTGTCCGGTAAAAGATATAAGATTCCTCGCTTTGCTCGGAATGACAGGCTATTTCGAGTTTTATGAGTTGGTTGAGGTTGGTTGGCAGCTTCGCTGCC
>CAMAZH010000042.1 GCA_945863035.1 Chitinophaga pinensis | reverse complement strand
ATTTCTTTCAATTTTCTGTGCACAAATTGACAATATAAGGTACTTCCCTACCTATCCCGAAGTTTAAAAGAGGCTATTATTTCTACTTTGACAGATTAGAAAATCAGCAACAAGATGATATTCCTGTCTTCTCCCTTTAGGGCGAGGAAAACGGGTAGAAAAATCAGCGAAAAAGCCAATCTGTCGAAGTAGAATTATGCTAAAGAATTATTCCTGATCATTTTTTAACTAAATGTAGTCTGTATGAAATAAATATGGTTTAATTTTATTTGTGATTTCGGCCTTAATAACTAAACCTAAATCCAAAAAGTTATGAAAACCTGCTATCTCAGTAAGAAAATGAGCCTTATACTATTTGTTTTTCTTCTTTATGGGAATTTTTCCTTCGGACAATGTTGGAAACAAATCGAAGCTGGCCAGATGCACATCCTGGGAATAAAAACAAATGGCACCCTGTGGGCCTGGGGAAATAACAGCGCCGGACAATTGGGCGAGGGTACAGAAATAAGCAATTTTGTGCCTGCAAGAATTGGAACCGATAATGACTGGAGTATCGTTGCAGTCGGACGCGCGCACAGTCTTGCTATTAAAACAGATGGGACCCTCTGGGCTTGGGGCTCAAATTATTCCGGCCAATTAGGAAATGGGACGAACACGGATTCCAATATCCCGGTTCAGATTGGAACTGCAAACGACTGGAGCCAGATCTCATCTTGGGAAACACACTCATTTGCTCTCAAAACAAACGGAACTATTTGGGCGTGGGGCCAAAACTATAATGGGCAAGTGGGCGACAACACAACTGAAAACAGAAACCTGCCCACACAGGTGGGGACAGAAACCGACTGGGCTGGGATTTCAGCCGGTTATTCTTTTTCGCTCGCCCTCAAAACCAACGGTACATTATGGGGATGGGGAAATAATGGCAGTGGGCAGCTTGGCGATGGCACAACAACAGACAGGCATACTCCCACTCAAATAGGTGCAGAAAACAATTGGGCCTCCATTTCCGGGGGATTTCAGTATTCCCTTGCCATAAAAAATAATGGCACCCTCTGGGCATGGGGCTATAATTATGAGGGTCAACTAGGGGATAATACAAATGAATCCCGTTACTCACCCATTCAGGTTGGAAGTGAAACCGTCTGGGAAAAACTCGATGCAGGAGGCTATCACACTTTGGCCATCAAAGCCGATGGCTCATTATGGGGCGCTGGAGATAACGAATATGGACAGTTAGGCGATGGTACCAATATAAATAAATGGACTCTTACCCAGATCGGAAATGAGACTTCCTGGAAACAGGTTTCACTGAGTTCAGAATTTTCTTTCGCGCTCAAAACCGACGGCTCGCTTTGGGTCTGGGGATATAACAATAGCGGTATCTTAGCTGATGGTACTATTACACACAAGAATGTGCCATCCCCAATCAATTGCCCCTTTGGCAGCGGCGTAGCAGAAATAAAACCCACGAACGTTAAACTCTATCCAAACCCAAGCCATACTTTGCTGAATATTTCGGTTGAAAATGATATTATTCTGAATATGGACCTGCTCGATGTTCAGGGAAGATTGATTTCACACCATACGGTTAACAAAAGCCATACTCAATTGGATTTGAGTGATAAGCAGCAAGCTGTATGCTTCTTAAAGGTGACCACAAACAAAGGTTCACAGGTTTTTAAAGTGTTGAAGGAATAATCCAAATTTGCATCTACCAACCATTTCTATTTCTTTAAAAGGGAAAGGGCAACAGATTCGTCTTAACTGCCCCACCCCGATGTGTCCGGTAATTCCGACTATTACGCGGTCACCTCCAATGTTTACAGCGGAGATCTGGCTTACTGTCACTTCTGTCAATCTCCCAACACTTTTTGTTCTATTTGCGACGCGACCTCTTTATAATTAATATATTTGTGAAAAATATTCGAAAACTCTCACAAAATGGAGAAACAAGTCGATTTTTTAGTAATAGGAACAGGCCTTGGAGGATTAAGCTTTGCCCTTAAAGTTGCTGAGTACGGTAAGGTCTGCATCATTACTAAAACCAAACTGGAGGAAACCAATACAAGCTATGCCCAGGGCGGAATTGCTGCCGTTACTTATGCTCCCGACAATTACGAGAAGCATGTTCAGGACACGCTGATTGCAGGAGATGGATTAAACAACGAGGAGGTTGTCCGGATGGTTGTCAGCGAGGCCCCGGCACAAATTGAAACACTGATAAACTGGGGTACTCAGTTCGACCGCGAAGCTACCGGCAAGTATGACCTTGCCAAAGAAGGCGGACACTCGGAGCACAGAATCCTTCATCACAAAGACCAGACCGGTGCCGAGATCCAGAGAGCCCTTTCGGAGCGGGCAAGAAATCATAAAAATATCGAAATTCTTGAAAACCACTTTGCGGTAGAAATCATAACCCAGCATCATCTGGGACGACTTGTTAAGCGCTACAACACCGATATCGAATGCTTTGGGGCTTATGTGCTTGACCTGAATACAGGAAAAACTATCAAGATTCTTTCCAAAATCACTCTTCTGGCAACCGGAGGCGCGGGCAATCTCTACCAAACCACCACCAACCCGAATATTGCTACCGGAGATGGAGTGGCTATGGTATACCGTGCAAAAGGCATCATTTCGGATATGGAGTTTGTACAGTTTCATCCCACCTCCCTATACAACCCCACCGACAAACCCTCCTTTCTGATTACCGAAGCAATGCGCGGTTTCGGGGGTATTCTCAAGAACCAGAACGGTAACGACCTGATGCAAAAATATGACCCCCGGGGAAGCCTTGCCCCCCGCGACATCGTTGCACGGGCTATCGATAACGAAATGAAGATCACGGGTCACGAATTTGTTTATCTCGACTGTCGCCACCTCGACAAAAACGGACTTACGGCGCACTTCCCATACATAATCGAAAAGTGCAAAAAAATTGGCATTGATGTATTTACCGAAATGATTCCCGTGGTGCCTGCAGCCCATTTCATGTGCGGTGGTATTTTAACCGACAAGAACGGTAAAAGTTGGATTAACAAGCTCTATGCCGTGGGAGAAACAGCCTGTACTGGCCTGCACGGAGCAAACCGACTTGCGTCAAATTCCCTGCTCGAAGCGATTGTTTATGCCGAGCGGGCAGCCCAGCACTCCCTGAGCATCATTGGCGAAATCAATATTCAGGAGGGAGTGCCCGAATGGAACGAGGAGGGAACTGCACACCCTGAGGAAATGATTCTTATTACCCAGAACTACAAAGAAGTCCAGCAGATTATGACAAACTATGTGGGTATTGTACGCTCCGAGTTAAGACTCGAACGCGCAGCCCGTCGTTTGGAAATAATTTTCCAGGAAACCGAAGAGCTCTACAAAAAGTCAAGCCTTTCAAAAGAACTTTGCGAACTTCGCAACCTGATCCACGTGGGATACCTTGTTATTAAATCCGCCCAGGCCCGAAAGGAAAGCTGCGGTCTCCATTTTATGCTCGATCATCCGGGGAGAATCCGAAAATAGTCCGGTAAACCGGCAGTGTAACAGACGATCTGGCCAAAAAACAAGAACGTCAAATTCCTTCTTGGGGAAACGCATCAAAATATTCTTGCAATTTCAAAGTTGAGACCATGTAAATTCAAAGTTGAAGTCATGTAATTTCAAAGTTGATACCATGCAAATTCAAAGTTGGTATTGTGTATTCTCAAAATATATCATATCTTTGTAACTGAATTATAACAAGATATGATTGTAAACAGAGAAATAAGAAATTCGATCCGCGGCATAATGAAAAAGTATCCAGTACTTGCATTAACCGGGCCGCGTCAATCGGGTAAAACCACACTCCTGAAAAGCATCTTTCCCGATTTTCAATATGTGAGTTTGGAAAACCCCGACAATCGCAATTTTGCAGAAACCGATCCGAACGGCTTTTTAAAAACCTATCCCAGCCGGGTTATTCTGGACGAAGTTCAGCGGGTACCCTCCTTGCTGTCATTCATTCAAACTCTTGTAGACGAAAGCGGCATAATGGGTCAGTTTATTTTGTCGGGCTCGCAGAATTTTCATCTGATGCAAAGTGTCACGCAGAGCCTGGCCGGCAGAGTCGCTATATTAAAACTTTTTCCCTTTGATATCCAGGAATTGCAATCGGCCGGAATGCTAAAGGAAGATTATTTGGAAAATCTGGTGCGTGGCTTTTACCCGGCCATATACGACAGGGATATTTCATCCCGCACGTTCTATTCGAATTATGTCCAGACCTATATCCAAAGAGATGTAACCGAACTGATCGCCATAAAAGACATTCACTCGTTTCAGATGTTTCTGGGCTTGTGTGCAGCCAGAGCCGGACAGTTGCTAAATCTGAGCGCATTGGCAAATGAATGCGGCATTTCGCAACCCACCGCGAAATCATGGATATCTGCCCTGGAAAATTCGTATGTAGTTTTTCTGCTTCAGCCCTTTCATGAAAATTTCAGTAAACGGATTGTAAAATCTCCCAAATTGTATTTTTACGACACGGGTCTGCTATGCTATCTGCTGAAAATCAACAACCCCAGCCAGATTCTTTCGCATCCCTATAAGGGTAGCCTGTTCGAGAATATGATGATTGCTGAGTTTGTTAAACGGATGTATCATAAAAACATTCCACAGGATTTGTGGTTTTGGCGCGATTCGGCCGGACATGAAATTGACCTGATTTTGCAGGAAGGATTAACTCTGGATCTGGTAGAATTCAAAGCTACTCAAACCATTATGTTTGAACTATTCAAAGGGCTTGAGTATTTCTCAGAGCATGCAAAAAAGTATACGCTCCAAAAAACTCTGGTTTACACAGGCTCCGAATTTCAGGAAAGGGCTGCCGGAAATGTTTTGCCCTGGATGGATTTTGCCAAATAATTCAAAATGCCCCTGCTATTTGCACTTTTGGCAATACAGGTATTCTGGATGTTTCCCTTCCAACTTAATACCGAAAATAATCGCCTCCACCTTCAAACTCAACCCCCTTGTATTTTTCGCGGATCTCTTCGAGAATCCCGATCACTACCGCGGGTTCTTTTGTGGTGAGAAGGCGCATACGGATTTCCTTGAAATTGGGTAAACCCTTGAAATAATTCGACAGATGACGCCGCATTTCAAGAACGCCAACAACATTGCCTTTCCATTCGATACTTCGGTTAAAATGCTCAATAGCCACATTGACTTTCTCATCGAGAAGAGGTTCCGCCAGCAGCTCCCCCGAGTTGATAAAATGCTTGATATGCTTGAATATCCATGGCTTTCCAACAGTTCCCCGTCCAATCATAATCCCGTCCACGCCATAGGTATCGAACATTTTTTTAGCGATTTCGGGGGAGGTGACATCGCCATTCCCGATAATCGGGATTTTCATCCTCGGGTTATTCTTTACCTCACCTATAAGCGTCCAGTCAGAGATTCCCTTATAGAGCTGGTTACGGGTGCGGCCATGAATTGTGAGCGCCTCTATGCCGGTGTCCTGGAGCATTTCCGCGACCTCAACAATATTTTTCGAATTATCGTCCCAGCCCAGACGGGTTTTAACGGTTACTGGGAGGTGAGTTGATCGCACAATGGCACGGGTCATTTCGAGCATCAGGGGAATGTTGAGCAGCATTCCCGCACCGGCACCCCGGTTGGCAATCTTCCTGACCGGACAACCGAAATTAATATCGATCAACTCGGGGTTTGCGTTTTCTGCGATTTTGGTTGCTTCAACCATGGCCTCGGTTATGTGACCATAAAGCTGAATACCTATGGGACGCTCGTAATCGAAAATGTCGAGTTTCAACACCGATTTTTTGCCGTCGCGGATAAGTCCGTCCGATGAGATAAACTCGGTATACATAACATCTGCACCGTACTTCTTGCAAATATGACGAAAGGACGGGTCCGTAATATCTTCCATCGGCGCAAGAAAAAGCGGATAATCTCCAAGTTCAATGTCCCTGATCTTCAATTCCCTGAAAAATTAATTAGTTTTGTGCAAAATTATTAAAAAACAGATCAGTCCGCTAGAAAATTTTTAAGCTGGGGATTTTGTCCTCGTTTTAACCTTATGCAGACAGGGAAGTCGAAACCCTCAAGCCTGCATACATTGGATTACTAAGTTTTTAGCTAATTGATTTGCGGCTTTGTTTCACCATCTTTACTTCTTAGACTCAATTCCACTATAACAATGAAAAAAGCTTTTTTACAGGACGCGCATCCCTCAAGACAATTGGTTTTCACCCTTTTGATCGTTATCGGGTCATGGTTACTGTTCCAGATTCTAGGGATGGTGAGCGGGATGTTGGTCTTTAGCCTTACGTTTGATGAGATGCTGAATTCATTAAAGACCATCAGCGATAGCAGGATCGTTGGGTTTTTGAAATATGTGCAGGCATTTACCTCGGCAGGGATGTTTATTTTCGCCGCAGGCCTTGCCGCATGGTATATCGAGCCCGACTGGAAAGATTTTTTGGGCCTGAAAAAGCATCCGGGCTGGCTAATCAGCTTGATTGCTGTGGCTTTCATCGTCGTTATCCTGCCATTTACCAATCTCCTGACTTATTACAATATGAATCTTGTGTTTCCCTCTTTTTTAAGCGGACTGGAAACATTTTTCCATGAGAAAGAAGATCAAATGATGGAGATCATGGAAAGCTTTTTAAAACCGGGTGCAGCCGGGGGGCTTTTCGTAAACCTGATTGTGATTGCAATAATTCCTGCAATAGGTGAAGAGCTTATTTTCAGGGGAGTTATACAAAAGTTGCTGGACCGATGGTTCAATAATCCCAATTGGGCGATTTTTGTTACTGCCTTCCTGTTCAGCGCAATGCATTTTCAGTTTCTGTCGTTTCTCCCGAGGTTTTTCCTGGGAATCATTCTGGGATACCTGTATTTGTGGAGCGGCTCTATGTGGCTGGCAATTCTGGTCCATTTTATAAACAACGCGGTTGCCGTTGTTTTCTATTTTTATTACTACGGGGGATATTTTGGCAAGTATCTTGAGGAAGTTGGGACCCCGGGAAACGGCTTTGTTTTTGCCCTTATCGGGGCATTCGCAGGTTTTGGACTGCTAAGCCTGCTTTATCGAAAGACTCGTCCGAAGAATTAGGAAATTCAGTCCCGACTTCTTTCGGATCGCTTTTTCAACAGTTATTTTTAGCCGATTTCCAGACTGATATTTTTAAAAAGATTCATGGGGCCCATTTCGTTTTTCCGGTAGACATAAACAATACCGTATTCTGAAGCCTTTTCCCTTCGTAATTCCTCCGGGAGCTCTTTAAATGTATCCTCAACTTCATTCCACAGTTGCTGGATTACCAGATCAACTGCCTGGCGTTTTTCATTAATATCGCTTTGCGCACGCTGGCAGCGTTTCTTAAGGGAACTCTGCATGTTATATACATCCACGAATTTATCGAAAAACACCTTTACAACGGCGATTGTCGGGTTGGCAATTGGCGTAAGGTTCGCATTGCGTCTTTCCTTTTCCCCTTCAATGAGCTTGTGCCCCCATTCCAACAACTCTTCATCAACTTGCAAGGATGGCAGTTTTCTTTCATCCTCATCCATGCCAAAATAAGCCCGTGTAGTAACGGGCAAATCCCCACGCACAATGGCCAGGTTGATCACCTGAATGAAATGAGAGACATAAAGCCTGGCCTTACGGCTATGCTTGTGATAATCCTTGTTTTTGTCGATTTGAAGATTGTAGGCTGTTTTGTTCTCCGACAAGGCATGCTCATAACTGGAAAGTAATGACTGCACTTTTGTAAAAGTGCCCTGACTATAAGCCAATTTAAAAGGAGGAAGGTCTTTACCTTTTTGAAAAGCAGTATTCAAAGCTTTAAGTCTGGCGCTGTCGGTGTTGGGGAGTCTTCTGTAAGGCATGTTGGCAAAATTGTTGACAAAATGTTAATAACTTATCATTTCCATGCGAATATAAATTAATTGAATTGATAAACAAGGGTATTCGCAGGAAAATTTTTAAAATATTCGTCAAATTTTTTTTTATGGTTCTTTTCAATGTCGATTGAATAAAGGATTTCGGGAATGCAAAGGGATTCAGGAAATTGATTTTCTTTTAGGCATATAACCCTTTGATCGTGAAATCTATGGCTATGCAGAAAAAATTTCATGGGATTTGTTTCCCGTTTTTTTTCATTAAGCACAGCAATTCTTTGTCAACATTGATTAACAGCTCAAACCAAGTTTCAGCTACAAAAATGGCAGTTACATAAAATCAGGATATTCTCCTCTAAAAACCATTTAGGGCTCACTGAAATCAGATGTTTGAGAACACAAGTCAAAGGTCTTATTCAGATTGCTTCCCAACCCTCATTCTTATTGATCTCGCGCACTTATCTTACTGTAAATTAATAAACATCAGTATGCTGTGAAAATTCCCTACCGACTTAAACGGATTTACTTAACTGTTGCATGAAACTAAAACGTTTTGATATGCACCAAAATCCTGCTATATTGTTCTTTTATTGATTCCAAGTTCTAATCTATCCATTAAGCCATGTTTGACAAATCGACCTATACCAACCGCCGTGAGCAGCTGAAAAAAATCTGTAAGGGTGGAATTCTTTTTTTCCCGGGAAATGAAGAAAGCTCTATGAATTACGCTTCCAACACCTATCGTTTCAGGCAGGACAGCACCTTCTTGTATTTGTTTGGCATTGATCTTCCAGGACTTGCAGCCGTTATCGACCTTGAAACGGGTGAGGACACTCTTTATGGAAACGATCTGGATATTGACGATATAATCTGGATGGGCACCCAGCCGCTGATGTCGGAGAATGCTGCGAAGGCTGGAATAAACCAGACAAAACCCATGTCTGAGCTAAAAAAAGATTTACAGCAAGCCATTCAGCATAAGCGCAGTATAAAAATTCTTCCTCCCTACCGCGGAGACCATAGAATTTTTCTTTCGGCGATGTTGGAGGTACCGGTTCCTCACGTCAGCAGCTTTGTCTCCGAGGAGCTTATCAAGGCTGTTGTTTCACTCAGGGAGGTAAAGGAGGAAGACGAAATTGCACAGATCGAATTTGCAATCGATGTGGCCTACCGCATGCACACCAGCATGATGAAACTTGCGGTTCCGGGAACGTGGGAAAGGGAGATTGCCGGACAGATGGAGGGTATTGCATTGGCTAACGGGGGAATGGTTTCATTCCCGGTTATCTTGAGCATCGACGGACAGACTCTCCACAACCATTACCATGGGAATTTACTCAAGGAAGGCCGCATTGTTGTAGCCGATGCCGGATGCGAATCACCCTTGCATTACGCAAGCGATATTACCCGATCAGTGCCTGTTGGGGGCCGGTTTAGCCAAAGACAAAAAGAGATCTACGAAATCGTGCTGGCGGCGAATGTAAACAGCATTAATAATGTCAAACCGGGAATCTATAACAGGGAGCTGCATCTGGGAGCAGCACGAACCATTACCGAAGGACTAAAAGCAATAGGAATAATGAAAGGCGATACCGAGGAAGCCGTTCAACAAGGTGCCCACGCCTTATTCTTCCCTCATGGGCTGGGACACATGCTAGGCCTGGATGTTCATGATATGGAAAGTCTGGGAGAGAAGTTCGTCGGATATGATGAAACCGTAACCCGAAGCACTCAATTCGGAACGGCATACCTGCGTCTCGCCAAAAAACTGAAACCCGGATTTGTCTTTACCATCGAGCCGGGCATCTATTTTATTCCCGCTCTTATCGATTTGTGGAAGAAGGAGAAAAAGTTTGAGGAGTTCATCAACTACAACAAGGTAGACACCTACAGGGATTTTGGCGGAATCCGCATTGAAGACGACATTCTGGTAACCCAAACCGGGTGCCGCGTGCTAGGCAGACCCATTCCGAAAACCGTGGGGGAAATTGAAGGGATGATGGGATGACGGGCTGACGAGGTGACGAGGTGACGGGGTGACCACGTGGGGACGTGACAGGGTGATGACGTGACGACGAGATGACGTGACGGGGACGTGACGTGAAATGCCGGGAAATTGGGGAGTTCATCACATACTCACCTTCGAAAGGTTCTCTCCTGGTAGTGAAAATAAAATCTAGGCCGATCCCGCTTTTATAAACTCCCTGTTTATCCTTGCAATATTGGTGAGTGAAATACCTTTAGGGCACTCGGCCTCGCAGGCACCGGTATTTGAGCAGCTACCGAATCCCAGCTCATCCATTTTGGCTACCATTGCCCTGACTCTTTCTTTTGCCTCCACCCTTCCCTGTGGCAATAAGGCAAACTGGGAGACTTTTGCAGAAACAAACAGCATTGCCGAAGCGTTTTTGCAGGCTGCGACACATGCTCCACAACCAATACAGGCGGCTGCGTCGAATGCCAGATCGGCATTTTGTTTGGGTACAGGGACCGCATGCGCATCCGGGGCATTCCCGGTGTTTACCGAAACAAATCCTCCTTCCATAAGGATCTTATCGAAAGCGGTGCGATCTACGATCAGATCCTTAATAACAGGAAATGGTCTGGCTCTCCATGGTTCGATTACGATGCTGTCGCCGTCTTTGAATTTCCTCATGTGAAGCTGGCACACGGTAATTAGCTCATCGGGTCCGTGCGGACGGCCGTTGATATAAAGACTGCAGCATCCACAAATCCCTTCTCTGCAATCGTGATCGAAGGCCACAGGCTCCTCGTTTTTGAGAATCAGTTCTTCATTCAGAACATCAAGCATTTCCAGAAAAGAACTATCGGAAGAGACATTCCCGACCTTGTAATTCACAAATTTCCCCTTCTCTCCGGAATTCTTCTGTCGCCAGATTTTTAATGTAAAATCCATAGTATGCTGATTTTAAATCTTTATTTATAATTTCTTTGCTTCACTTCGATGAACTCAAAATTCAAGTCTTCCTTATGAAGTGCGGGTTCCTGTGTGGCTCCTTTATGCTCCCATGCCGAAACAAAAGTGCAGTTCTCGTCATCGCGCAATGCCTCGCCCTCCGGGGTTTGGTATTCTTCCCTGAAATGACCACCGCAGGATTCTTCCCTCTGTAAGGCATCGCGGGCCATGAGTTCGCCCATTTCAAGGAAGTCGGCAACGCGGGTAGCTTTTTCCAACTCGGTGTTCATCTCATCAAGCTTCCCGGGCACTTTAACATCGGTCCAGAATTCTAGGCGAAGTGCTTTGATCTGGTCAATAGCTTTTTGTAATCCTTCCTTGTTTCGAGCCATTCCAACGTGATCCCACATAATTTTTCCCAACCTTTTATGGAAGGTATCTACAGTGGTTTTGCCCTGAATCTTAAGCAGGCCTTCCATTTTGGCCCGAACATTTTTCTCAGCCTCATCAAACTCGGGGGTGTTGGTCGGGATTTTTGCTGTGCGGATATCCGAAGCCAGATAGTTCTGAATGGTATAAGGCAGCACGAAATAGCCATCAGCCAATCCCTGCATCAGAGCAGACGCACCCAGACGGTTTGCGCCGTGATCGGAGAAGTTCGCTTCCCCAATTGCAAACAAGCCTGGAATAGTAGTCTGAAGTTCATAATCGACCCAAAGACCTCCCATGGCATAATGTATTGCAGGGTAAATCATCATGGGGGATGTATAAGGATTCTGATCCACGATTTTTTCATACATCTGAAACAGGTTACCGTATTTCTCCTCGATAGCTTTCTGCCCCTGACGTTTAATCGCATCTTTAAAATCGAGATAAACAGCAAGTCCGGTACTTCCTACCCCATGACCCTCGTCGCAGCGTTCTTTGGCGGCACGAGAGGCAACATCTCTGGGCACGAGGTTTCCAAAGGCAGGATACCTTCTTTCGAGATAGTAATCGCGGTTTTCCTCGGGAATGTCGATTGCTTTGAGCTCGCCTTTCTGGACTTTTTTAGCATCCTCGAGGTTTTTGGGAACCCAGATCCTTCCGTCGTTTCGAAGACTCTCGCTCATGAGGGTAAGCTTTGACTGGTTATCCCCATGAACCGGGATGCAGGTAGGGTGAATTTGAACAAAGCAGGGGTTTCCAAAATACGCGCCACGCTTGTAGCTCATCCAGGCAGCACTGACATTGGCTCCCATCGCCATTGTGGAGAGATAGTAGGTGTTGCCGTAACCACCTGTGGCAAGGACCACAGCATGCGCAAAATGTCTTTCGATTTTACCGGTAATAAGATCGCGGGTGATGATTCCGCGGGCTTTGCCGTCAATGATCACTAGATCGTGCATTTCGGTTCTGGGGAAGATTTCCACCGAGCCCAATTTTACCTGTCGCATCAAGGCGCTGAAGGCTCCCAGAAGGAGCTGCTGACCCGTCTGACCCTTTGCATAAAACGTCCGGGAAACCTGAGCTCCCCCGAAAGAACGGTTAACCAGATAACCGCCATAGTCGCGAGCAAAAGGAACACCCTGCGCAACGCACTGATCGATAATGGAATTACTCACTTCAGCCAAACGGTAAACATTCGATTCGCGCGAACGGTAATCTCCCCCTTTAATAGTGTCGTAAAAAAGGCGATAAACACTGTCGCCGTCGTTCTGGTAATTCTTTGCCGCGTTGATACCTCCTTGTGCTGCAATACTGTGGGCACGTCGGGGACTATCCTGATAGCAGAAGGATTTTACATTAAAACCCATTTCACCGAGAGAAGCCGCAGCTGAAGCACCAGCCAAACCGGTGCCTACCACAATAATATCTAGTTTTCTTTTGTTTGCCGGGTTAACGAGATTCTGCCCAGCCTTGTAATTTGTCCATTTTTCAGCGAGAGGACCTGCTGGTATTTTTGAATTTAATTTAACCATAGTTAGGTTGCTTAAATGTTAATTGCCAAAATAAATAACAAGGGGAATGAGGATAAATCCGGCCACCACCACAACTGAGTAGATTACTCCCGAAGCTTTGATAACCGGGGTGAGCGTACGGTGATCGAGACCAAAAGTCTGGAATGCTGATTGAAAGCCATGAAGGAGATGAAATCCCAGGAAAATAAATGTGAATATGTAAAAAATCACCACCCAGCCGATTTTGAATTTCTCGAAAACCAGCAGTCCCAGGTCATGGTAGGTCTTCCCATCGATTACAACCTCAGGAACTCCCCCGAAAATTTTTGCCTGAAGATAAAAATCAAACAAATGGATTACCAGGAAAATCCCGATGATAACCGCAGTATGAATCATATATTTGGAAAAAAACGAGGTCTGCGATGGATGCGTCTTAGCATAACTCACCGGCCGGGCAATCCAGTTCTGCATCTGCACAATCAGCCCATAGGTAATGTGCAGGAGGAAGCCGCCAAAGAGGACGAGCTCGAAGATCTTTATCAGGACATTCGTGCCCATAAAGTGTGCGGCGATATTGAAAGGATCGCGGCTTTCAAAAATGATTAGCAACAAGTTAATTCCCAAATGCACTAACAGGAACACAATGAGAAACAAACCTAATCCGGCCATCAGTATTTTTTTCCCGATGGACGAAGTGAAAAAATTTGTCATAGCTATTATTTTGTAAGAAGTTATTTAACTTGCAGCTTCCGACGTTAAGCATTTCAGGGAAGAGTCCCGTATCAATTCCCCGTCAGCGCGCGCGGTAAAGTTACAGATTCGAGATCAAACTTACTCCAATGAGATACCAGAGAATTCCTAGTGGCTTATTTATAAAGAATCGTTCTAAATTGCAGGAATTGATTCTTCCCGGATCCAGCATAGTATTGCACTCTAACGATGAGATGCATCGCAATGGCGATCAGAACTTCAGGTTCAGGCAGTCGTCGGATTTCTTTTATTTAACGGGAATCGATCAGGAGAAATCCATCCTGGTGATGAACCCCTGGCATCCCGAAGAAAGGCTCAGGGAGGTGCTTTTTGTTCTTAAGGTTTCCGAGGAGCAGATAACATGGCACGGTTACCGGCTAAGTCTGGAGGAAGCCTCTCGGATTTCAGGCATCAGAAATGTTCAATGGCTCGATGATTACGAAAAAACTCTCTCGGAGATCCTTTATCGCACACAGCATATTTACCTTAATGTGCCGGAGCACATCAAGTACAAGGCTGAATTCGAAACCCGCGATGCCAGAATGGCAAAAAAGATCCAATCGTTGTTTCCCCTGCATTCGTACCACCGTCTGGCCCCCGTTTTATCGAAGCTGCGAATGATAAAAGAGCCCGAGGAGATTGCGCTTATCAGCACTGCCATTGACATTACCCGCGATGCCTTTATAAGAGTTCTCGGGTTTGTGAAACCCGGACTTATGGAATATGAAGTGGAGGCGGAAATAAGCCACGAGTTTATACGCAAAGCCGCATCAGCCCATGCATATGAGCCTATAATCGCAAGCGGGGCCAATGCATGCATTCTACATTATATCGAAAACAACCGGGTTTGCAACGACGGTGATCTTTTGCTGATGGACTTCGGTGCCGAATATGCGAATTACGCTGCCGATCTCACACGCACCATACCCGTTAATGGGATGTTCACAGCCCGACAGGCGAAAGTTTACGATGCAAGTCTACGTGTGCTGCGGGCCTCCATAAAGCTTATGAAACCGGGTGTCTTGTTGTCCGAATTTCATGCCCAGGTAGGTCAGCTATGGGAAGAGGAGCATGTGGGACTCGGCCTTTATTCGATGGCAGAGCTTAGAAAAAACCAATCCAACAGCCCCCTTTGGCAAAAGTACTATATGCACGGAACATCCCACAGCATCGGGCTGGACGTGCACGACACCTTCGACAAAGCCGAAAAGCTCCAGCCGGGGATGGTTTTGAGCTGCGAACCTGCCATATACATAACTGAAGAGGGATTGGGAATACGGCTTGAAAACGACATTCTGATTACTGAAAACGGCAATGTTGACCTTTGCAGAAATATACCGGTGGAGCGGGAAGAGATTGAAGCGCTGATGAATTAACAAGCAAAAGGAAAAAAGGGCAATTCCTGAACACTTTTAAATTTAAAACTAAATGAATACGAAAAACATTTTTTATAAAACCTATGGCAAAAACCTTGGCTACACGCTGGTTTTTCTGCACGGATATCTGGAATCGTCTGAAGTATGGGAGGAATTCGCAAAGCTCTTTGATGACGAGTACCATGTGGTTTGTATTGATCTTCCCGGACACGGTAAATCGGCCATCGCCACTGAAAATCAAAGCATGGAGCAGATGGCAAAGTCGGTAATTGCAGTTTGCGATGAGCTTAGCATCCCTTCGTTTCATCTCGTTGGGCATTCCATGGGAGGATATGTTGCCATGGAGTTAATGCAACAATATCCCGATCGTCTCAATTCGGCCGTTCTTCTCCACTCCCATTGTTATGCCGATTCTGAAGAAAAGAAGAAGAACCGCGAACGGGAGATAGATCTGGTAAGAAACGGGAAGAAAGAATTAATCATAAACACGAGCATACCCAAGTTGTTTGGAGATGAAAATCTCGAAGTCTTTTCCGATGCCATTGAAAACTCTCTGCGAATTGCGCATCAAACGACAGGCCCGGGAATTGTAGCAGCCCTTCAGGCCATGAAGTCTCGCCCCGACCGCTCATCGACCCTTGCCCAAACCAGCTTGCCGGTTCTCTTGGTTGGGGGAGCCAAGGACAACCTGATTCCTTTTAAAATGATGGAGCAAATGAAAGCCCTTTCACCCACCATACGACTTGTTTGTCTGGAGAAAAGCGGACATATGGGATTTATCGAGGAAAAAGATGAAGCTGCTAAAGAACTGAAAGGATTTTTAGATTCCAGCTTCGAATGTTTATGATAACAAAAGTTCAACAGGACTTTTTCGCCATGAGATCATTCAAATGCTGAAGCACTTTCCGGAATCAATTTTCGATTACCTCAAGCGCCTTGAGAAGCGTATTGTCGATTTCCTGGATTATAGGGTAGAATCCCTCGTTATCAATTGTGTTTCGGCCGATATAGGCTTTAATCTGCACTTTTATAAGCTCCTCGGAAGTCTTTAAATCCGCCGTGTTGGGTGTTATCCCCTTTTCTTCGGAATACTTGAGGAATTCCTTGAAATAACCCGTCTTGTTCAGGTAGGCCGAAAGTTCAGAGGCAGTTTTATATTTAACCAGCTTTTCACGATTTTTATCGGAATAATCAAAAGCGAACCTGTAGATAAAACCGAGGTTCCTGACCCGGTTGAAATAGGGGGATATTCCGGTGGTATCCATAGGTACAAAGATATCAGGCATAATCCCTCCTCCCCCGTAAACAATTTTTCCGCCGGGAGTAACGAATTTCAGTGAATCGGAGAACTTGATGCTGTCGGCATTCTCGAATTCCCCGTGTTCAAATCTGTCGCTGAGGTCGGAATAATAGTCTGTTTTATCACCGTTATAGGGTTTTTGAATGGACCGGCCCGTGGGAGTGTAGTAGCGGGCAATGGTAAGGCGCAGGGCTGAACCGTCGCGGAACTGTATCTGTTCCTGTACAAGTCCCTTGCCGAATGAGCGCCGTCCAATAATGGTCCCTCGGTCGTTATCCTGAATTGCACCCGCCAATATCTCGCTGGCAGATGCGGAAAACTCGTCCATCAGTATGCATACCTCATCATCTTTGCAGCTACCGCCCGAAGTCGAAAAAACGTCATAACGGGCACGTGCTTTTCCCTGGGTATACACAATAAGTTTATTATCCTCGAGAAACTCATCCGCAATACGGGTAGCGGCATCCATAATCCCACCCCCATTGCTCCTGAGGTCAAGGATCATCTTTTTCATACCCAAGGCATGCAGCTTTTCGGCAGCCTCGAGAAATTCCTCATAGGTTGTTTGGGCAAAAGTGCTGATTTTTATGTAGCCGGTCTGATCGCTTATCATGTATGCCACATCAACACTGTAAAGGGGGATATCATTCCGGGTAATTTCAAAGTCCAACAGCTCTTTTTCGGATCTGCGCATGATAACGACCTTCACCGTGGTCCCTTTGGGTCCGCGGAGCATGCCAACAATTGAATCCGAGGGGAGTTTGACACCTGCAACCGTTCTGCCGTCGACCTTCACAATACGGTCACCGGCAAAAATCCCTACAATTTCCGAAGGACCGTTTGCAATGGTGTTTATGATTGCCACAGTGTCGTCGACCATGTTAAACTGTACCCCAATCCCGCTAAAATTACCAACGAGGGGCTCGTTATACTTCGAGAGGTCGCGTGCCGGAATGTAAACCGAGTGCGGATCAAGTTCCTCAAGTATGGAGGGGATAGCCGACTCGGTAAGTTTATCAACACTCACCGTGTCAACATACTCGCTGCTGATGTAATTCAAAATGGAGTTAAGTTTGTTGGTTGAAGGCAGCATTCCGGAACCGCTCATGTTTCCGTGAGGGTTGGATGAGGCTCCCGATCCGAAAATCTGTTTCAAAGAAAGGTCCTGTCCGTAGAAATTACTGCTATACCAATTTCCGATAAGGATGCCGGCAATAAGTATCAGTGAGAATATAAGGGGAAGCAGTATAGTTTTAAAATTCTTCATATTATCCTTCTTAATCAATCTTTAAATGTACCAATTCGATTTTCGCCTTTTCGAGCAATCTCAGACCCTCCTCCTTGTTATAAAGTTCGGAAAAAACCACCCGTTTAATCCCCGACTGAATAATCAGCTTTGAGCATTCCATGCAAGGGGAGGTAGTAACATACAAGGTGCCGCCATCGCTTGAATTGTTCGATTTTGCCACCTTGGTAATTGCATTTGCCTCCGCATGAAGAACATAGGGTTTGGTCTTATTGTTCTCGTCTTCGCAAATATTTTCAAAGCCTTCGGGAGTTCCGTTGTATCCGTCAGAGATTATCATTCTGGCTTTTACAATAATGGCTCCTACCTGCCTCCGTTTGCAATATGAATTCTGCGCCCAGATTCGGGCCATTTGCAGATAACGTTTGTCAAATTCTTTTTGTTTGGAGTTGGAATTCATTGATGGAGATGCTATTTAGCCTCTGAAAAAGGCGCTCACAAAGATAGGATATTAATTAAGATTTGATATCCGCAGACAGGAAGAATTTTGGCCTCTTTCTTCACCTAACCTTCTTTTGGCAAAAAGCCGTATTGCTTCTTTCATACCCTATTCCGCCTTGCGTCCCTGCCTTTTTGGGATTCTGCTTTCCGGGGGAATTTCATTCGATAAATTGACCCGACTATCGGAAAGCATGAAAATTAATATTTCCCGGCTGTAGTATTTTTTCATCAGAAAACGTCTAACTTGTACATTGAGATTCTTTAAACCAAAACCTATCACTAAACCTAAAAAACGGAGGCTGAGATGAGTAACACATTATGGATTGTAATTATTTGCGTGGTTGTGCTTTTTTTTCTTGGGATCAGGATTGTAAGGCCAACACACAAAGGACTGATTGAGAGGCTGGGTAAATACAGTCGCCTGGCAAATCCCGGATTTCACTGGATTATTCCCGTCATCGAGGTGATGTATAAAGTTAACATCACCGAACAAATGGTGGATGCCGATCCCCAGGAGATCATTACAAACGACAATCTGAACGCGCGGGTTGACGCTCAGGTGTATTTTAAGGTACAATCAGACGAGGACAGCGTAAAGGCTTCCCAGTACAACGTGAACTTTTACCAGAAACAGATTGTCAGTCTTGCGAGAACCACCCTGAGGAATATTATCGGGACGATGACCCTGAAATCGGCCAATTCGGAGCGGGGAAAGATCAATTCGGAACTTCACGAAACATTGAAGACCGAAACCTCGAGTTGGGGTATTGCCATTGTAAGGACGGAGTTGAAAGAGATCGACCCTCCTGCCGACGTTCAGGAAACCATGAACAAGGTTGTTAAGGCCGAGAACGAGAAGATTGCCGCCATCGATTACGCAACCGCACGGGAAACCGTTGCCGACGGCGAAAAGAGGGCAAAGATCAAAGAAGCTGAAGGTGTGCGCCAGTCAAAAATACTCCAGGCGGAGGGCGAGGCAGAAGCTATTAAACTTGTTAACGAAGCCGCTGAAAGGTATTTCGTGGGAAATGCGCAGGTACTCAGAAAACTTGAAGCTATGGAGACAGCCCTCCGCGACAATGCCAAGATTATCGTTCCGGGCGATGCTGAACTGGTTAACGTTATCGGCGAAATGGCCGGCATTGTACCGATGAGGAAAAAGTAACAATTCCGGACTTCTAAAATTAAAGGCCAGCCCCTTAACCGGAGCTGGCTTTTTTTGTCTCCAGCCTGATAAATTCCTCAACTTTGTCAACCATGTCGCGCGAACCGGTGAAAAACGGAACACGTTGGTGAATTTCCTGCGGCACGATTTCCAGAATTCTGTTGCCGTATCCATCGCTGGCCTTTCCCCCCGCCTGTTCGGCCAGAAACGCCATGGGATTGCACTCGTAAAGCAGCCGAAGTTTGCCGGCAGGCTGGGCCGCTGTAGGGGGATACATATAAATCCCTCCCTTCATGAGGTTTCGGTGAAAATCCGAGACCAGCGACCCGATGTACCTTCCCGAAAGCGGCATTTTGTCCTTATTGCTCTTGCAGTAGTCGATATAATCCCGAATACCGCGGGAAAAGTCGTTGTAATTCCCCTCGTTCACCGAGTAGATCATTCCGGAATCCGGAGTCTGTATTTGAAAATGCGACAAACAATACTCCCCTATCGACGGATCCAGGGTGAAGCCGGTAACACCAAGACCGGTAGTATACACAAGCATGGTGGATGATCCATATATTATGTACCCGGCAGCTACCTGCATTGTTCCGGGCTGCAGAATATCGGACTCGTCGGGCAGGCTTCCAATGGGTGTTTTGCGATGATAAATAGAAAAAATCGTCCCGATGGAAACATTGACATCGATATTCGACGAACCGTCCAGCGGATCAAGACAAACGATGTATTTCCCCTCCCGGCTCAGTGAGTTATCGAAGGTTACGATGCCGCTGTTTTCTTCCGATGCCAGTCCGCAGACCATCCCGCTGGAAGACATGATTTTGATAAACTGCTCATTGGCAAACTCGTCCAACTTCTTTACATCTTCGCCCTGAATATTTGTTCGCCCGGTTTCGCCCAGGATTTCAGCCAGCCCGGCCATGTTGACCTCGCGGTTCACAAGCTTCGAAGCTAAACTAACATGATATAGGAGCCGGGTCAAATCCCCTTTGGCATAGGGAAAAGCATTTTGCTGATTGAGAATAAACTCGTTCAGCATCTGAGTCTTGTAGTATTTGGACATACTTTGTGGGTTTTTGTACCTTTCAACCATCTTCCTCTACCAAGGAAACCCGCAAGGGCCAATCCGAATCGATCCCTCCACCCGAAAGCCCTTGTATGGGTAAAATTATGCTAATGCCGATTAGCAAGCAAGAAACAATCATACTTTAAAAACACACTTGCCACCCAATCTTTCAGATTTCGGTTCAAAGATTATTTTGTCGCTAAACGCTTGATACAAGCTCTTTGCAGCAGGATTGACGTCTTGGAGCAGGCCAATTTCATGAAACTGCCAAACCGCCTGGCAGTGCAACTCCCCCGTGAATAAAAAAATTAAGCCGCGATGGAAGACATCCTTTGGAAACACGCGGAATAACTGCTCAAAACTTTTATTGCCGCTGCGAATAATTAGCGCAAAAAAATATGCCGAAAACCAAAGTTTTTAAATTACTTTTGTCGCATTAATTTTACTAAAAAACAGTTACACATGGCTTTGGAAGATGTTTTTAAAAAACTGGTGGCTCATTGCAAGGAATATGGTTATGTTTTCCCTTCGAGTGAAATTTATGACGGGCTGGCAGCAGTTTACGATTATGGTCAATATGGGGTTGAATTAAAGAACAATATAAAAAAATACTGGTGGGATTCGATGGTGCTTTTGCACGAGAATGTAGTTGGACTCGACTCGGCGATTTTCATGCATCCAACGATCTGGAAGGCTTCCGGACACGTTGACGCTTTCAATGATCCCCTCATTGACAATAAAGACTCCAAAAAAAGATATCGTGCCGATGTTTTGATTGAAGAGCAGCTTGCCAAGTTTGAAGACAAGATGAACAAGGAAGTTGAAAAAGCGGCCAAGAAATTTGGCGACAGCTTCAACGAGGGGATGTTCAGGGAGACCAATCCCCGGGTACTCGAAACCAAAGTAAAGTTTGACGAGCTTACCAACCGTTTCGCCAAAGCCCTTAACGATTCCGATCTTAAAGAGCTCAAGCAGATCATTGAGGATTACGAAATAGTCTGTCCAATTTCCGGCACACGCAACTGGACCGAAGTGCGGCAGTTCAATCTTATGTTTTCGACCGAGATGGGATCCAACTCCGATGGGGCAACCAAGATCTATCTCCGTCCGGAAACAGCCCAGGGAATTTTTGTAAACTACCTCAATGTCCAGAAAACGGGAAGGATGAAAATCCCCTTCGGAATCGCCCAGATAGGAAAGGCATTCCGTAACGAGATTGTTGCCCGCCAGTTTATTTTCCGCATGCGCGAATTCGAGCAGATGGAGATGCAGTTTTTTGTTAAGCCCGGAGAGGAGCTCGAGTGGTTTAAAAAATGGAAGGAAGCCCGCATGAAATGGCACCAGTCACTTGGCTTCGGAGCTGAAAAATACCGTTTCCACGACCACGTTAAGCTGGCTCATTATGCCAATGCCGCTACCGATATAGAATTCAAATTTCCGTTTGGCTTTAAGGAGGTCGAGGGCATCCATTCGCGTACCGACTTTGACCTTGGAAGTCATCAGCAATTCTCGGGCAAGAAACTGCAATATTTTGATCCTGAGACCAACGAATCATATGTTCCTTTTGTAGTGGAGACATCGATCGGGGTCGACCGGATGTTTCTTCAGATCATCTCCGCCGCCTATGATGAAGAGGAGATCAAGAAAGACGACGGCACAATTGATACCCGTGTGGTTTTAAGGCTTCCCCCGGCGTTGGCTCCCGTAAAACTCGCCATCATGCCCCTTACCAAGAAAGACGGGCTTCCTGAAAAAGCGCGCGAGATCATCGATTCTCTGAAATTCGATTTCTATTGCCAGTACGACGAAAAAGACTCCATCGGGAAACGTTACCGCCGGCAGGATGCCATTGGGACACCCTATTGCATAACCGTTGACCATCAGACACTCCAGGACGATACCGTAACCATACGGTACAGGGATACCATGCTGCAGGAACGCATTGCAGTAAAAGATGTCAATGAGATTGTAGCCGATAAACTTAGCCTGAGGAAATTGCTTGAGAAGTTGAAGTAGCTTGCTTATTGGTTTTGCCAGAGAGATTTCAAAAAAAACAATACAGAATGAAAAAGATTTTGCAGGCAGTATTACCGGATTTCATTGCAGTAGCTGCATTCGTGGTAATCTCATTTGTGTTTTTTTCTCCTGTTTTCGAAGGGAAAGTACTCTACCAGAACGACATGACTCATGTTGCGGGGATGAGCCGCGAGCTTGTTCTACATAAGGAGCAGACCGGAGAGGTTGCCATGTGGACCAACTCGATGTTTGGTGGAATGCCGGCTTATCTTATTCAGGGCGGGAAAACCAATAACATCTTTCACTCGCTTCAGCCTGTATTGCGGTTATTCCTCCCTTATTTTACGGTGGGGATACTGTTCATTTACCTTCTGGGATTTTACTTCCTCTTGCGGGTTTTGAAGATGGCTCCATTTCTGTCGTTTATTGGCGCAACGGCCTTTGCCTTTGGTTCCTATAACCTCATAATCATAGCTGCAGGACACATTACCAAGGCTTATGCTATTGGCTACATGGCTCCGCTTCTGGCAGGCGTGCTGTTAGCCTATCAGGGCAAATATATTTTTGGGGGACTGGTCACCCTTTTTGCCACTGGTGTTCAGATATCTGCCAGCCATGTGCAGATAACCTACTATACTTTTCTAATTATCGGGGTGTTTATTCTCTATCAGTTATATGAGAGCATCCGTGCAAAACAGTTCAAACATTTTTTTATCGCGGGAGCGGTAAGTATGGGGGCTATCGCATTTTCGATCGTTCCGAATATTACCAATCTATGGACGGTATACGAATATGGGAATTACAGTACCCGGGGGCAATCGGAACTTACGGATGCATCGGGGGAAAAGTCAAAGGCGCTCTCGATAGACTATATCCTCAACGACTACAGTTTCAGCATAGGCGAGCCACTTGCCCTTTTCATTCCAAATTTTAAAGGAGGATCATCGGTCTCGGCCCTGAGCGACAATTCGCAGATGTACAAGATTCTTCTGAAGAACGGTTATCCCCGGAATGAGGCTCTGAACGCTCTTGAAAGAATGCCCACCTATTATGGACCGCAGCTCAGCACAGCCGGACCTGTGTATGCCGGAGCAGTTATCTTTTTCCTGTTTGTACTGGCTATGTTTCTTCTAAAGGGGTCACAGCGATGGTGGATCCTTACCGCAATCGGGTTTTCCATTGCCCTGGCCTGGGGGAAGCATTTCCCCGCCTTATCGTATTTGTTTATCGATTACTTCCCCATTTACGGCAAATTCCGCACCGTCTCGATGATTATGGTGGTAGCCAGCCTCCTTATTCCTTTTGCTGCCATGCTTGCTATTCAGGCTGTAATTAAAGCAGAAATCGGCAAAAAGGAAATCCTGAAAGCTCTAAGGAACAGCTTTTATGTTACCGGGGGAGTCACACTGCTAATAGCCATCTTCGGACCCGGGGTTATTGATTTCTCGTCGTCGGTGGATGCAAGCCTTCCCGAGGTATTCCGCAAAGCGATTCAAACCGACAGGGCCAGTCTCTTGCGGGCCGATGCTTTCAGGTCCCTTGGATTTATGGCCGTGACCGCTGGGTTGCTATGGGCGATGCTTAAGGAGAAAATTAAGCTGAATCATTTTCTTATAGCCCTTTCCCTTCTGGTGCTTGTTGATTTATGGGTTATTGATAACAGATATGTAAACGAGTCCAATTATGTTACGGCCCGTGCCCAGAAGAACCTTTACGAACCCACCGCAGCCGATCTGCAGATCCTGAAAGACAGCAGCTATTACAGGGTAATGAATCTGTCGGCCAACACCTTTAATGATGCGATAACCTCATATTTCCACAAATCTATTGGTGGATATCATGGAGCCAAGATGAAGCGCTACCAGGATCTTATTGAGCGCCAGATCTCGCAAAACAATATGGAAGTGCTGAACATGCTCAACACAAAATATTTTATCCTCCCCGACAAGGAGAGAACTACCCGGATGGTAAGCGAAAACCCAGCAGCATTGGGCAATGCATGGTTTGCCGACAGTTTGATCTGGGTGGAGACTCCCGATCATGAAATGGCAGGCTTAAGCAACTTTGATGCTTCCCGGGAGGCTATTATCAACAAAAAATTCTCCACACTCTCAGAGATCAGCTCAGTTCAGGCTTCGGGTGAAAACGACACGATTTACCTTACAAGCTATAAGCCCGATGAACTCACCTACCGATCGGTAACGGGAGGAAAGAGGTTTGCCGTGTTCTCAGAAATATATTATCCAAAAGGCTGGGAAGTATTCATCGACGGGAATCCTGTGGATTATGCACAAGTGAATTATGTTTTACGGGGAATGGTGGTTCCGGAAGGGGAACACACTGTTTTGTTCCGGTTTCATCCGAAATCCTATTACCTCGGACACACGATTGCGCTTGGCAGCTCGGTACTTTCTGTACTTCTTTTGTTAGGGGGAATTGCGTGGACAATAAAGAAAAAAGTTCCTTAAAAGCGCCGGTTTTTGTAATAGGAAACCGCGAATCGGTACCCAATTCTGAAGTGATTCAACACCACCAGAAAGAAATTATAATTCTTTATCATGATCTGAAAGCGCTCCCACAGCGCTTTTCTGAGATTATGTTTGTTCAGCCCACCATCCAGAAACCCTGAAATAATGAGATGGGTATTTCGAATTCCTTGGGCATTTTTCAGGCAATTCATCATCCAGTCATAATCGGCGGCAATCCTGTATTTCAGATTGTAATTGCTGCATATGTCCTTTCTTGCGATAAAAGACTGGTGGCACACAAGCATCCCGTCGATCAGGCTTTTCCAGCTGAGCTGTTCGGGAGCTTTTAGCCGGCGCATGCCGATTTCCTTACCCTCTGTGTCCATAATCATAGTTTCACCATAATACACGTCGGATCCTGGACTATCCCCCGAAAAAACGCTGCATAAAACCTGGTCGTTGTAGAAAATATCTCCCGCATTCAAAAACATCAGGTATTCGCCTGTTGCCATCTGCAGGCCTTTATTCATGGCGTGGTAAAGACCCTCATCCGGTTCGCTGATCCATCGGGTAATGCTAGGATTGTAGCTTTCGATCAGTGCAAGGGTGTTGTCTCTTGAACCTCCGTCGATAACAATATATTCAATGTTTTCGTATTTCTGATCCCGGACGCTCTGCAGTGTCCGTTCCAGAAATTTCCCCGCATTGAAAACGACGGTTATTACTGAGATTTTTATGCTCATTGGATTAACGTTCTATAAAAACTCATGTATTTTGTGGCTACAACCTCAGGGGAAAAATTCAGGACTACTTTTGTCCTGCAGTTTTCCCGGATCCGGTTAAGATCAGGATGGTTCTCGACCCAACTGATTCCAGAAACAATATCTTCGGTGTTTCGAAGTTCCGCCAGGTATCCGTTTGATTTGTGATCGACCATATCGGGTATTCCCCCTGTGTTAAAAGCTACTACGGGAGTACCGCAGGCGAGCGACTCGATCACTGTGCTGGGAAGGTTGTCTTCAAGGGTAGGCAACACGAACACATCGGCTGCCTGGTAAAGTTGGGCGATTTCATTATCATCCTTCAAATAGGCCTGGGGATAAACCGTTATGGGTGAATCATTCACGTCACTGGATTTGCCGAATGTTATCAGTCCAAAGTGCCCGGAAATTTCAGGGTGGGTTTCTGCCATAAGCCTGAGAGCTTGAAGGAGGTAATGAAAGCCCTTGCGTTTGTCCTTGAAGTTTGCGGCCCCTGAAAGTATCAGAAATTTATCCCGTGGCAGCCCGAGTCGATCTCTGATGGCATTCTTGTCGGCAGGCTTATAGATTTCAATTTCTATCGGATTGGGAAGAACTGTGACCTTACTTTTGCCGGCCAGGCTGCTTCTGCGGGCACTTTCGGCCATCCAGTTGCTACTGCCGATAAAATTGATATTGCCCGAAGAGAAAATTTTCATTTTCCTGCGGTGGATCCGGCTGGAGAGATCCTTGCCTGATCTGAATTTGAGATACTTGCAATCACCACAGCCTCGCTCGAAGTTTGTGCAGGTGCCAGTATAATGGCAACCTCCTGTAAAAGCCCACATATCCTGAAGTGTCCAAACAATAGGTTTCCCGGTTTTGATGAGTTTCTTCAGACTGCTTAAGGATAAGTAGCCGCCGTTTATCCAATGCAGATGAATAATGTCGGCGTTTTGGATATCCGGATGCCGGCTGATATCCCTTCCGGTATTTGCAGGCGAAAAAGCAAACCAGCCATCCCGGGAATCGGAGCGGAGAATAAAACTGATTCGTTCCAGGTAAAAGCGGAATTTTATCATCAGCCTCTGCCAGGATGAATTATCATGACCCACAACATTCGCGGTATCGGTTAACTTTTCCGAAACCAGCATTTTTGTTTCAGGAAGCCGGTCACGCAAGGCCTTGAACAATCGGAATGCGGCAATTGCCGCTCCGCCGCGGATGTCGGTTGTATTTACAATGGTGATTTTCATCCTACAAGAATGATTTTAGAGGGAAGAATGAATTCATATATGGTATTATTGACTTGGAAATACTCTATAACACAATTCAAAAGAGTTTATCAGTTTCGAAGTGCAATCTTAATCAAACCATAAACGAAATACAAGAAATAGAAAATAATACATGTGTGTTTGACTTTCGCGCTTTTTTAAGCTGGCCTTTCAGGCCGACCTTTATTACCACTAATTTGCCTTGGGCGCTGCCCAAGGCGGGCTTAAGTTGGCCTTTCAGGCCGGGAATGCATAAAACAACCAATCACTCAAAGAAAACCTAACTAGCTTTTCTATCTGATAAAATCCGGCTTAATAAAGGAAAACTCCTCCCCATTTCGGGAAACATGAAATAATAAAAAACCCGCTTGTCTCAATTTTTCAATCGAGCGCCGGGTTATTTTGCTTCCCTCCGGATGAAACCGGTGATGGAATTCGATGAGCCATTGATGGATCTTTATCCCGGATCTCAGAATATCGTCAATAACATCATATTCGGCGCCTTCTATATCCATTTTCAGAATATCAATTGATGTGTGACCCAGTTCTTTGGCAATATCACCCAGGGTTTTAACCTTCACCCTGACGAATTTATCCGATTGCTTTGTAGTCATGCTGGCAGAAACGTAATTTTCATTTTTGGGGAGGAAAAAATCGGCATTACCGGAATAACTTGCAATTCCCAAAGGAAAAGCTTTGAAATTCTCCGGCAATTTTTGCTGATTCAGCCATTCGATCGACTTTGGAGTCGGATCGAAGGCGAAAACCTTTAACCCAAACATCTCAATAAGCTTTAGATCAAAAGAAATATCGGTTCCGATACCAAAGGAATACACAATATCCACTGAAGAGATTACAGACGGGTTAACTGTAAAACTGGCATTTTTGTTTCCCAGGGTCTTCCGTGGACAGGAGTGCCGGATAGCAAAAAAAAGATTCCTTCCCCTAAAGAACTTTATGATCCTTGGGAAATTACTGTACAGATTTTCGTAGAAAAATTTCAACATCGTTGATTTTATTATAATGTCCATTTTTGCAAGAAAAGCCTTAAAGAGACAAGAATTTTTTTATCCTGCAAACAGAAAATTAATTAAATATTATGGTTTAGAACCTTATATTTGGGTGATTCTGCTACACGCTTTTTTATAAACTCTATATCCCTCAAATAAATAGTATTCATATCCGCAAAAGTTTGCAGCTTTTCAAATGTCCTACTGTCCGGATAATAAACATAAGGTTCGAATCCATTACTGACGATGGTGTCATGAATTTCTCTATCGTTAAATCCAAATCGGTTTGATAAGCCATTCAGTTCAATTATTATCGCTTTAAGACTTTCTCTTTTCATTACTTCAGAAGCCCCTTTAATAACCATGGCTTCAAATCCTTCCACATCGATTTTAAGCATTACAGGCTCCTCTCCTTGTAGAATATGGTCCAGTGAATCAACTTTAACAACTATATTGTTCTGACTAGATTCAGCGTACATATCAACATGATTGACTGCACTGTTTAGATTATATGCAAACCTTAATTCTCCACTTTTTTCACCCACCCCCATATTTAGCACAT
>CAMAZH010000041.1 GCA_945863035.1 Chitinophaga pinensis | reverse complement strand
GTATTGGAAATCTAATTTCACAATAGACCTGTACTTGCCGTTTGACATAATATCATCCTCCTATTTTTAAAAGTGAATAATTAACATTTATTAAAAGTCCCTCTAATTTGAAGAACAATATCTTCAATCTTAAATCCTTCTATCTTTTTGTTTTTAAAATGATTATGTAATAATTTATCTAACTCTTCATCCTTGTAATCCTCAATTAAGTCACATTCTGAGCAATACAAATGATGGTGATTTTCAATTATTCCATCGTATCTCATCACATCTTTATCAGTTGTAACCTTTTTAATTAGTCCGTTTTCAACAAGTGTATCCAATACTTTATAAACTGTCCCCGTAGCAATATTTGGCTGTAACTCTCTGATATACTCAATAATATTATCGGCAGTTGGATGATTGTTTAACTTATAAATAGCTTCAAGTATCACAACTCGCTGTGGGGTTATCTTTAATCCCTTTAACGAAAATTTATTCCTTATATCTTCTATTAAAACCTTCATTGAAAAATTCCTTAATGAGAATTATTCTTTAATAAGAACAAATATAGTTAATACTTTATTTCATTCCAATTTTTATTTTGAAAATTTTGCTGTCTTGTTTTAGCTTTTTATCAGGAACGCCGTCCTTTTTAAAATGGAGCACAACAATTTATATATCCAACAATAATACCCAACACTCCAATTCCGCAGTGTATATCTCAAAAATAAAATCCCGTAAAAACCCCCAATAATCCTGCGGCTTTTCCGTAGTTGCACTTGCTCTATAACATGTTGAACTCAAGTGGATTTCAGGTAAAAATACTTGCCTCGCTTTGCGTTTTTCTTTATATTATTAGCCTAGGAAATAACTAATGTAACACAGTAAAAAACAATGCTAAAATGACTGAAAAAAATCAACTTAGGGAAAAGATCATCTCCCTGCTTAAGAGCAAAGGGAGCTTGTATCTTGGGGATATCACGAAGGAAATTTCGGTGTCGCCGCAATCGGGTTACAAATACATTGAGGAACTGATGGAAGAGGGCATTGTGGTGCATCAGCCCAATTCACTGAAAATCACGCTTGCCTGAAAAGGGAGCTGCCTTATTCCCGATAATGAGTCAACCGGAGTGAACAGAATGCTCAACAAGCAAAGAAGCATATTTTGAAACGAGTGCGCTGAACCGATACATGCGGTTCAGCCTCATAGTTATTGTCTTTCTCCTTTCACCCTCAGCAAATTTTCCAGGCTAAAAATCCCTCACCGGCACTTGCCTGTTATCCCTGATCTGTCTTAGAATATAAACCTTAAACTGGTTTTCGGTTACGTAAATCAACATAACCTTTTTTGGAGGCAGAATTTCCAGGAACTTTTTGTGGTAGCTCTCCATCAGCGTGGTCTCCTGATTCTGGTATAGGATAAACTTGGTCAGGGCATCCTGTACCTCGGTCTCCGACATATTGTCTTTGTTGGTTGCGATATACTCGTAAAGCACTTTTCGGTCGCGGTTAATCCGGTCCTTCCGGTTGGAGAAATCGTTATAGATAGGCCAGAAGCGCTCTGCCTCAGGTTTTGTGAGCGAAAGTTCCCGGGTGAAAAAAGCGACTTTTTCAGCCTCCAGCTTGTCGTTTTTCTGCGCGAATGCTTTTGCAGTGATGCTCAGCAGAAGTGTGAGAATCAGAAAAGCCGGGATTGTTTTTTGAATGATATGCATAATTTCCTTGTTAAAGTTCTTGCATTAATATCTCTATATCGGCATCCTCCAGCAGAAGATACTCGATCATCTCGTCGGTATTGTTGTTTTCAGACGAACGAACCTGTTGGTCCTCCTGAGTCGCCGCACTTTCTTGCGCACTGGTCTGATAGTAAAGTTCATACAGCATGTCCTCATCCAGTTCTTCCAGGGGGAAATCCGACAGATCTGCAATCTCGGTTTGCTGAAAGCCTTTCTTGTAATCCTGCGTGTCGAGCACGAATTTTATCCCCAGGTAGCTAATAAACATCAGACCGATAAACGAGGCGGCTGCCGCCAGCTGCGGGAGCATCAGCGAGCGTATCGAAGGCTTCTTCGGCTCAGCCTGCCTTTCCTCCAGCAGCCTTGCCTGCACTTGCCCGGGCAAGGCTTCAAAATAGCCTTCCGGGACCTTAAACCCGCTGGCGGATTTGTGATCCTTTAGAGAGAAACTATTTTGCTTTTTCGGGTTCATGATATTTTCTTTGTTTGACATGTAAAAATAGGAATGGTTTAATCCTTGTTCATATATTTTTCAATTTTTTTAACGGCATGGTGGTACGAGGCCTTGAGCGCCCCTACGCTGGTCTCCAGAATCTCTGCCATCTCCTCATACTTCATCTCGTCGAAATACTTCATGTTGAACACGATCCTTTGCTTCTCGGGAAGGGTGAGAATCGCTTTCTGAAGTTTGATCTGAATGTCGTCCCCATTAAAATACTGATCCGACACAAGGGTTTCCGAAAGGCTTTTCTCAACCCCGGCCCAGGGAACAAAACTTCCCCGTTTCTTCTGCCTGAGAAAGCTTAAGGCTTCGTTCGTGGCGATTCTGTACAGCCATGTGAAGAGATTCGAATCTTCCCTGAAATCGGCCAAGCCTTTCCAGGCTTTAATGAAGGTATTCTGAAGAACATCATCCGTGTCGTCGTGGCTGATCAGTATTTTCCGGATATGCCAGTACAGCCTTGTCTTATACTCTCCAACCAGAATGTTGAAAACATAATCCTGGTTAGAGCCATTTTTAAATAAGTTGACGAGTTCCTTTTCAGAATGTTTTGACATATTCGATTCCAGCGTCCTGTTTGGTGGTTTGACGTCAGGTTTTACCAAAGGTTTAACCACACGATCAATAATTTAAAAATCCGGGTAGCAATGAAACAACCGCGGATTGCGATAGTAAGCCCAAAATCTGCCAGCGGACACGAATCCCCTGAAATTGAAACCCGCCGGGCTTTAGTTGGTCTCCACATTAAATATCTCACCGGCACGCACTTCGAAATTCTTCTCAACCGTGAACGACGCGCTTTTACTCGCCGCCGACCTGAAAACAAGCCGGTACAAACCTGGCTGCAGCATTACCGTCTGCTGCCGCAGAGCCGGATTCAGGTTGTAAACCCATTTCTGGTCGTTATCCGTCATGATATAAATGCTGCCGAAACCATTGACCGTCCCGATGAAGGTTACAGTGCCGGGCTGGGGAACTTCGATAGTTGTGGTGTGGCTCTGGAGTATCTCAATGTCTTTGATCAATAGCCTGGGCAAAACGGGTATCTCGGCGTCGTATTTGCCTACCAGGTACTTTTCGATCTTGCCGATTTCCTGGTTCACGAGGGTCTGCATCTCCCCGGCTTTCCTGAGGGTGATTAACAAACCGTCATACGGCTTGCCTTTCGGGGTTTTTATCTGCAGGTATCCCTGAGGGGCATTGATGGCAATAATGGTGTGTTTTCCGGGGATAATCTCAATGCTGTCTTTTTCAACCGGGGGAATGGTATGCACTATGAGCTTGTATTTTACAAGATGATCAATAAACAGTGTGTCCGGATTCCCTTTGTGGTTCATGGTGTGCACCAGGTTGTACTTTATCTTGCCCGAAAAGTTGTCGTAAAAAGTCATGTTGACATCCGTCTCGGTAGGAAGCGCTTTTGTGTCGAGCAGGTTTACCTGGGTTGTGGTTGTGTTTAGCACCTGGGATATCACCACTCCCAGCACCTCGCGGAACTTGTCTTCATTCTGGGCATTGAAATAGTATCCCAGACAGTCGAACGATTCGTGGAACCCGGGATCCAGGCCAATACCTATGATAAAAGGCTTCAGCACAATCCCCTTTTTCTGAAGTTCGAGGGAAACAGCACATGGGTCGCCGTCGCAGGCTTCGATGCCGTCGGTAATCAAAAGAATGATATTGCGGCAGTTATTGCATTCCGGGAAATCGCCCTGAGCAAGAAACAGGGAGTGAGCAATCGGCGTGGTGCCTTTCGGGGTTATGAATTTCAGTTTCTGACGAATCCGTGAAGCATTCTCGGGCGCAAAAGGAACCTCGAGCCGGGTGTCGCTGCAATCCTGTGGAGGCACAGGACTCTGGTGCCCATAGATCCGTAGGGCCATTTCAACATTATCGATTTTTTGCAGGCTGTCCACGAGGTCGATGAGGATATTCCTGGCGATATTCATTTTATTGTCGCTTTCCCAGGTGCCCGACATGCTTTGGGATGCATCGAAAATGAAAAGTATGCGGGTAAGGGTTTTGCTTTTCAGGGGAAGGGGCTCCTGAGCATTGAGGTCTGTATGGATCAATAATCCTGCAGCAAATAATGGAATGAAAAGGTATTTTATTCCGCTGAGTATTTTTCTGTGCATTTAGCCATTCATTAAATTGGAGAGTTTTTCTCTCAAATAACGAATAAAAATAAGGTTTATTGGTTTGAATTTTAAGGGGATAAGGGATAAGTTTTAAACAGCCTGCATTTTGAGATAAAGCCACAAAGGCAACAAGGTTTGCAAGGTATTAAATTTCAGTTTATTACCTTTTACTATCCCTGTTGCCTCTGAGCCTTATTGCAGCCAAAAAAACATGATTTCCGGCTACTGTTCCGGTATGGGGAACTATTACAATTCCACAATAAGCCTGGTCTCCCGTCTATTTTTTGACCTTTGCCAGGTAATCCAGGGCTTTTTTCGCAACGCTTTCCGGCGAGAATCCAAGCTTCTCGTCCAGCACGGTGTAGGGGGCTGAGAATCCGAAACTTTCCATCCCGATTACCATTCCTTTGGTTCCGACGAGTCCGGCCAGTGTTACCGGCAGTCCTGCGGTGAGTCCGAGCGTGGGAAGGTTGGCGGGCAGCACTTCGCGCTGGTATGCCGGATCCTGGTCGCGGAAGAGTCCTTCCGAGATGGCGGAAACGATTTGAATGTTCAGCTTCTGCTGCTCTTCCATGATTTTGGCGGCGGCAACAAGGGTAGCCACCTCCGAGCCGCTTGCCACGAGAACAAGGTCGGGAAGACTATCCGATTTCTTCACGATATAGGCACCCTTACCGGCTTCCAGCGCCTCTTTGTAGCGTTCTGAACCGGGTTTGGACGGGATGTTTTTGATGTTCTGGCGTGAAAGGATTAACCCTGTCGGGGTGTCGGTGTTCTCAAGTGCCATCTTCCATGCCACGGTGGTCTCCGGAGCATCGGCGGGACGCAGCACAAGCATGGCACGGTCGCCATGATGGTTCCGGATATGCTCCATGAGTCGGATCTGGGCTTCCTGCTCAACGGGCTGATGGGTTGGCCCGTCCTCTCCCACGCGGAAGGCATCGTGTGTCCAAACATATTTTACGGGAAGCCGCATCAGCGCTGCCAGACGTATGGCCGGTTTCATGTAATCGGAGAAAACGAAGAATGTGGCGCACACCGGGATAACTCCCCCGTGAAGAGCCATACCATTGGCAATGGCTGCCATTGTGAGTTCGGCAACACCTGCCTGAAGGAAAGCCCCCGAGAAATCACCTTTGCGGAATGCCTTGGTATATTTCAGGAAGCCGTCGGTTTTGTCGGAGTTGGAGAGATCGGCCGAAGAGACGATCATATTCTCGATTTTCTGGGCGAATTCGCCAAGAACCGCAGCCGAAGCGGCACGGGTTGCGATATTCTCCTTTTGTTGGATGGCGGCGAAATCGATGGCGGGAACCTGTCCGGAAAGGAAAAAGTCGAGCTTCTCGGCCAAGGCGGGATTGGCCTGCCTCCATTTTTTCTCCTCAGCCTTTTTCTCTGCGGCTGCTTTCTTTTTCTTGTTAAGCACTTCTTTGTAGAATTCCTCCACTTCGGGGAAAACGCGGAAGGGGTCGGCGGGGTTTCCTCCCAGGTTCTCAATGGATTTCTCAAAAGATGCTCCGGCTTCGCCCAATGGCATACCGTGGGTTGCTGTCTTGCGCTCGAAACTCTCGCCGCTGGCGGTCACAGCCCCTTTGCCCATAATGGTCTTGCCAATAATGAGGGTGGGTTTCTCGTCCTCCTGAAGCGCGGCGTTAAGAGCTTTGCGAATCTGGGCCTCGTTGTTGCCGTCGATGGTGATCACGCTCCAGCCCCATGCAACATATTTGGCCGCGGTATCCTCGTTGGTAACTTCCTCGGTTTTGGTGGAGAGCTGTATGTCGTTCGAATCGTAAAACATAATCAGATTGCTCAGTCCCAGAAAACCGGCCAGACGGCCTGCCCCCTGCGAAATCTCTTCCTGAACTCCCCCGTCGGAGATAAATGCATAGGTCTTGTGAGCCATCCACTCCCCAAAACGGCTTACCAGAAACCGTTCGGTAATGGCTGCACCAACAGCCATGGTGTGACCCTGACCCAAGGGACCCGAGGTGTTCTCAACCCCTCGCTCCACATCAACTTCAGGATGTCCGGGGGTCGGACTGCCCCACTGGCGGAAGTTTTTGATGTCGTCAAGCGTATATTTGCCAATGAGCGTCAGTATCGAATAGAGCATGGGCGACATGTGTCCCGGATCGAGAAAGAAACGATCGCGCTGTGCCCATTTCATATCGCTGGGATCGAAATTCAAATATTCCGAGTACAGAATATTCACGAAATCGGCTCCACCCATTGCACCTCCGGGATGTCCGGACTTTGCCTTTTCAACCATCGAAGCGGCCAATATCCTGATGTTGTCGGCTGCCCTGCTACTAACTGAATCACTCATAATTGTTTGTGTTTAATATGTAATCCTATATTTTTAAAGACCCCAAAATTAGTATTTTCTCGCAAAAAAACATATTAAATTATATTGTTGTCTGGTAAAAATCTCTGCAGCTTAACTCAACGGGACTGGGTTCGACTGATCTTTGCGTCCCGACAGCCAGCTGTCGGGATTGCCTGAAACAAAACATTTTTCATTCATTGAGCCCCGGATAGGATAGATGCATCTCTCTGTCTGGTTGAAAATGCCCTCCGCATGCAAATATTCGCCCTTTTCTGTTACCTTTATTTATAAAATCATCTCGCAAAGCAACCCAACATCAGGTTTCTGCATCTGTGAAGGTATGCGAATTGTTGCGGGAACAGGCAATATTCCGATAATGACAACGTTTTTTGTATTTTGAATCCAATTATGAAGAAAATCATCCTGTCGCTTGCAGTATTGCTGCTGTTCAGCGGGCTGGCACACAGCCAGAAATTCACCCTCAGCGGTTATGTTCATGATGCTGCAACCGGCGAGAAACTTATTGGCGCGAATGTTTTCAGCAAATCGGACCTCAACGGGACCATTACCAACGGTTATGGATTCTATAGTTTTTCTCTTCCGGCCGGAGAGTATGAGCTTTATTTCAGCTATGTGGGATATGAGACAAAGATCCTAAAAGTAAATCTGATCAGGGACCTTCAGGAAGTCATCGAGCTGCAGCCTGCTATTAAGCTGGAGGAGGTGGTTGTTACCTCCGAAGCATGGAACAAGTCGGTGGAGTCGACCCAGATGAGCTCGATTACCATTAATGTTCAGGATATCAAAAGCATGCCTGCACTGTTGGGTGAGGTGGATGTTATTAAATTTATTCAATTGCTCCCCGGGGTACAGTCAGGAACAGAAGGAGCAGGCGGATTGTATGTCAGGGGAGGGGGACCCGACCAAAACCTGATACTTCTCGACGGGACGCCTGTTTACAACGCATCCCACCTTTTTGGGTTTTTCTCGGTGTTCAATGTCGATGCCATAAATAATATCGAGTTGATAAAAGGAGGCTTTCCCGCCCGCTATGGAGGAAGGCTTTCTTCGGTATTGGACATCAGCCTTAAGGAGGGTAACATGAAGGAATTCAAGGGAACCGGCTCACTCGGACTGATATCATCCAAGCTTACCCTGGAAGGCCCTATCGTAAAAGACAAAACCTCATTCATTGTATCGGCCCGGAGAACCTATCTGGATTTCCTCATTCAGCCATTCCTCAGATCTCTCGGCGGACAGGATGCCTCGTCGTCCCAGGGCTATTTTTTCTACGACCTGAATGCGAAAATCAACCACAAATTCTCGAATAAAGACCGTTTGTACCTGAGTGTTTACAGCGGAAGCGACAAGTTTTACCGCAAGCAGGATCCATACACCTATCTGTACGACGGGAATTACTTTTCGGAGGAGTCCAATGCCGATCTGGGCTGGGGAAACGTAACCTCCGCCCTTCGATGGAACCACCAGTACAACAGCAAACTGTTCAGCAATTATACCTTAACCTACAGCCGGTACAACTTTAAGGTTGAAAACTACATGGAAGAGATTGCCGAAACCGACTCCGGAACTTTTAACCAAATCAATTCTCTGAAATTCCTTTCCGGTATCGAGGATTTTACCGCCAAGGTCGATTTCGACTATATCCCCGACCCCAACCATTATATCCGCTTCGGACTGGGCAATACCTACCACACCTTCAAGCCCGGTGCTACGGCGCTTAAAGTGAACGATGCGGAGCTTGAGGACGTCGACACCATTATTGGAGAGGATTTTATCCCTGCCAACGAGATTTCGGCCTACATTGAAGACGATTATAAAATCTCCGCCAACCTCAAAGCAAATATAGGGCTGCACTATTCAGGTTTCATTGTGAATTCAAGGTATTACAACTCGCTTCAGCCCCGGCTGGCATTCAGGTACCTGTTAAGCGAATCCCTTTCCTTGAAAACCTCCTATTCTTATATGCAGCAGTACATCCACCTCCTTACCAACAATAATATCGGCTTGCCCACAGATCTCTGGGTGCCGGCCACCGATAAAATTCTACCTCAGAAGTCGCATCAGGTGGCCATCGGCGTATCCAAGAGTTTCAGCGATACCTACAAGCTTTCTATAGAGGGATATTACAAAACCATGCAAAACCTCATCGAATTCAAGGATGGGGCTTCATTTCTGGGGGCCGATACCAAATGGGAGGATAAAGTTGAGGCCGGAAAAGGCTGGTCGTACGGAGCGGAAGTTTTATTTGAGAAGAAGCTGGGCAAACTCACGGGCTGGGTAGGTTATACTTTTTCCCGAACCGAACGGCAGTTTCCCAATATCAACGAAGGAGAGATCTTTCCCTATAAATACGACCGAAGGCATGATGTTTCCCTGGTGGTTTCATTCCCTCTTAATGAGTCGTGGGATTTTTCTGCCAGCTGGGTTTATGGCACGGGCACGGCCCATACCCTTCCCACGGAAAGGTATTTTGGAAACAGCAATTCTTATGGTGGGTCTTCATTTTTCGGGGGAGGTTATGGCGATTTTTATCTCTACCCTTCCCAATCGGACAATTTTATGGGCGAATTGGAACACATCGATTCAAGGAATTCAATACGGGCAGCCGATTACCACCGGCTGGATATAAGTTTCCAGAAAACCAGAGAAAGGAAATGGGGCGAGGCAACCTGGGCCTTGGGCGTATACAACACCTATAACCGGAAGAACCCCTTTTACTATTATATCGGAAGGGATAGCCGCGGAAACCGAGCCTTGCAGCGAGTAAGCCTGTTTCCTTTTATCCCGTCGGCGACCTACAGTTTTACGTTTTAAAATGTTGATATGATGAACCGAGCACATTTCGAGAAAAGCACAAACCTGCATCAACAAATAGAACATGCAGGTTACATCCTGCCTGCCATATCTGATTTTCTTCGGATGAAAGCCAAATATTTTATTTTCTTCCTCCTGCCGATACTCTTCCCGGCTTGTGAAACAACCGAGAAAATCGACGATTTCCCCTTGCGCCCTTCAAAACTGGTTGTAAACTGCTTCTTTAATTCCGACAGCATCTGGGAGTTTCAGGTTAGCAAAAGCTTATCGGTGCTCGACAACGCGGAGCTCAAGCTGATCAGGAACGCTAATGTGAAAATATTCAGGGAAGGAACCCTTCTCGATAGTATACTTGTTGCCGATGGAGACGGAAGGTACAGGACTTCCAACAATTTACCCCAGGTGGGAAAAGAGTTTTCTATTGAGATATCATCCCCGTCATTTAAAGAGAAACTGTATGCCAGGGATATCGTACCCGAAAAGGTGGAGATCAGCGATGCGAAAATTATAATTACCGATTCAGCTTTTTATGATTATGGTTATTACAGCTACGGTTATATGAATGGCTCCTTTGAAATTTCCTTTGACGATCCGGCTGATGCAGATAATTACTACGAAATCAAGGTTTTTTATTTGGATTCAATATTTAGTTTCCCCGAAACGGGGCCTGTCTTTTCCTATCTTGCAAAACGGATGATTGGAATCTCGAGCGAAGATCTTTCAGTAGTTAACCCCTCAGATTATGCTACTTCTTCCCTCCTTATAAGTGATTACTATTTTGATGGTCAGCGGAAAAGCTTATCATTGGATTTTAACGATTGGAGTGCTCAGAAGAAAAAGGGCTACTACCTGGAGTTAATAAGCTTAAGCCGGGAGGGATACTTGTACCAAAAAACAATTGCCGATTACGACAATTCCCGGGGAGATCCATTTTCTGAGCCTGTAATGATTTACAGCAACATCGAAAATGGCTTTGGGATCTTTTCGGCCTATTCCAGGAGCATTTACTCCCTCGAAACCCGGTTTTAAGTTGTTTAATTCGCTACAGTCTTTACCCATTTTATCCCAGTTGCTGAATCCGCACAAAAAATGTACTTTTGCAAAAAATTAAAAATAAGGAACCATGGGTTTGCAATGCGGAATTATTGGGATAACCAACACGGGAAAAACAACGCTGTTCAACTGCGTCTCGAATACTAAGGCCGAATCGAGCAATTTTGCTTTTAGCTCCAGCAAATCCAATATCGGGATTGTAAACGTTCCCGACCAAAGGTTAAATGTTTTGAATGAAATGGAAAAACCCCTGAAGCTGATACCGGCTACCGTCGAAATTCTCGATATCCCCGGACTCACCAAAGGCTCCAGTACCGGTGAGGGAATCGGTAACAAATTCCTTGCCGACATCCGTAACACGGATGCCCTGATCCATGTGCTGCGCTGCTTCGACGACGAGAACCTGGCCCATATCGAGGGAAGCGTAAACCCGGTGCGCGACAAGGAAACTGTTGACCTCGAACTGCAGATCAAAGATCTCGATTCGGTGGAAAAGAAAATCCAGAAACTCGAGAGAGCCGCCAAAACAGGCGACAAGGATGCCAAGCGGGGAGTGGAGGTGCTGACGGTTTATAAGGATCATTTCGAGAATTTCCAGTCGGCCCGCACCGCTCCGGTTTCCGATGACGACAAAAAATATATCGAGGACCTTTTTCTCCTCACCGAAAAACCCGTGCTTTATGTGTGCAACGTTGACGAGAAGTCGGCCATAAACGGCAACAAATATGTTGATGCGGTTAAGGAAGCCGTGAAAAACGAGAAAACCGAGGTGTTGGTTATTGCCGCCGCCCTGGAAGCGGAGATCTCCGAGCTCGAGGACGAGCAGGATCGGCTTGCCTTTTTGCAAGACCTGGGATTGCAAGAGCCCGGGGTAAACAAGCTGGTCCGTTCGGCCTATTCGCTGCTGAATCTGCAGGCGTTTTTCACAGTCGGACAAAAAGAGGTAAGGGCATGGACCATTCGCAAAGGAATGACTGCTCCTCAGGCAGCAGGTGTGATTCACAGCGATCTGGAAAGAGGCTTTATCCGTGCCGAAGTTATGAAATACGACGACTACGTGCGGCTGGGATCGGAACATGCATGCAAGGAGGCAGGGAAACTAGGGGTTGAGGGGAAAAACTACATCGTAGGCGACGGGGATATCCTCCACATACGTTTTAATGTGTAGCGGTTTTCCCACGCGCATATTTTACCCGTTACCCGGTCCGGCATTTTCCTTTTCTGCTTTCATCAGCATGTAAGCGAAACAAAAAAGCTTTAGTTTTGTCAGATGAGAAAAATCCCTGAAATACTATTTTTGGCCTTTCTTTTCCTTCAGGGAACCGTCTTTTCTCAGGACCTTAACCGGGAGAAAAACATAAACCTCACCCTTTCCATCCTCTCTGCCCGCGGAGAAGCTTATATTGCCATCCCCACTGCACAGCGGAAATCGTTTCTGATGAATATGGAGGGTCTCACTCTTGACAAACAAAGCGATAGCCTCAGCTTTTTCTATGTTGACACGGAACAATTTCAGGGGATTCTTAATGCCAATATCGATTTCGAAATTCTCACCGCCCCGTCTATGCTGGCTCCGGTCAGGATGGCTTCGGATCTGGATGAGATTTTGGCGGGAGCAGCGTATCCCGGCTATCAGCAATATCTCGACCTTATGAAGCGGTTTGGGGAAACCTATCCCGATCTGTGCACAATCGATACCATCGGCGTCTCTATTGGCGGCAAACTGATCCTTTCTGCCCGGATGCAAAACGGGGATTATACCGGGGGAGAGAGACCGATTGTGTTCTACTCTTCCTCAATGCATGGCGACGAGTCGGTGGGATATTCGCTGATGCTGATGCTGATTGACGATGTTTTGAAAAACGCAGTAAGCTCTCCACAGATTTCCACGATCCTGAATGACATGGTTCTGATCATTAATCCCCTGTCCAATCCCGACGGGGCATACTTCCAAAGCGATGTCAGCCTTTTTGGCGCAAAAAGATACAATTTGAACAACGTAGACCTTAACCGCAATTTTCCCGATGTGAGGCTTGGGATGGATTACTCCTCCCCCGGAATGGAAAAAGAAAATTTGGCTATGGTAAGTTATATGGAGAAGTTCCCGCCCATGCTCTCCGCCAATTTCCATACCGGAGCCGAGGTCCTGAATTACCCCTGGGATTCGTGGTATTCCGACGAGCGGAAACATGCCGATAACGAATGGTTTATTGAAATCTGCAAAGACTATGTGCAAGCGGCCAGAAGTAGCGATCCGTCGTACCTGAGGCTTTACCCGGAGGGGTATGTGTTTGGATCGGACTGGTACTGGATTCCCGGAGGAAGACAGGATTTCGTGACTTATAACCTGCGGGGAAGGGAACTTACCATTGAGTTGTCTGATGTTAAACTCCCTGCCGTTTCTCAGATCCCGGGCTTCTGGAATAAAAACCGTACAGCCCTGTTGGATCTGGCAGCAAAAGCAGGATTCGGAATTTACGGAACGGTAAGCGAAAGGGGAACATTGAAGCCCATTGCGGCGAAAGTTGAAATCCCCGGGTATGATCAAAACGAGTCCAATGTTTTCAGTCATAGACAAACCGGCAATTTTTTCCGTTTTTTACCACAGGGGAGTTATGAGCTGGAGATTTCTGCTGAAGGATATGTATCTGAATTTGTTACAGTTCAGGTAATTAAAAACCAACGAACGGAAATCGGGATTCAACTGGCGAAAATTGGTGGTGAAGAACCTTCGGATCTGGAGATTCTGGTAAAATCCAGTCCCGGTAATCACGAACTGTTTATTGAGCTGAAAGGGGACGGGTCTGAGGTCTTTTCGGCAGATTTATACGATCTGACGGGAAGGATAGTCCAGGAGAATATATTTATCGGGAATTCAGGAACGGTTGGCGGGGCGATGTTTCGGGGGATTTATATTCTAAAGGTTAAATCAAAACAGCAATCTTTAAATCGGCTTGTTTTTCTTTAGGCCTTGATGATATTTAGATTTGGGATTAAATATTTCGGTGCGCTGCACCTTCCGTCGAGGCATTGCCTTGCTATTCTACAAATATTGCGCGGCTCTGCCGCTTGGAAAAATTTTTGCTTCTGTGGGCAAAGGTGCAGCGTAATGCATTTTTTGTAGAAAATGCCAAGGTCCACCGCACAATAATATTTGTAGATAAGTGTTTGTAGAAGAGGACTAAGGTACAGCGCCATGTAATATTTGTAGACAAATGTTTGTGGAAGAGGCCAATGGTGCAGTGCACCCTAATATTTGTAGATATTAGTTTGAAAAAGCAGACACAGGTGCAGCGCACCGGAACATTTAGGGTAAGGCTTTATTCTATAAACATGATTCCCCCGATTGTTCAAAACAAAAACCCGCAATAAAACTTTTACGATTATATTTGCTCTCTGAAAATTTTACTGAATGAGATTTATACTATTTGCAAGCATCCTGCTGATTTCCGGCATAAACGTTTTCTCCCAGAGTCCCACTGTACCCTCGGAAAAGCCAAAATTAATCGTCGGGATCGTTGTTTCCGAAATGCGATATGATTATATCACCCGCTATTGGGACAAATTTGGCGAGGGAGGATTCAAACGCCTTGTGAACGGAGGCACATATTGCAAAAACACCCATCACGATTACCTGATTTCCGAATCGGGTGAAGGCTTTGCCTCTATCTCCACAGGTGCGTATCCCGATGTTCACGGCATTGTTTCGGATTACTGGTACGACCGGCTGCGCGACAAAATCAGCTTTTGCGTGAGCGACGAAAACGTCAGCACCACCGGCGGAGCCTACGAGCAGGGAAGGTACTCTCCCAAAGCAATGCAGACTTCCACCCTTTCGGATCAGGCAAAAGTTGCGGGACAGTTTAAGCCCAAGGTCATTTCGATTTCATTGGATGCACGTGCTTCTATACTCTCCGGCGGTCATTCTGCCAATGCTGCCTATTGGTTCGATAGCGAAAGAGGGAGTTTTATAAGCAGCTCCTATTACCTCGACAGTCTTCCCGCCTGGGTCAACGATTTCAATTCGAAATCGTTTGCCGACATATACCTGCAGCGCCAGTGGGAGCCTCTTCTCCCCATCGAATCCTATACGGAGAGTCTGCCCGATGACAATAAGTACGAAACCGGGTTTGCGGGAAGGCGAATTTTCCCCTATGACTTGAATAAAATGAGTTTCCTGAAAAAGGGCCAGCGCAATTTCGACCTGTTGAAATTCACCCCCTATGGCAATTCCCTTACCAAAGACTTTGCTATTGCAAGCATCGTTAGCGAGGATCTGGGGAAAGACAACCATACCGATTGGCTGCAGATTGGTTTTTCGGCTACGGGTTATCTGGGGGATAAATACTCTTCCGCATCCATTGAGATACAGGATTCTTATCTAAGGCTTGATAAAGATCTGGAACATTTTCTGGTCTTCCTCGACGAACAGGTAGGAATGAAAAACGTGTTGGTTTATCTCACGGCCGACAATGCCATGGCCGACGACCCTGCTTTTTTATCCGATCAGGGGATACCCGCAGGGTACTTCAACTACAACAGTGCCATGTCGCTGCTGGGGACTTATCTTAATCTGATTTATGGGAAAGGGGAGTGGGTGAAGTTCTATTATGCCCAGCAGATCTATCTGAACCGCGATTTAATTGAACAGTCGAAACTGTCGCTCTCGGAATTCCAGAATGTGGTTGCTGCCTTTATGATTCAGTTCGAGGGAGTTTCGAACACCCTTACTTCCACCAACCTGATGACCAACAACTACACCCGAGGTTTCTTCGAAAAGATACAGAAGAGTTACAGCCAAAAACGTTCGGGTGATATTCTCTTGCACCTGTCGCCCGGATGGACCGAGAAAGGCGCTGCCAAACAATATGCCTCAGCGTTTCGCTACGATACACATGTGCCGCTGATTTGGTATGGATGGAAAATCAAACGCTCCAGCATTTACCGCCCGGTATCGGTTACCGACATTATGCCCACAATTGGCGTGTTTCTCGATATCCCCCGAAGCGGAAGTCTGGAGGGCAGTTTGATTGATGAGCTGTTTTAAGGCAGGAGCAAGGGGGTGAACGGGTTAATGCCTGGATGCGCGAATCCCCGATCTTTTAAAATTGTAAACATTTTTGTACTTTCGAATGTTTCTTACATTCAGATAATTAAAAATATGATAAACAGACTTTTTGGTTTTCTTCTTCTGATGCTGTTTCTAATCCCATCCACGGGCTTGCAGGCGCAGAAAAGATACTGGATCTTTCTCTCGGATAAGGATGGGGTGGCGTTCGATCCCTACCAGTATTTTGATCCTGCAGCAATTCAGAATCGTCTCGTAAAACAAATTCCCCTTGTACAGTTTTCCGACATGCCTCTCAGACAGGATTACCTCGACGGAATACAGTCGATTTCCGGAAACCTGGGCACTGTAAGTCGCTGGTTCAACGCCGTTTCTGTGAAAGCTGATATGTCGGAATTGCGGAAGATATCGAACCTGCCCTATGTTCTTGATGTCAGGGAAGTTCTTATGGTTTCCAGAGAGACCGAAGAGGACTTTGATCCGGAGATCGACTATGAGGTCGATCAGCTGAGATCCTTACAGATCAATGCTTTTGGAATAAAGCATTTCGAGGAAATGGGCATTGACGGAACCGGCGTTAGGATTGCCGTTTTCGACGGAGGTTTTCCCGGAGTGGATACTTCACCCATGTTCCAACACCTTCGTGACTCGGGTCGGATAATCGCCACCTGGGATTTTGTTAAGGACAAAGAATTTGTGTATGATTACTCCTCCCATGGAACCAGCGTTATGACCTGCATTGCCGGAGTGATGGAGGATAAGAAGTTTGGGCTTGCCCCGGGAGCCGAGTTTTTGCTGGCTCGTACCGAAGTCACCCGTGAAGTTTTTTCCGAAGAGGAAAACTGGCTTGCAGCTGTTGAATGGGCCGACAAAAACGGGGCTGACATCATAAGCAGCTCCCTGGGTTATACCTTCAAGCGATATTTCCCCAGACAGATGGACGGCCAAACCACCCTGGTAACCCGTTCCGCGAACCTGGCAGCCTCAAAAGGTATGCTGGTTATCAATGCGGCAGGAAATGACGGGGATAAGAAATGGCAGGTGATCGGCGCCCCCGCCGATGCCGACAGCGTGTTGACCATTGGCGGCGTGTCGCCCGATAACGGATACCACATCGATTTCAGCTCCTACGGACCCACGTTCGACGGACGGTTGAAGCCAAACCTTGTGGCTTTTGGCAAAGTAGCTACTTCGAACCAGAAAAAAGTCAAACAAGCTTATGGAACATCCTTCGCAACACCGCTTGTATCCGGATTCGCGGCATGTGTGATGCAGATCCGTCCCGAAATGAACAACATGGAGGTTTTCAGGGAACTCGAAAAATCAGGACACCTTTATCCCTACTTCGATTATGCCCATGGATATGGGGTTCCTCAAGCTGCCTATTTTACACAGGAAAGCTTGGAAGTCTCGCCAACATTTGAATTTGTTGACGGGGAGTTTGATTTAATAATCCGGCCGCTAAACCCTAATTCCGATGAGTTTTTCTGGAATGAAGAGGATTCGTCTTTGATGAGCGGGGATGATTATTCGTACGAACCCGGCCTGGAGGAACAGATTCTGGACACCGTCTTTTATGAAGATTCCGAATGGCTTGAAGAATCCGCCTGGGTTGAGGATACCGCCTGGGTTGACGAGAACGGCTGGGCAATGGATACGGTTTGGGTTGACGAGACTGATTGGGGTATGGATTCGACTTGGGTTGACGAGACTGTTTGGGCTGCCGATACGGCCTGGGCAGTTGAGGGCGACAATGAGGATATGTTTGCAAACGAGGAGGATTTTTTTAACGGGGAATCTTTCTTTGATGACTCGCAATTCAATGAGAATTCCACCGACAGGTACGATCTGGATACGAATTATTTGTACTACCGGATTGTTGGCGAGGAAGACGAGAAAATCAGAAGATATGCGGTTGTGAATATGCAGTTCACCGATGAGTTCTTAATCCCTTGGGACGACCTTGAAAACGGCGACAGAGTAACGGTGCATTATCAGGGCTACACCTCAAGTTTCCAGTATTAGGTGCTTGCCCGTTTCAAAGGTAAATGTTGGTAACCGTATCAATGAATAATTTTTAGAGCCCACAAGCCTTTTCTTTGGGTAGCGGGTAATAGTTGAATAAGTAAATTGTTAAATTATAAAGTATTGTGTACCCTAATAAAAAATTCCAATCTATGATAAAGCAGCTGATTTTTGCAGTCGTACTTTTCTTTTCCCTTGGCCTGTCGGCTCAGGATGTTGTTCTTGACATGAATGTTGATGAGCAGTATACAGAAAAAAAGGGCCCCAATATGCGTCAATACGGACATTTTTATGAAGGTATTGCTGTGGTTGTCCCTTATAACAGTGTTTCGGGTGCAAAGACCGATTTGGGCCGGTCGGGAGAGTTTCTGTTCGGGTACCGCTATAAGCTTAAGCTCCTTTCCTTCTATGCGATTGGTTTTGATCTTAATCACCGGTGGACACGTTACGGCATTGCTTCCGAGGAACTACCTGCTGTTGCTACAAACCCACTGTCGTTTGCGAAAGACGTCAGGCGAATGAGCCTTGGCGTCTCCTCCTTCGGAGCCGAAGCCTACAACCGCATCAACATTGGAAAAAGAGGAAACACCCTTGGGAATTATCTCGATTTGGGCATTAAAGGGGAGTGGAACTACAGCCGCAAACTTTACATAAAAGAAAATGCGGTGGATGGCGATTATTTTGAAACCAGTCGCAGTGTTCAAAAGAAGCTGAACTTCATCGAGAAATTTTCCACATTGGTTACCGCCAGGGTAGGAATCAATAAGGTTATGCTGTATGGAACGTACCGCATTTCCGATCTTATAGCCGGGGGATACACAACACCCGAACTTCCTCCTCTGAACATGGGGGTGCAGCTGGCTTTTTAAGGTTTATCGGGCAGAACAAAGCTCGGCGATGATATGAGGGTTTTCTTCAACTGCCGAGCCCACAACAACAAGGTCGGCGCCGGCGGCAAAAATTCGTGAGGCATCTTCCCCGCTCCGTATTCCTCCGCCAACGAGAATGGGTATCTCAATGTTTTTTCTTACCTCGGAAATTATTCCGAGCGCAACGCTCTTGGCCGCTCCGCTGCCGGCTTCAAGATATACCATTTTCATGCCCAGCATTTCGCCTGCAAGGGCTGTGGCAACAACAATCTCAGGCTTATCGGCAGGGATGGGAAGCGTGTTGCTGATATATTCAACCGAGGTTGTCCGGCCGTTCTCAATTAGTATGTAGGCTGTTGAAATCACCTCAATTCCCGATCTTTTTAACGTGGGAGCCGATATCACGTGCTGCCCGATAAGGTACTCAGGGTTTCTTCCCGAAATAAGCGACAAAAAAAGAAGCCCGTCAGCTTTGTCGGAAATCTGAATCACGTTGCCCGGGAATATCAACACGGGAATTGTAGTGTTTTCCTTGATGTAGGAAAGGGTTTCGCCCATGTTGTTTATAACCAGGCTCCCTCCCACGAAAATAAAATCAACCCCGCTCATGTTGCAGTTGTGCAGAATTATTTCGAGAGAGCTTGTGGTATTTTTATCGGGATCAATAAGAATAGCGATTCTCTTTTTCGCCTTGTCTGATATGCTTTTATAGATATTCATTTATTTACAGGTCCAGGCAATTGCATACCCATTCATATTTTTGTATTGTATCCTGAAATCCTCGATTCCATGGATATTCAGTACCCGGCCTTTAATGCAGCCGTCCTGCTTGGGCTCAAAGGGTGAAATCGACAGGTTCTCCTTAAAGTTTATATCCTGCTTGTCGCAAATCTTGTACATGGCTTCCTTCGCGCACCAGTGAATATAAAGATGATAGCGTTTCATGTCGGGGTCTGAGGTGATCAGCTCCTGGTTATTGATAAACTTGTTTGTGAGATTGCTTATTTTGTGCGACATGAATTCGAGGTCGATCCCTACTTTCTTGGTCTTGCTCATCATTATCGAGGTGAGCTTGTGGGAGTGCGAAATGCTGATGTTGAACGAATTCCCTTTCAGAAAGGGCTTGTGGAACTCATTGTAAATAATGCGCGAATCCCGACCGGTCATGTCGTTAATCAATGCCCTCACACTTAGCCACTCAATCTTGCGGCTTTCGTTTTTAAAACTGTTGAGGGTCTCGATCTCATCGTCGTCAAGGTTTAAACGGGAATAAAGAGAATCGAAATCCTCCTCTATTTCCCATATCCCAAGCAGACAGTCGTTTACCTCTTTTTTTACAATAACTCCCATCCAATAGATTTATTAAAACGCGGGATGCAAATTTAGCAATTATTTGTTAACAGTGTTCCATTCAAGACTTTTGATGAAGTGGTCGATGTCCTTTCGGATGAAACCAATGACTGGCCCTAGCGAATCCTGGTTGGGCTGAGTATTAAAGTAAAGCGAACCCCTCAGGAAATGGCTCAGGCTGTCGGTAACGAAAAACTGTATCGAGGAGGCTGCATTTCCTTTAATATCGTAAAAAACCCCGAAGATTCTCTTTTCCGGGAAATTGATCAGGCTTTCCTCGATCGACTCGGCCTTAATAGTGTGCTTGTAAACCAAATCGCGGCTGTCGTTTGCATGTTTTCCGGGATCCCCGTTGATCCGGATATGGGAAAGATATATTTTTCCGCTAAACTGCGGGAATTCAATATTCAGCCATTCCGGGCGACGCTGGCTCGAATCTCCCGTAACAATAGCGTATTCGGGATACTCGAAACTGAAACCCTGCGGAGCCTGGTACAATCGGTATTTCTTTTCGGGGTAATCGATCCTGAGAAAGCCTTTTGGCTTGGGGGTATAGGTTTCCTTGCAGGAATATATGGCCGGAAGGACCAGTAAAACAAACAGAATAGACAGAAGTGTCCTGATTTTTAGCTCCATGGTTTTTCTTACCTTTTTTTGGAAGCACTGGTTAAGGTGAACTTCACTTTCTTTATCCTCCTGTCATCAACGGAAAGAATGGTAAAGCTGAAGTCTTTTAAAGGGATTACTTCATTGGCCGGGGGAATTGTACCTTTTATCTCAAGAATAAGTCCGGCAAGCGTGTCGGCCTCCCCGCGCAGCGGCTCAAAAAGCTCCTCGGGAAGCTGCACGATCTTAAAGAAGTCGTTCAGGAGAATCTTGCCGTCAAAAATATAGTTGTTCTCATCAACCTTCGAATAGAACGATTCAACCTCGTCCGATTCATCGGTGATCTCGCCCACAATTTCTTCCAAAACATCCTCCAGAGTCACGATGCCTTCGGTACCCCCGTATTCGTCAACAACAACGGCCATGTGGATTTTCTTGTCGAGAAACTCCTGCAGAAGATCCTTCAGCTTTTTGGTCTCGGGAACGTAATACCCGGCCCGGATCAGGTCCTGCCATTTGAAGTTCTCATTTTCGCCCAGGTAGGGAAGGAGGTCTTTCACATAAACAATACCCTTGATATTGTCGAAGGTTTCCGCATAAACAGGTATGCGACTGTACCCCGAGTCGTTTATGATTTGAATAAGCTTGGGGAAATCGTATTCGATATCTGCCGCCACAACATCCATGCGGGGCTTCATCACGTCGCTTACTTCTATGGCGCTGAAGTTTACGATGCCCATCAAAATCTTGCGGTCTTCGGTGACCACATCCTTGTCCTGATCCAAAGCCTCCGAAAGCTCGTCGATCGACAAATTGCCTGTGCTTTTTAATAGTTTTCTGTTGATAAGGGAGGTGAATCGAAGAAGGGTTCGGCTTATGGGTGACAAAAGCTTCTGGGCAACGAATAAAATGTTAACCGAAAACAGCGCGAACGCCAAGGCTTTGTTATAGGCGTAGATCTTTGGGAGAAGCTTGCCGAAAATGATAATAACAACAGAAATGGCCAGGATCTGCAGCAAAATCCCCTGGATGGAACCTAAGTCGAAGAGGGGGAAATGATTTAAAAGAAAAGCGGAGGTGAGGATGATCATCAGGTTGACGGCGAGATTGGCGGTCATCAGGGTTGACATGAGCTGTTCCGGATCGGAAATCAGTTTGAGAACCTTCCGCGAGCGGCTTTTCTGCATTCCTTCGAGCCGGGCTTTGTGATCGGGGTTTAATGAAAAGAAAGCCGACTCGGCTCCGGAAAAAATCACCGACACAAACAACAAAAAAGAAATGAGGCATAAGCCCTGTATTACCCATGGGGATTGCAGAAACAGGCTGGTGTCAGGAATTGCTTCAAATAAAGATAGAGATGCTTCTGAGTCCAATAGATTAGTAACGTTAAAATGAATTTGTAAATCGGTCTAAGCATCGGCGTTATCAAACTTTGCAATGCTTTCATTGCATTTCGCTTCAGCTGCTTAGCCTCACTCTTGTTTTAAGGGACAAACTTAGGGTTAAAAAGGTAAATCCTCCTCTTTGCTTTGCGTTTCGGAAAGATCGCCCGATGGTTCCTGAATGTTTCCTGCTTGCGGCGCTGATTCAGGTGCAGAGGAGGGAGGCTTGGAATACGAATCCTGTGTCCCACCGCCTTCGCGCTTGCCAAGCAGTTGCATCGAATCACCGAAAATCTCTGTGACATAGCGGGTGTTGTTATCCTGATCGGTGTAACTGCGGGTCTTGATACGACCCTCTATGTACAGTTGGCTTCCTTTCTTTACGTATTTCTCGGCAATTTCCGCCAGCCCCCTCCAAAGAACAATGTTGTGCCATTCGGTATTGGTGATTTTTTCACCGTCCTTGTTTTTGTAGACTTCACTGGTGGCAAGCGAGAACTTGGAAACCGTATTGCCTCCTTCGAGGTGCCGGGTCTCAGGGTCTTTCCCGACATTCCCTACAAGAATTACCTTATTGACTGACATGCTTTTTGTTTTTTAATGAGCAAGTAAAGATACAAAAAAAACGGTTAAGCCAATGAATGTCTTTTTTTTCAAAAGCCGGATACACTTATGTACCTCTCAATTAGTTTGGGTACCGGAAATGCGTCAAATTCGCTGATACTTATTGCGTTGCCGGCGATGTGCGCAAGGTTTGTATCCCCCGAAAAAGAAATATGGATAAAACTGCATATCAGGTTCTGATGGCTGAGTTTATGGATTACAGGGTCGGAAACCCTGATGATTTGCATTTCGCCGTCCTTTGTCTTAAGGTGTTCCGAAAGCAATGAGGGATAGTCGTTTATCTTGCACTGGCTTTGGGTTTCGATAAGGGGGAATTCGAACAGCCCTTGCCAAATGTCGCCCGCACCTCGCTGTTTCAGCCATGTTTTTTCGTTTTGCCTTATAATAAGGTAGGTGAAAAAACGATTCCTGACTTTTACTTTGCCATATTTCAGGGGGAGTTCCCCGGCCGTGTTTTCTTTCAGAGCCATGCATACTGCATTCAGCGGGCAGTTGATGCAACGGGGTTTTTTGGGAAGGCAAATGCAGGCACCCAGCTCCATTACGGCCTGGTTATGCCGTCCGGGATTTTCAGGATCCAGGATCTCCCGGGCCAAAGCATTGATTGTTCTTAGCCCTTCGGGGGAGTTAATCGCTTCCCTCACCGAAAACAACCTGGAAATTACCCGCTTCACATTTCCGTCCACCGCGGCCTGCGCCTCTTTAAAGGCTATCGAGGAGATGGCAGCGGCTGTGTAATCGCCGATGCCTTTGAGTTTGAGAAGCCCGGCATGGGAGCCTGGGAACTCCCCGTTTCTGTGGGAAGCTAAATAACGAGCTGTTTCATGAAGGTTCCGTGCCCGGGAATAATACCCTAAACCTTGCCAGATTTTAAGCACATCATTAGTATTTGCCTCAGCCAGAGAAAAAATGTCGGGAAATTTTTCCAGAAAACGAAGGTAATATTCCGTCCCCTGCGCAACTCTGGTTTGCTGAAGAATTACCTCTGAAAGCCATATTCTATAGGGGTTGGATGTGTTTCTCCAGGGCAGGTCCCTCTTCTCTTTTTCATACCATGCGCCCAGAATTTCGTGTATTTCCATAGGGCAAATGTAGGACAAAAAGAATATTCTGATAAAAAATAACAGATTTGTGTTTTATTTATAGGGAGAAATAACCTATATTTGCAAACCAAAACAAAAAGATAATTGTAATTCATTGATAATTAAAGCATTTTAAAATGACCAAAGCAGATATCGTAAACGAGATTTCCAAAAACACAGGAATCGAAAAGGTAACTGTACAAAAGACAGTTGAAGCTTTTATGGAAACTGTAAAAGACTCCTTAGGTAAAAACAAAAACGTTTACCTCAGAGGATTTGGCAGTTTCATTGTTAAAAAAAGGGCCAAGAAAACAGCAAGAAACATTTCCAGGAACACAACCATTATCATTCCTGAACATTGGATTCCCTCATTTAAACCTGCAAAGACATTTGTTGGAAAGATTAAAGTAAATGTAAAAACCAAGTAAAGGATCAAGTCATGCCAAGCGGAAAAAAAAGAAAAAGACATAAGATGGCGACCCACAAACGTAAAAAACGTTTGAGGAAAAACAGACATAAGAAGAAATAAGGCTTTTTAAGCGAAAGAGATTCAGTTCATTAGACCTAAAGATCCTTATTGGTTCTTTAGGTTTATCATGTTGTATAGTAGCTTTCCTTAGGATTACCTTTAACAGATAATCTGAACATTGTGAGCAACGAATTGGTAATTGACGCGTCTTCCTCCGAAATCGCAATTGCCTTACTCGAGAATAAAAAGCTCTTGGAGCTTAATAAAGAGAAGACTGACACCAAGTTTACTGTTGGTGACATCTATCTGGGTAAGGTTAAGAAGATTATGCCGGGGTTGAACGCTGCATTTGTAGATGTGGGATATGAAAAGGATGCGTTTTTGCATTACCTTGATCTGGGGCCACAGTTTAGCACCCTTAACAAATTTCTCAACATTGCGCAATCGCGCAAAGGGAAAATGATTGCCGTTCCTAAGTTTAAACGTGATCCCGACATTAACAAAGAGGGGAAAATCACGGAGATACTTAAAGTGGGACAGACGGTCATTGTGCAGGTAGCTAAAGAACCCATTTCAACGAAAGGTCCACGGTTAGGGTCTGAGATATCTATCGCAGGCAGGAATCTGGTGCTTATGCCTTTCGCGGATAAGGTGTCGGTATCCTCGAAAATCGAACCCCACGAGGAAAAAGAAAGGTTGAAAAACCTCCTTCACAGCATCAAACCCAAAAATTACGGAGTCATCGTACGAACAGCCGCCGAGGGAAAAAAGGTGGCTGAACTCGACGGAGAGTTGCGTGGATTGGTTGAGCGTTGGGAGAATGCTTTTGAGAACTTCAAACCTGGCGTACCCCGCCTTCTGATCGGCGAAATCAACCGCACGTCGGCAATCCTGAGAGACATACTCAATGGGAATTTCGAAAATATTGTCGTCAACGAGGAGAATATCTACCGCGAAGTACGTCAGTATATTCAGGAAATAGCTCCCGAGAAAAGCAAGATCGTAAAACTTTATCAGGGTCCTGACCCGATTTTCGACAAGTTCGGAATCGAGCGGCAGATCAAATCCCTCTTTGGTAAAACCGTTTCCTTCAAATCCGGTGCTTACCTTATCATCGAACACACCGAAGCCCTTCACGTAATCGACGTGAACAGCGGAAATCGAAGCAAATCCGATAGCGACCAGGAAAGCAATGCACTGGACGTCAACCTTGCCGCAGCTGAGGAAATTGCGCGCCAATTGCGACTTCGTGATATGGGCGGAATTATTGTGGTCGACTTTATCGATATGCACACCAACGAGCACAAACAGTTGCTTTACGAGAGAATGAAGGAATTCATGGGTAAAGACCGTGCCAAGAATCACATCCTCCCGCTCAGCAAATTCGGGCTTATGCAAATCACCCGTCAGCGGGTAAGGCCCGAAATGCACATCGAGACCGTTGAAACCTGTCCTTCATGCCTTGGCACGGGTAAGGTCGAATCAACACTCTTGTATACCGATACCATTAAGATGCAGCTTAAGCTGATTCTTGAAAAGTTCAAACTTAATTCTATTACCCTCAGAACTCACCCCTTCGTGGCGGCTTACCTCAATAAAGGTCTGTTCAACACCATGAGCAAAAGCTGGAGCAAAGAACTGGGATGCAAAATTATTGTTAAGGAAAGTTTGTCGAACAGCCTTCTGGAATTTAAGGTGTTTGATAAAAACGGCGATGAAGTGGATTTCAGCCTGTAGTTCCTTTCTGAATTTCTTAGCCGCGAATCGAATTGTCCAGGGCAACTCGATTCGCGGTTTTTCTTTTTGGGTTCCCGTGGGAATCGTTTCACAAGGAACGACAGGTCTTGGCGCCCTGCGGAAGGGATGCGCCGGCCCACGATATCACGGTAGATTATTTTTCTGATTTGCAACATATCGACTTATGTGAATACTTTATTTTATATCTTTGCGTTTTCAAAAAACAATGGAACCTTATTATGATTCGAGATATGCTAAAAAACAAACTTATCCTCCTTGCAGCGCTTTTATTGCTGACAAACCTGCTTTCGGCACAATTTGAAAATCCCGTTACATGGAAATACAAACTCAGTGAACCTGTTGACGGCAACCAGGAGATTGTTTTTACCGCGGTAATCAACTCGCCCTGGCATGTTTATGCCATTAAGCTGGAGAAGGAAGGCCCCATCCCTACAACCTTCACCTTTGAGCCCAATGCTTCAGTGAAGCTGGTTGGTGAATTGAAGGAACTTACCAAACCTATCGTTAAATACGACGAGGGTTTCCGTTTCGACGTGGGAATGTATGCGAAGAAGGCTTCTTTCAGCCAGACGGTTCGCAATCTCACCGACAAGCCTGTGCAGCTGAAGATGGGCGTGGAATTCCAATGCTGCAACGATGAAACCTGCCTTCCTCCCTATATTCATGAGATGGAAATCATTCTGCCGGCAGGTGTTGCCGCTGCTAAACCTGAATCGGGTACGGCTGTAACAGACGAAAAACCATTAGCTCAGGATGCCGCCATAGACGACAAAGCGGAGCAGAACAAGTCTGAAGATATTGTTGCAGTGCCTGGTCTGATTCCGGTCAGCGAATCCCCCGAAATAAAAACCCCGGCAAGTTCCCAGCCTGCTGAGGACAAGCAGTCGATGTTCGTTTTTCTTCTTATTGCTTTTATAGCGGGATTGGCAGCAATTGTGACGCCTTGCGTATTCCCGATGATTCCCATGACGATTTCATTCTTCCTAAGGGGGAGCGAAAACCGGGGACTTGCGGTACTCAAGGGACTGATATTCGGTTTTTCCATGATTCTGGTTTACACCGGAATAGGAGTGCTTGTAAGCCTTACGGGTATGAACGCCGATATAGGGAATATGCTTAGTACCCATTGGATACCCAACATTATTTTCTTCGTTCTGTTTATGGTGTTTGCCGCTTCGTTTCTGGGAATGTTCGAGTTGGTGCTTCCATCGGGCCTGGTTAACAGTGCCGATAAAAATGCGGATAGGGGAGGACTTGTAGGTTCGTTTTTCATGGGTGTGACTACCGTGCTTGTTTCGTTCTCATGTACCGGTCCGATTGTGGGAAGTTTGCTGATCTCCGCCACCGGCGGTGAGGTGCTTAAGCCGATCCTTGGGATGTTCTTCTTTTCCCTTGCATTTGCATTGCCTTTCACCATACTCGCCATTTTCCCGTCGATGATGAAAAACCTCCCGAAATCCGGCGGTTGGCTCAACTCGGTAAAAGTGGTTTTAGGCTTCATCGTTCTGGCGTTCGGTATGAAGTTCCTGAGCAGCATGGATCAGTCGTACCATCTGGGAATCTTCAGTCGTGAGGTGTACCTTGCGATTTGGCTTGTGATTTCGGTGTTGCTGGGTTTATACCTGTTGGGAAAACTGAGATTCGCGCACGACAGCGAAATGCCTTTCGTGTCGGTACCAAGACTTATCATGTCGATGGCTGCCTTTGTGTTTGCAATTTACTTGTTTACCGGGATTTTTGGCGCCGATCTGAAAGCCATTTCCTCACTTATTCCCCCGAAATCTTCAAGCGCATTCACCTTCTCTTCCGGCAATGCTCAAACCGTGGCAAGTGAGGAAAGCAAAACCTTTTGCGGTCCGGGAAAAAACGACGAGCTCTTTGATCTGCCCCTGGGATTGAAAGGCTATTTCAATTACGAGGACGGCCTGAGCTGCGCCAAAGAAAAGAACAAACCCATTTTCCTTGACTTCACCGGACATTTCTGTAGCAACTGCAAACAGATGGAAAACCAGATATGGCCCGAGCCGGAAGTTCTGGAACTCCTGAGAAACGAGTTTGTAATCATATCGCTCTATACCGACGACAAGACCAAGCTTGCCGAGAGCGAGTGGGTAACGGCAAAAGATGGGAAAGTCATTAAAACCCTTGGCGACCTAAATAAAAACCTTGAAATAGAGAAGTTCAACACCATCGCCACTCCCTGGTATGTTTTGCTCGACACGGAAGGGAATGTTTTGGTCGAACCCCGCGGAAAAGACATGGATGCTGCAAGTTTTGCTGCGTATCTGCAGTCGGGGATTGATGCGTTTTAATGGTTTTAATGCGTGATGGAGTGACGGGGTGACGAGGTGACGACGGGGTGACGAGGTGACGACGGGGTGACGAGGTGATGATGTGACGGGGTGACGTCGTGAAGGCGTTCACTTCATTACACCTTCTCTATTTATGCGATAGTCAAGCTCCCTCCCACTCCGGGGGAGGGTTGGGGAGGGGCCAAGTCCTCAATTCCACGAAAGTCTAGCCTGTCGGGGGAGGGCCGGGGCATCCAAAAGCAACATCAAACAAAATTTTTTCAACCTTCTCTATTTATGCGATAGTCAAGCTCCCTCCCACTCCGGGGGAGGGTTGGGGAGGGGCCTTATGCGCCAAACGCACTTTTCTAGATCCTTGTCCTTTTATCCGATATTCGGGATTTTCTTTAAGCTTCAGTTGCGCGAGCATCCAGCCGGACAGGGCCGACCAGAACCACGGCGTTGAAAATAAAGCGGCGACGGAGGAATGAAT
>CAMAZH010000040.1 GCA_945863035.1 Chitinophaga pinensis | reverse complement strand
AAAATAAAAGACTATTTTCTTGGTATGAAGTCAACCTGCGATACATTGACGCAAATTTTGGATAAGCAGATGAACAATCTGCCTTATTCCGACGTGGAGACAGCTTTTATGAAAAATATGTATGTCTATCAACAAGGGGCAATGTGCGGGGAGGTTTTTGAAGAGGGCTGGTATTTCGACTTGTTGTTCGAACCGGGAAAAGAGGCTGTAATTGCTGATGTCCATACACAGGCTACTGACGAGTGGGGTAACATTGTGGGGCATATACTTCATGTAGGTACGGGAAATGTAAATCTGGGGATTTTCCTTGCTTATGGCCCTGCACCCGAAAAACAACCTATGGCTTTTGTTGGCCCGGTGATGTCGTATTACGAAACAGTTACCAATGATTTCTACCGTTATAACGACGAGGAATGGTTGGAGGCCTTACCGGAAATGACACCTCCCGAATGGACTTCAATTTACCTCATCAATAAAAAGGGAAATGCTTATGCAAAGGGCAATGAGTTGCCTTATAAGATTATTCAAATGCCCAGCACGTACAACTCCCCCGTGATGACTCAGAAACTGCTGGTTTTCCCCAACCCGGTAGAAAATTACCTAACTGTAAGTAATGTTTCATCCCCGGTAAAAATTTCCTTATTCGATATTCATGGGAGAATGGTTTTCCAATGTGTGAACGACGGTCTGCCTGTTGATTTGAGCAGCCTCAAGAAGGGCGTTTATGTTGTAAGCATAAGGGATAAAGGAAAAATAGAAACCACACGAATCATTAAAGAATAGAAAACCCGGAACTTTTTGAAGCGTCAGAATTGAATCCAAACCGATCCGGTTTGGGATTGGAATTGTTTTATCCCAAAGAGACAAACAATACAATGAATAGGCTTAATCTGACATATTCCCTTCCTGTTAACATTTTTTAACAAAAAATCCCCTACATTTCGGATTCTTCAGGTGTTCTAAAGACCTTGAAAATTTTGAAATAATTCATTTTTTAGTCATTTTTGCCAAAAGTTTTGAATTGCGGACCTGAGACCAGGAATCAAGGGTTTTGAAACCAGAGGGTTAAGCAGGTTGTATCCCTGAAACCCGAAGCCCGCCAGTCTTAGTAGAGGTTAGCCATGTTGTTATTAAATATTAAACAATGAACGAAACAGTAAACATCAAGGAACTTAATGAGAAGATTAAACAGGAAAGCGAATTCGTGGATCTGATAAACCTTGAAATGCATAAGGTCATCATAGGGCAGAAGCACCTGATAGAGCGATTGCTGATCGGTTTGTTGTCCGACGGCCATGTTTTGCTTGAAGGAGTTCCTGGGCTTGCCAAGACCCTTGCCGTTAAAACGCTTGCGGATACTATTGATGCTCATTTCAGCAGGATACAGTTTACTCCCGATCTGCTGCCTGCCGATCTTACCGGCACCATGATCTATAGCCAGAAAAAAGAGGAGTTTATAGTAAAAAAGGGCCCTATCTTTGCGAATTTCATACTAGCGGATGAGATTAATCGCTCTCCGGCTAAAGTTCAGAGTGCCTTACTTGAGGCGATGCAGGAAAAGCAGGTTACCATCGGGGAACAATCTTTTCCCCTCCAAAACCCATTTCTGGTACTTGCCACTCAGAACCCGATAGAACAGGAGGGAACTTATCCGCTTCCCGAAGCGCAAGTCGACAGGTTTATGCTGAAGGTGATTATCACATATCCCCTGAGAGAAGAAGAACGGTCTATTATCCGCGAAAATACTGTTAAAGCATTTCCCACTGTAAACAAGATCCTCAAACCTGCCGACATACTTCGGGCCAGGGAGTTGGTAAAGGAAGTTTATATGGACGAAAAAATCGAGAACTACATTCTTGATATCGTGTTTGCAACCCGCGAGCCCGACAAATTTGGTCTCCCTCAATATGTCCCCATGATTTCTTTCGGGGGATCCCCACGTGCCAGCATAAACCTTGCGAAAGCCGCAAAAGCATACGCTTTTATCAAGCGCAGGGGATATGTGATTCCTGAGGATATCCGGGCTGTTTGTCATGATGTGCTCCGGCACAGAATAGGTTTGAGCTACGAGGCCGAAGCTGAAAATATTACCAGTGAGGACATCATTACCGGTATTTTAAATAAAATCGAGGTACCCTAAATCCAACACCTAAATGAAAAATCTTTGGCTTTGTGTTTTGTTTCTTTTCGCTACCCAACTTGTTTCAGGTCAGAATCTGATCGGGATTAAAAAAGCCGGAGCCGAAGAATATGTCAGGAAGGTAATGAAGGGTTTTAACCTTGACAACAGTTCGAAAAATGAAACCTTTAATTATTTCAAATTCATTAATACTTCCGGCACAAAAACCCTTATCGTTTTTTTCTCCGATGAGAATATTTCAACTCACACCCGAATGATGTGTGATTATTCAGAATTCGATTTTATTCTGGAAGAGTTTAACAATAAATATAAAAAAACATCCAAGGCCAGCTGGGAGTTTGCTCTTGATGGTGTTAAATACATCATAACCCTGGAGGAAAAGGAATGGTACTTTGTTGTGAACACAAAAAAAAAGTAACGGAAGAACTTAAAAAGCCATGGTTTCTAAAGTGGATGCATCAGAACTGATTAAAAAGGTCAGGAAAATCGAGATAAAAACCAGGGGGTTGTCGCAGCACGTTTTTGCAGGCGAATATCACAGCGCTTTCAAGGGACGTGGTGTGACCTTTTCGGAAGTCCGCGAATACCAATATGGCGACGACATCCGGAATATCGACTGGAATGTCACAGCACGCTTTAATCACCCTTATATTAAGGTTTTTGAAGAGGAAAGGGAACTGACCGTTCTGTTGCTTGTTGATACCAGCGGAAGTCGCAATTTCGGCTCGGTAACTCAGCTCAGAAGAAATATCATTACCGAAATTTCTGCCGTTCTCTCATTTTCCGCGATTCAGAACAACGACAAAATCGGTCTTGTCCTGTTCAGCGATCGCGTTGAGAAATTTATTCCCCCGAAAAAAGGAAAAAAGCATATTTTGCATATTATTAGAGAGCTTATTGAGTTTGATCCTAAAAGTACAAAGACCGACCTCAATGAAGTACTTGTTTTCCTTACCAATGCGATTAAAAAGAGATGTACAGCCTTCCTTATTTCCGATTTTATTTGTCCCGATTTTAATGAGCCCCTTAAAATAGCCAGCCGGAAGCACGATCTTGTGGCCCTGCAGGTTTTTGATCAGAGGGACAAGGAAATCCCTGATATGGGACTCGTGAAATTTCTGGATAGCGAATCCGGGGAAGAGCAATGGGTTGATACTTCCCTGAAAAGTGTAAGGCAAAACTATTCTCTGAATTGGAACAGTAAACAAAAAGCCCTTCAGAATTCTTTTGCCCGTGCAGGAGTTGATTACACCTCGGTGAGCACTTCAGAAGACTATGTTAAACCCCTTATCACACTTTTTAAAAAACGATAATTTATGTCTGTGGGATTCTATAGGAGTTTTTTATTGAGATTTTTAATTGCAGCATCATTGCTGTTCCTTTTCGCGTTTCCGGGGATTGCCCAACTTGTGGAGTTATCCATGAGCTTTTCACGCGACAGTATAAAAATCGGCGAAAGAACTGAAATCGAGCTTGTGATTCGTAAAGACAGTAAAGTTGTTCTGCATTCCTTCTCGCTTACCGACAGTCTGATAAAAGAAATTGAAGTATTGGATTCTGTTCGCTTATCGGGTGCTGACAGCCTATACATTCGTTTGGCGGTCACATCCTTTTCCCCCGGAACATACGTCGTTCCAAAGATCCCTATTGCATTTTTACATGATAATATTGTCGATACAATACTTTCTCCAGAGCTGATGTTGACTGTTCTTTCGCCTATCGTTGACAGTCAGGCTGAAATTAGGGATATAAAACCGCCATTGAATCTTCCCTTCCGAATCAGGGAAATAATCCCTGAAACAGGCATTGTTTTGGGGACGGTTTTGCTGCTTGTGTTGCTGGTTTTGTTTATCGTAAGGAGAATGCGAAAAAAAGTCAGGCTGGAAGAGGAGGAGAAAGCGCTTCCGCCGCATGTTCTGGCATTCAGGGAACTGGATAGGCTGAAGGATGAGAAACTATGGCAGAATGGCAAGAACAAGGAGTACTACTCCCGCTTGTCGGATATCACTCGTGTTTATCTGGAAAGGAGATTTGGTTTCCCTGCCATGGAATATGTGACTTCCGAAATCCTCCCCGCATTCCGGAAATGTATGCCGCAGGAAGAAATGCTGGTTGAAATGTTGGAAGGAATCCTGATTACCGCGGATATGGTGAAGTTCGCCAAAGCCGAACCTCTGCCTGCTGAAAATCAGGGCAACATGGATAACGCATACCTTCTGGTGGGACAAACAAAAATCGAGGAGATCACAAGCATTGATGTAAAACGGGATGAGATCGAAAAGGATTAGATAGTGTGAAAAGTATAAATGCAAACAAATTTATAAATGAAAGCGGTCGTTTTTGCTAATCCCCAATTACTGTACCTTTTGGCTATAGTGCCAGTGGTAATTATTTTCCATATCTGGAAGAGCAGGAAAGGGATTGCCGCAGTTCGGATTTCAAGCCTGGATGCTTTCTCTTCCCGGTCCAAACCGTTTCGCTGGTATTTGCGCGAAGGGTTGTTTGCGTTGAGACTGCTTGCACTGAGTTTGCTGATTGTTGTTCTTGCGCGTCCACAATCTGCAAATGAATGGGAGCAGGTTAATTCCGAGGGAATTGACATTATTATGTGTATGGACGCATCCGGGAGCATGCAAGCCATGGATTTTAAACCCAATCGATTGGAAGCTTCGAAAGAGCTGGCCTCGCAGTTTATCAGCGGGAGACAGGGCGATCGTTTTGGAATTGTTATTTTCAGCGGCGAGAGCTTTACCCAGTGTCCCCTGACAAACGATAAAGCCACTGTGCTCAACCTCATGAACGAACTCAAATTCGGAATGATAGAGGACGGGACAGCTATCGGGATGGGACTGGCAACCGCCGTCAACCGTTTGAAGGACAGCGATGCAAAGAGCAAGGTAATCATACTTCTTACCGATGGGGTTAACAATCGTGGTATGGTTAGCCCGGTAACCGCTGCCGATATTGCAAAGAACTACAGCATACGTGTTTACACTATCGGAGTAGGTACCATGGGAATGGCTCCGATGCCTGTATCGACCATGTTTGGAATGCGTACCCAGGATGTTCAGGTTGAGATTGATGAGGAAGTTTTGGGGAAAATTGCTGAAACAACCGGAGGCCAGTATTTCAGGGCCACCGACAACGCTAAGCTGGCGGCAATTTATCAGGAAATAGATAAACTTGAAAAAACTATTCTGGATGTTCAGAAATTCAGCAAAAGAAAGGATGAATATTTTCCCTGGCTGCTGGCTGCTGCAATTATATTTTTACTCGAGATATTTTTGAGAACGGTGTTTTTAAAGAATATGCCTTAGCGTAATGGATTTTTTAGACGTGGCAAATATTGGGATTTTTATAATTTTTCTGAAATGATGCAATTTACACATATTGAAGTCCTTCTGGGACTGCTGTTGGTACCGCTTTTGGCGATACTTTACCATCTCGGAAGGCTTGGTGTAAGGAAAAAGCTTAAGGCTTATGCATCCGAAACGCTTCATCCGGTGCTTATTCCGGATGCTTCGCCTTTTCGGAACGCCCTGAAGTTTTATCTGGGTTTAGCTGCGTTTGCCCTCGTAATCATTGCCCTGGCAGGTCCCCGAGTCGGATCGCAGCTGAAGGAGGTTGAGATTAAAGGTCGGGAGATTATTGTAGCGCTGGATGTTTCCAACAGCATGCTTGCTGAGGATATTGCTCCAAACCGCCTGATACGCGCTAAGCAATCGGTTTCCCGCTTAATCGACAAGCTTGATCGCGACAAATTCGGACTTATCATTTTCGCGGGAGATGCCTATACACAGATTCCGCTTACAACCGACTATTCCTCTGCAAAAATGTTCCTCGAAGCGATCAGTTCCGATGCAGTCTCAAAACAAGGAACCAATATTGCGGCTGCAATTGATCTGGCGCTTAAATCCTTTTCTCCGGCAGAAGGTGATCAGGCTTCAGGAAAGTCCAGGGCGGTTATTATCATTACCGATGGTGAAAATCACGAGCCCGGTGTGTTTGAAGCAGCAGAACGGGCAAAGGAAAAGGGAGTGTTGGTGCATGCTGTAGGACTTGGCAACCCAGCCGGTGTTCCGATTCCCTTGTATGCAGGCAGCAAGGATTTTCGCAAAGACCGACAAGGTAATGTAGTTGTGAGCAAGCTGGATGACAAGACCTTGCGGAGAATTACCGAAGTTACCGGCGGTATTTACGTTCACTCGGGCGCCAGCGTTACAGGGCTTTTCACCCTTATGGAACAACTTGATAATCTTGAAAAACAGGAGTTTAAGACCCAGGTTTTTGCCGAGTACGATGAGAGGTTTCAATATTTTGCCGGACTTGCAGCCTTATTGATTCTTATTGATTTTATCATTCGATACAAGAAAAACACCTGGCTGAACCGATTTAGAATTTTTGAGTAATCATTTCATACTACTATGGCACGTTTAACAATATTTTCCATATTTATACTTTTCTCTTTGACAACAGTTTACGGTCAGCAGGAGAGGAAACTGGTCAGGGAAGGGGTGAAGGAATACAAGGAAGACCAGTTCAGTGAAGCTGAAGTCAACTTCAGAAAGGCCCTCGATTCGAAACCGGGACTTTATGAGGCCGACTACAATATCGCCAACTCACTGTACAAGCAGAAAAAGTATGAGGAGTCGGCTGCCGAATACGAAAAATTGATTCAGAATAATCCCGATCCGGAGAAAAGAGCCGATTTGTATCACAATTTGGGAAATTCACACATTATGGCTCAGCAATTCGAGAAGGGAGTCGATGCCTATAAGAATTCACTTCGCATCAATCCTGACGACGAAGACACCCGTTATAACCTTGCATATGCTTTGCAGATGATGAAGGAACAGGAAAATCAGCAACAGCAAGATCAGCAACAGGAAAATCAGCAAGAGCAAGAGAAGGATCAGCAGGAGAAGGATCAGCAAGAGCAAGAGAAGGAGCAGCAAGAGCAACAGCAGGGGCAAGAGGAACAAGAGCAAGATAAAGGACAGAAACAGGAGCAAAAAGAGCCACAGGAAATAAGTGAGCAGGAAGCCGAACAGATACTCAATGCAATTGAGAACCAGGAGAAAGACGTAAAAGAAAAAGTCGATAAAAAAAAGGCTGTTGCCAGACCTGTTGCATCTGAAAAAGACTGGTAGACCTTAATAGTTGAGTTTTGGAAGGGTGAAACTAAAACGGGATCCTTTTCCGTCTTTGGTTTCCACAAGTAGTTTGCCTTCATGCATCTCGATAAACTCTTTGCAGAGTATCAGGCCTAAACCGCTGCCTTTTTCATTTTCGGTTCCTTCAATGGAATCGTTGCCGCTAAACTCGAAAAGACGGTTGAAAACCTCCCCGGTCATCCCTATGCCGTTGTCGATTACAGATATTTTGATATGATCTCTCTTTTCTTCTGTCCTGACTTCAATAATTCCATTCCTGTACGAGTATTTTATAGCATTCCCGATAAGATTCCTCATAATAATCTTTAACAGGTTGGAATCCGCATAAATCCCTCTTACTTCCTGTTGATTGCTGATGATAGTTATCTCCTTCCTCTTGGCTTCAGGATTGTAAACAAAGCAAATTTCCCGTATTAACTCGGATAAGTCAATTTGCTCCTTTTGCATATGAAGTTGCCCGGATTGGGTTTTAGCCCAGTCCAGCAGATTTTGAAGCAGGCTGTAAGCACTTTTAGCCGATGCTCCTATGAGGGAAACAAATTTCTCAGTTTTGTCGAGTTTTTGGTTTTCAATGCTTTCTAACAATAAGTCGGTGAAGCCCAAAATGGTATTGAAAGGGTTTCTCAGGTCGTGCCCAATAATTGCGAAAAGTTTATCTTTCGATGCATTCAGCTTTAAAAGCTTATCCTCGTTTTGCTTTAATGAGATCTCGGCAATTTTCTTTTGAATAACAATCCCGGCAATTTTTAAAAAAGATTCGATGAAATCCGCATCTTGAATGGTTGTGTCTTTGGTTGTTATGAAATGGATTGATGATAATAATGTGTTATTGTAATTAATCCCGATAAGATACAGATTGCTGATCCCAACCACCTTTTCAATTATTCTGGCCGCATATACTGGAAAGTCCTCTCCGCATAAGGCCTCCAGCTTCTCATTGAATTCTATCAGATTCCCTGATTTGAGAAGCTCAGTGATTTTGGGCATGAGCTTGAATTTTCGTTCCAGGGGATTGATACCCGAAACTGAGACTACAAATTCATAAAATTTACTGTCAATTCCTGCGATTTCCAAAGGTTTCCCTTCACCTTTCGCTTCATCCATGGATACTATAATAATTATGGTATTGGGAAGATGCGATTGCAATTCCACGGAAATGAATTTATAGATACTGCCAGGATCGGGTAATTCAAGCATCCTGGAAGATGAAAGACTTAAAAGCTTAAACTTCTTTTCGCTTTTCAAAAGGGCCTCCTCAACCTTCCTGCAGTCGTTAATTTCAGTCAGGAGTCTTTGAGCTTCGGCCTCACTGTTCTTTATTACTCTGGCTACCCTGATATGAGCCGCGATTCTGACAATAAATTCCTCAGGATCAACAGGCTCGTTTATAAAGTCAACTCCGCCGGCAAGAAATCCCTGAACTTTTAACGGCTCATTTTCAGAGCTGATAAAAATTACAGGCGTATTATGAATCCCATCAATCTCCTTTAGCTTTTTGCAAAGCTCAAATCCATTTGATTTTTGTATCTGGGTACCAAGTATAATTAATTCAGCATTGTTGCCTGCTGCCCTTTTTAGGGTTTCTTGGGCACTGTGAGCAGGGATTACGGTATAACCCGCTTCCTGAATAATTTCAGTCAAATAATCAACGAAATCAGACTTGTCATATGCTAAAATTATACTCCCCAACATAGTTCCTTCTCCTGATTAACTGTGATCAAACAGTCCAAATGGATATTGTATTAAAATTATTAAATAAGATCTGGTCATTTTCACTCGCTTTCTTTCATTTTTTCCCATAGGCTGATGTGGGCATATAAAATCCCATACGCTTACCCCATAAAGGAATTGCTCTGGGTGGCAAACGGTCAGTATTCCACGTAGAGTTTTTGACTGGAAAGCTAAAATGATTGTTTAAAATTAATATTTGTTTTTTTAAGGATACACAAAAACACACCTGATTTAGACCGTATTATTACGTGAATATCAATGATTGGGAGGAAAGTTGGATGTAAACGTATTGCTTGAAAACTAATAATCCCGGATGTATGGAATAGTAAAATATACGGTGGTGCCCTTATCCAATTCTGAGCTCAGCCAGATCTCGCCTTCAAGGTAATTTACCAATTTTTTCGAAATGCTCAGTCCAAGGCCGTTGCCTCCGTGGGATTTGTCCAATGACAGTTCAACCTGCCGGAACATGGCGAAAACCGATTCGTGATGCTTCTTGTCAATCCCGATTCCTGTATCCTCCACCGAAACAAGCAATTTGCTGTTGCTGAGTTTATAAGCAAGTTCGATATGTCCAGTGTTTGTGAACTTAACAGCATTGGAGAGAAGATAGTTCAAAATTTGGGCTAGCTGCTCTTTTCCCGAATATATCTGGCTCTCCTCATCTTCAAGGCCAAGAAGCATTGAAAACCTAAGGGTATCGGTTTCATGTTGGCTTTTATAGTGTCCGAAGGTCTCTTTGAAAAGCTCATTCAGCGAAAACCGCTTTTTCTTGAAACCAATGGCGTAGGTGTCGTTTTTGGAAGCCCTGATAATATCGTTGATAATGCTTAAAAGTTTTTTTGACTGCTCGATGATGATGCTGGTATAATAATTCCTCTTTTCCACCGTGAGGTCGGGAAGCTTGAGAATTTCCGAGAAACCAATGATTCCGTTCATGGGAGTGCGGATTTCATGGTTAAGATTGTTCAGAAAAGCTGTCTTTAGCCTGTCGGATTCAAGGGATTGTTCCTTTGCATCGGTCAGACAATTCTCGAAATGCTTGATGTCGGTTATGTCTTTCGCAATACCGGCTCGCATTTTCCTTTTACTCCCCGTTTCATAGACATCATAGCTCAGCGAATTTACCCATCGTATTTCATAGTTTGACCTAATAATTCTAAAGTTGAAATTGATAATAGGCTCAGTGTTTCTCATGCCGGAAAACAAGTTTCTGCAGACAATGGGCTTGTCTTCAGGGTGAACAAGCTTAAGGAACAAAGCCGGGATTTCGTCCAGATTTTGGTTTGAAATGCCTGTTAGCTGCACGAAGGTGTCGTTCATATAGATGAGACCATTTTCCGACAACCAACAAACCAGATCTGCTTTATCTGCAAAATATTTCAGATATTCTTCATTTTTCCTTGATGAATTTTCAGCTATGTTTTGGGGGGTGATGTCATGAATAATTAAAGACAACGCCTCCATGCCCTGGTAAATCATGGGGGAGGAGAAAATCTCCACAAGACGGGGGCTGCCGTCTGACAATCGGTGCGTTGAAAGCGTTGAGTGCTTATTTGTCGATAAGGCCCTGCCTTCAGTCCAATTGACCTCATCCTTGGAATTGCCGTATAGTTCGGCGATGTTCAGGGAACATATTGCCTTATGGGTATAACCGTAAAACTCAACAGCCGAAGGGTTCGCGTCGATAATAGACCCGTTTTCGGCATTTATAACCAGCATTACTGAACATTGTGCCCTGAAAAATTGAATAAATGAGTCGCTGTTATTTTCAGATGTTGCATTGGAACTGTGGATACAAGTCTTGAAATACTTCGAAAAGTCCATGCTTTTTTGGTGAGCCTCCGGCTGCTCCGGTAGTTTTGAGTTTATATCGTTTGTAAAGAGGCTCAAATACTTAGCGTTATAAATTAATAATTATGCAAATCTAAAACACGATTCGATTCGATGAGGATTTCATTTGGACTAATTTTAAATGCAATATAGTTAAAAACTGATATAATGTGCAGATTACTTTACCAAATAACATAAATTGTTCTGAAGGCCAATAATCAAGAGGGATTCAATTTCAACTTCAGGTAAAAACCCTTGGCTGAACACAAGTGTTTTTTATCTCAAATCAAGTGTTTTCATCCGAATATTGATGATTTATATGCATTATTTTTGCAAGCGGAATAATTCGAAATGGTTCTAATTAGGAGAGGGCTATGAATTTCAGAAAGACAATTCTTACTGCCGTCGGCATGCTGATTTTCAGTTTTGCCTCTGCCCAATATTTGGGCTTGGAATTAAAACGAATAGGGGGAAGCATAAAGTGGGATTGCCTTTGTCCGTTTGTACTAACCTATAATGATGCTGATAAGGCTGTTTTTGAGTTTGCCGATGAGATTGGGCTTACTTCCATGACATTTTATTTCAACGACCGCAAAAAATGTTTTGGCTATATTGTTTCCTATCACAAGAGTTTTGATGAAACAATAAAAAGTTTTATCGAAACGAATTTTGAATTCAAACCTGAAGAGGACTTTTATGAGAACAAGAAGAGTTATCTTTTTTACGAGTCGACTTCTGAAAGGAAAATGATTCACGTGCTGTCGAAATTCCATACTTCGAATTAGTCAAGGCTAAGGTTAAGGTTAAGGCTAAGGCTAAGGTTAAGGTTCTCAACCTCAGCCTTAATTCCGTTGACGGAAAGGCTTTTAGCTTAATTACATTAAAACTGAATAGCAAAAAGGATTTAACATAAACCGATAAATTGGCCTTCGGACCAAAATTTATTTATATTATTGTATGTTAAAATAACTTCTATACAGGAATATTCGATTTCGCATATGGACACAAATCCCAAGAAAACAGCAACCATATTGATTGTTGATAATGATTTGTCAGTATGCAAGTTATTTGAGGTTTTCCTTGAGATCGAAGGGTATAAGCCTATTATTGCCACTTCTGGGGCTATTGCCCTTGATATGGCAAAATCCAACGACATTGATCTGATATTGCTTGATGTTATGATGCCCGAGATGGACGGCTTTGAAGTTTGCTCGCGTTTGCAGGCAGATCCCACTCAGAAGAAAGTACCCATAATTTTTGTGACAGCCAAAGACGATACTGAAAGTTATATCAGGGGATTTGAGCTCGGGGCAATTGATTATCTGAACAAGCCCATCAACCGGCTTGAACTTACCGTTAAGATTCGCAATTATCTTAATCTATCGTGGAATGAGGCTCGCCTGAAGGAGAGTGAACTCAGGTACAAGAGCATCGTCGAAGATCAAACCGAGCTTATCATCCGATTCCTTCCCGACGGAACAATCTCATTTGTGAACAATGCATTTTGCAATTACGTTAATAAATCCTCCAGCGATTTGTTGGGAATCAGTCTCCATAGCAAGCCCATTCAATCGCCACTCTCCTATATTTTACCTGAACTCGAATCACTCACAAAGGAAAATCCGGTGCGAAGCGGACGGCGTCGCATCATTTTCTCCGAAGGTCGTACCTCCTGGCTGGAATGGGTTGACCGAGCCTTATTCGGCGGTACCGACCAGCTGATCGAGTATCAGTGTGTAGGCCGGGATATCACGGTTCAAAAAAAGTATGAGGATGTTATTCACCTCGTGGCTGATGAGACCAGTGGGATTATCGGAGAACTGTTTTTTGATGTTCTGTTGACCAACATCGCCAAGATTTTGAATGTCGATTACGCTATCCTAGGCAGGTTCAGTAATCAGAATAACGCAATAATTAATACTTTTTCAGCTTGCAAAAACGGCTTCATTATTGATGACTTCGAGCTCAGTTTTGAAAAGACAGCTTTCAAGGATCAAATTTCCAAGGAAATCATCTTGCATCAGGGCGGAAAGTCTATTGGCGAAAGGGAGGTAATAAAAGTTTTAGGCGATGAGATCAGGAGTTTTGCCAGCGTTCCCCTGTTTGATAAAAACCACGATGCAATTGGAGTATTGGTAATTCTCACCAAAAAGCCCTTGCAGTTGCCCGACTTGGTTATCGACCTTATTAAAATATTCTCGATTCGTGCAGCAACCGAGTTGGAACGAAGTATTTCGGACAAAAAAATCCAGGAAAGCGAGAAGAAATTCAAGAATATTTTTCAGAGCAGTGCCGACAGCATTGTAATCACCAACTTCGATCATGAGATAATTGAGGCAAACGAAATTTTTCATAAAAGATTCGGCTTGAACGGCCAAAAAGCATATCTCATCGGATTTATGCATCACAACGACAAGTCGAAGTATGAAAGCAGCTTTGCTGAATTGCTTCAATCGGAGAAAGTTTACAATCCCATAGAAGTAAAAATGCTTAATCCCGATTTGGAAATCCGCATTTATGAAATTATCAGCAAAGTAATCGAATACCAGGGCGATAAATCGGTCCTGTCGATTCTGAGAGACATTACCGAAAGAAAAGAAATGCAGTTGCAGATTTTAAACACGATCATCGATACGGAAGAGAAGGAAAGAAAGCGTTTTTCCCAGGATTTGCACGATGGACTGGGCCCTCTGCTCTCAACCATAAAATTATATAACCGCTCTATTTTAAGTGCTAAAAACGAAGAAAATAAGGCAATCGCTATTGAGAAATCAATCCAAACCATCGACGAGGCAATCTCAAGCATTAAGGAAATCGCCAACAATATTAGTCCGCATGTCCTAAGAGATTTCGGTTTAGTTGTTGCTATTAATTCATATATTAATAAATTTAACGATTCAAATAATCTTAACATTTGTTTTCAGCACGATATCGATCAGCGTTTTGACACGAAAATAGAGACTTCCTTGTTTCGAATTATTATTGAATTGATAAATAATACCTATAAGCATGCCTATGCAAACAATATTATCATTGGCCTTGATTATTACGATGGTGTTATTGTAGCCAGTTATGCGGACGACGGAATAGGCTGCGATTTGATTAGCATTATGGAGAAGTCTACCGGCCATGGCATCTCGAATATTGTGAACAGAACGAAATCATTAAATGGAGAGATAGATTTTAAAACTACAATTGATATGGGATTTTTTGTGAAAATCAATATTCCGGTTGAAGTTGAGGTTTAGTAATTTTGCGACACAAAAATATTTTTTGTTATGGAAATAAAAAAGAGTAGAATAATTTTGGTTGATGACCATAAACTATTTCGTGATGGCTTAAAGTTTGTAATAATGCAAATGGACAACTTGGAAGTTGTAGCTGAGGCTTCCAACGGGAAGGAGTTCCTCGAAATTTTGGATCATCATGAGGCAGACCTTGTTCTAATGGATATTTCGATGCCGGAACTCAATGGTATTGAAGCTACCCGGCAGGCAATGGCCAAATACCCGAAATTAAAGATTCTTGCCCTTTCCATGTTTTGCGACGAAGAATATTATTATCAGATGATTCAGTCGGGAGTTATGGGATTTGTGTTGAAGGAGTCTGGTAAAAACGAGCTCGAAGAGGCCATCACCACTGTGCTTAGCGGGGAGAGCTTCTTCTCGCAAAAACTGCTTCGGGATATTATTATCAATATCAACAGCCCAAAACAGAAACTCAAGTCTCAAACGGAAGAAAGCATTGTTTTAACAAAGCGCGAAAGCGAAGTCTTAAAACTGATCTGCGAGGGATTGTCGAATTCGCAAATAGCCGAGAAACTATTTATTAGCTTGCGCACCGTGGAAGGGCACAAATCCAATCTTATCAGCAAAACGGGAGTGAAGAACTCCATTAGCTTGGTGATGTATGCACTTAAGCATAAACTCGATGATGTTTAATCCTGTTCCGACAGATTAGAAAAATCAACGTAACTGTCGATCTGTATATGAGGAATTATGAGGGAAGCCAGAAAAGCAGTCGGAATTTCCGAACCTGGAACGGGTTGGTTTTTTCAAATTATTGCCACGTAAAAATCCCCCTCACACCCACGTAAATATACCTGCTAAACATAGGTGTTTTTATCCAGTAATCGGGTAGTAACCCTCATAGATCTGCCATCTATTGGTAATATTTTTGAATACAATAATATTATCAAAAGATTAGTCAAATGAGGGGGATAGGTAAAACTGCAAAACGCTTTTATTTAGGGGCAATCGGGGCTGGTCTGGGGAAATTTCCAAATCTCAAACCAATTGGCTTTTTTGTCGTCTTGGTTTTCATCCTGCCAAAAGCTTATTCCCAATGCAACGCCGTAATAGGTACCAATATCGACCCGGCTGAGGGCTGCACCAATCTAGGCATACAGTTCAACGATTTAAGTCAAGGTGTGGTTTCCCGAACCTGGGATTTTGGCGACGGCTCGCCAACCGTGGTTGCGCAAAACCCATCGCATAGTTTCATTACGGGGGACAGAGATACAACCTTTACTGTAAAACTCACAATTACCTGCGCTTCCGGTTCCAGCTCAACAACAAAGAGCGTCAGGGTTTTTGCAAAGCCCATGGTCGGTTTTTCCTTGAATAAGCCATCGGTTTGCGCCATCACCGATTCAGTTTGCCTGGATAACAAATCAATAAATTCCTCGAGCTATTCTTATCTGTGGAACTTTGGCGACGGAACCATTTCAGAGAAATACCAACCCTGCAAGACTTATTCTACCCCGGGTACATACGATATAAGCTTGCAAGTTATCAATGAAAGAGGATGCCTTGGCACTCTCACAAGTGAAGATATTATTAACGTTGAGCGAATCCCCAGTACAGCATTCAGTGTAAATGCCTTCTCGGGCTGCCGGCCTTTTAATGTTGTTTTTACCAATAATACCGATACTGTTGGTAACGACTACTCTGACTGGTTATGGGAATTCGGCGATGGGGAGCCCGCCTTTGTTGGTTTTACCCCACCTACCCATACCTATACCGATCCCGGGGAATACACCGTTACCCTGGGAACCACAAACTCCCTTGGGTGTTATAACTTTTCCACACAGATAATTACTGTGAAACCTGCACCTATTGCCTCGTTTATTGCCTCTTCCCCGGTTTGTCAAAACGAAAACCTTCTGGTGCAGTACAACGGATCATACAATTCCGCACCCACTTTCAAATGGAGCTTCGATTCCGCTTTGTATGTCTCTGGCGCTGGAGAGGGACCCTATCTGGTTCGCTGGAAAGAGCCGGGTAACAAAACTATTAACCTTACCGTTATCGAAGACGAATGTTCCTCATCGGTTTCAGGGAAAATCCAGGTTAACCCCATAACCAAAGTGGAATTGTCTGTATCGGCCGATCTCGATACGATCTGTTCCGGGGAAACCGTAACCTTTACGGCTTCGCCCGCAAATTTTGCGAATTATGTGTTTTATGTGAATACGGGTGTTGTTCAGCAATCAAATACAAATACCTATACAGGTTCCGGACTGAACAATAATGACAAAATCTATGTGAAGATTACCGATCTCAACGGCTGTACTGAAATTGTTAGCGATACCATGACGCTCACAGTCTTTGAATCGCCGGTCATCAGCATTACCGGCTCGGCTTTAAACGATACGATCTGTTTTGCCGAAGAACTTGTCGTTACGGCCTTGCCTGACGGATATGACGAGTATAGTTTCTATGTCGGGAATACTTTAATTAAGAAAGGGGCTGATAATACCTTTAGCACCTCAAACCTTATCGATAAGGAAAGGATTTACGCAACAGCAAAAAGTGGTATATGCTTTAGCGCAAACAGTAATAACATAATAACAACCGTTAAAGACGTTCTTCCGGCTCCCCAAGCATTTTGCGGAAGTACAACCACAGGATCTATTCAATTTCAGTGGGATGAGGTACCCGATGCGATCGCCTATGAAATCAGCCTGGATAACGGAGCGTTTATAACCCCAACCTCTGGCGCTCAGGGCCTCACGCATACGTTGAATGGACTTCCCAACCTTGAGGAACACTCGATTCGCGTACGCGCTCTGGATCCGGGTATATGCGGTATCGGCCTTATATCGAGCGTTACTACATGCGCTGCCATTGATTGCGAACCCATTCTTTTTAACCTTCAGAATCAAAAGCGGGAGACTTGTGAAAATGAGGAGGTATCCTTATCCATTTCCGGCATTAGTATTCCTGATTACTCCATTATGTGGAATAACGATCCGGCGGAAAACAAAGATTTATTCGAGTTTACAGCAACTTCCAATACCTCTGTGCCTGTTAAAGTCAGTAACCTGTCTTCTCCTTTGTGCCCTTCGGTTGAGAAATACTACGATATTGAAGTAGCCATTAAACCTTTGTTAACATTGCAAAGCTCTGTGCCGGGAAATCTTGTTTGCCAAGGAACTCCAATAACATTCACCGCCCAGCCACAAAATCTGACGACTTATTCTTTCTATGAAAACAACGTCTTGGTTCAGGAAGGACCCGATAATTTCTATACTGTTTTGAATCCGGTAAATGGCCGGAATGTTTATGTTTCCGCTTCGCAGGATGCTTGCCTTGTTTCTACCGAAACCCAAACGGTAAACGTATCCAAACCCATGGACATCCCTTCGGTAAACTATACCGTGTCGACAGAAACCACTGTTTTGTTCGCCTGGTCAACGGTTAGTGGAGCTATCGGTTATCAGGTCAGTGTTAATGGCGGACCCTTTATCGATCCCTCCAGTGGACCAACAGGTCTGAGTCATATGGTCGCTTCTCTTTTGCCGGGCGATGCCGTGACGCTTTCTGTTATGGCAATTGGAAATGGGATTTGTGGAAACAGCGATATTTCACCACCTGCTATAGGTTTTGCTGAAAACTGTACCGCGTTCGACTATTCGATTCAGGAGAATCACGCGATCTGCCTGGGCGATTCCCTCATACTCAGGATCGAGGGCTTAAATCTCAGTAATTACGAGATTGTCTGGGGTTCATTGCCTCCCTCACAGCTAAAATCCATTACTGTAAAACCAGGGCAGGACACGACCATTTCCGTTGCCGTAAAAAATCTTGATAAGCCTTATTGCCCAAGACAGATAAGTTACGTCAATATAAAAGTTAACCATAAACCCGATGCTGTTTTGTTGTCTTCTTCCGATCCCGACAATCTGGTTTGCGAAGACGAGATCGTACGCTATACGGCAAGCCCGGGCGGATATGATGTTTATGAGTTCTTTAGCGGGTTTAATCGCATTGCAACGGGATCCGATAATTTTTACGAGTCATCGAGCCTTACTAGCGGCCAATCCATAAAAGCCAGAGCTGTCAATCAGGGATGTACAGGGGCGTTTGGGAACGAAATAACAATCTCTGTTAATGAAAAACTGAAAACTCCCCAGATAAATCCGGGGGTATCTACCTCCAGTACGATTTCATTCGTATGGGATTCAGTTCCAGGGGTAACAGCTTATAACATAAGCATCGACGGGCTCCCGTTTGTTGTTCCTTCTTCAGGTGCAGCAGGTCGCATACATGTGATCAGCGGGTTAAACCTCGGCGATTCGGCCAAAGCCCGAGTAGTGGCAGTCGGAGCCGATCCCTGTGGCAACAGCAATATATCAAACCAGGTTACCGGGTATGCAAATAATTGCGAGGGTATCACCTATAATATAAGCCCTTATGTCGCCATTTGCGAAGGAGAGGATATTACGTTGAGCATATCCGCTATTAAGCCGGTTACCTACGCTGTTTCCTGGGGAGAGAGCTCTTATGGCCCCGATACCAGCATCGTTTATACCGGTGTTAATGATACCCTTATTACGGTTTCGGTTAGGAACACCGCACAGATTCAGTGCCCTTCGGTGAATCGCTATTTCGAAATTGAGGTAACCAATATTCCCCTGATAACTTTAGTGTCCGATGACTTGAACGATACAATATGCAAAGGCCAGAGTCTGAGATTCACTGTCTCGCCACAGCTATTCAGCAAATATGTGTTCTACGACGGCTTGAATATTGTTCAGGATGCGGCACTCAGCAGTTATACTATTCTGAATCCGGCAAATGGAACCAACATCTCTGTCGAGGTTACTTCGAATGCTTGTTCTGCCAAGTCCAACTCAATTCAGACCGTAATCATTGAACCAAAAACTTTAAACCTCACCGCTTCCAAAACCGGCAGTCTTTGTTTGGGTGAACAGGTGCAGTTCACAGCAACTTCCGGATTTGACAGATATATTTTCAGGGACGATGAGAGCGCAATCTACCAATCGACCGGAAACGTCGCTGATATTAATGTCAACAACTCTTCCGTAACAGTTTTGGCATTTGATGAGTTTAACTGCGAGTCGAAAAGTCTCGATACATTGAAATTCAATCTGCTTCCCTTGCCGAGCGTGGAAATAGGCTGTTCAATCGATACAATCTGTTACAGCGAATTCGCCACATATTTCGCCGAGCCGGCAGGTCTGCCCGAATACCGGTTTTATTCCAACGACATATTGCTGCTCCAGTCCGGAACCAAAAATATTTATTCGTCCGATTCAATTAAAACAGGAAACCGAATTTCTGTGGTTGGAGTGGATAATAATGGTTGCAGGAGCCAACCCTCGGTTTCCCTTTTCCCCTACATTTATCCTTACCCCAATTCCAATATTGGCGCAGAGGCGGCAGGAATATGCCTGAATGATTCGGTGAAGCTGTATGTGAACAGGGATTATTCATTCGCTGCTGCCAGCTATTATTGGAGCTCAGGTCAAACTGCCGATACAATAAAAGTATCTCCAACCTATTCTTCGAAGTTTGCCTTGTATTATAATTTTGCGCAATGCAGCAATAAGGTGCTCGACACGAAGACTGTTGAAGTGGATCGGCAACCCGTACCTGTAGCCTACGCCGGTGAGGATGTGACGATATGTATTTACGACAGTATTCAACTTGAAGCCACAGGAGGATTGAGCTACAACTGGAATATTCTCAATACGCTTGATGATTCTACAATTTATAATCCTTTTGCAAAACCTCTTACCACAACAACATATGTTGTCAGGGTTACAAACGACTATTGCTTTTCTGTTGATTCAGTAATAGTTACTATTGACCTATGTTTAAGTGACATAACCGACGATGTTCCGCAGATTATCACACCCAACAACGATGGTTTCAATGATTTCTGGACCGTTTCAAATGTCGACTATTTCGAGAACAACAGCGTGGAGATATTCAACAGATGGGGAAGCCTTGTTTACAAAGCTAGTCCGTATGATAATACATGGGATGGAAAGAACAACAAGGGCAATGATTTACCCGACGGCACCTTTTTCTATATTCTTAATCTGGGAAACGGTTCGGCGCCCAGAACAGGTTTTATAATAATTCACCGATAGAACGTACAGTAATGATAAGACACTTGATCATATTATTATTTCTGGGTCTGGCAACTGCCCTGTCGGTTAATGCTCAGCAGGATGCCCTGTACAGTCAATACATGTTCGATAAGATGCTCATGAACCCGGCTTGCGCAGGCAGTTCCAAATGGATGGTGGGTTCTTTGAAAAACAGGATGCAGTATGTTAAGCTGGAAGGAGCTCCGACTACCAATGTATTTACATTTCAGGCCCCGGTTCAGGTTAAGAAAATTGGCCTTGGGGTTAAGGTGGTTCGGGATAAAATTGCAGTAACCAACAACCTGGCCGCAACAGCCTTTTTCTCATATCACCTGGGATTCGGAAAAGGGAAGTTGTCGTTTGGACTGGAGGGCGGATTGTTGAATAACAGCTATAACTACGAAGGTCTTCATAAAGTCGACCTTGATGATCCGGCACTTTTGCTGAGTGCGGAATCCTATATGCATCCTGATGTTTCAACGGGAGTGTATTATCAGTCGGCCAGCTATTATGTCGGGGCTTCGGCAAATCATCTGTTCAGCTTGAAAAAGTCAATCTCTTCAGTTGGGGATGCACAGGCGTACCCTAAGAACCGGAGTTTCTACGGAATGGGGGGGTACATTTTGGAACTGTCGGATAAAATGTTTTTGGAACCGGGATTTCTTGTAAAATATGCCATGAACGCCCCGCTTCAGGTCGATCTGAATCTGAGTTTTATCTGGCTGGACCTTTTCACTGCAGGAGCCTCTTTCCGAACCGGGGATGCCGTTGTGTCTTATGTTAAAATTGATATCTCAAAGAATTTCAAGTTGTTGTATTCATACGATTTTACAATCTCCCAACTGGCTAAATACTCCAATGGATCGCATGAAATTGGAATCAGTTATGGGATTGAACTCTTGCCTCCTCCCGAACAGAAGGTAATTCACCCGAGGTACTATTTTTAATAAACAATTAAATAATTAAGGCTTTGCGCAGTTTCTCACTATATATTTCTGTTCTGCTAATGGTACTCGCTTTCCATTGTGAGGATGCTTTTTCACAAAGGCATCTGAATGAGGGTAACAAGTATTTTGACCGGAATATGTTTGAAGAGTCAATTCCCTTTTACCTGAAAGAAATTCAAACAGGTAAAGTAAAATATAAAAATGAAGCCAGGGAAAAACTGGCAAACTCCTACCGTCTTACAGGCCGATTCCTGGAGGCAACCGAAATCTACAAGGTAATCCTTGATAAAGGGTCTAAAAACAATAAGGCGGAAAATTATCTGAATTACGCAACCTCATTAAAAAATGCAGCAAAATACGAAGAGGCTGCCGACATGTTTAAAAAGTACATTGAACTGGCCCCCAACGACCCCATGGGAAGCGTTTATCTCGAGTCCTGCTTCACCGCCCAAAATTGGCTCGATGCGGAGAGTCGTTATTTTGTGAAAAACGAAGAGCTCGTTAATACCCCGGGGTCGGAATACTCTACTGCCTGGTACAACGATGGAATCGTCTTTTCCTCCGCCCGCCCGGACAGCAAAAAGAAGTTTATTAATATTGAGGACGACATCAGCGTTATGCGCTCCGACATGTACTATCTGGACCTTATAAAAAGTAAGGATGGGGTTGCCTCTATCGAGAATTTCTCGGGTTTGAACTCCCCTTACCACGATGGCACGCCAACCTTCAGCGCTGATGGGAAAGAAGTGTATTTTGCCAGAACTATAACCGGTACAAAAGACAAAAAAACAAATGTCGTATTAAACTCTCTCCAGATTTACTATTCAAAACAGGACCCCTTTGGCGTTTGGAGCAAGCCTGTCAGCGCTTTCTCTTTTAATAGCGATAATTACTCTGTTGCTCAGGCAAGCTTGTCAAGAGATGGAACACGAATCTATTTTGCCTCGGATATGCCTGGCGGCTATGGAAGTACGGATATTTATTACAGCGAACTGAATGATAAAAAAGAGTGGGGGAAGCCAGTGAATTTGGGCGCAAAGATAAACACTTTCGGTCATGAGCTTTTTCCATATATCCATGGAAGCGACACCTTGTACTTCTCCTCTGAAACGCACCCCGGGATGGGCAAGTTGGATATATTCCAATCCCTTAGGGTCGACGGCAAATGGAAACCCGTAACAAATATGGGGACACCGATTAATTCAATTGGAGATGATTTCGGAATTGTTTTTGACAACTCCCAAACCCTTGGCTTTTTCACTAGCGACAGATTCAATGGCAAAGGGAAGGAAGACTTGTATACCTTTTATAGAATAGGACATCAGAATTTTTATTTCCATGGGAACAAAATTATGGTGCCCGACCACAGTTTGTACAATGGGATAACCTACAGAATTGCCGAAGAAGGGGCAGCCGATCCCGTTACTTTGGAATCGGAAGACGGTTACTATAGCCATCCGTTGAAGGAGGGCGTCAATTATACTCTTACCCTTAGGAGGGAAGGCTTTTTCTATGACGCAATCCGCGTAAGACTATACAGGGAATTAGGCGACACCTGCCTCCTTGCCGATATCCAATCGAGAAATTCATCCTTTGTTGTGGGCGGGGTAATGTCGGAGGGAAAGATGAAAGTCACTACGGAAACCCGACTGAAAGAAGGGTCGAAAAAAGAATTTGAAGAAATTACCGATACGGTAATAATTGAAAGTCCTTTGGCTGAGATCCCTGTTTCCATTTCAAGAACAGACAAGGTATTTAATATTACCAGTACAAACAAAAAGGGTTTTTATGTTTTCCCCGACACGCTGAAATCAGGAAAGGCATACACAGTTCTCGCGGTAAAACCAGAAAAGCCTCAGCCCGTTGATGATCCTGAAAAACCATTGGCTGATCCGACAGCGGAAAAAGACGAGCCAAAAGCCGATAGCCTTGTCAATAAACCCGAGGAACTTGTGGTCGATGCAGATTCAATAACCGCTTTGCCGGCAATAACGCAAAATGCAAATCCCCTTGTTCAGAAAAGCGACACCCTGAACCAAAACCTGATTACTCAGGTAGTAAATAACACTCAGGCAACCAGCTCTTCGTATACCGTTGTAGACAGCGTGATCAGGATAAATACCACCACTTACATTCAACAAAACGACACGGTTAAGATCGCAGCAGCCAACCAAAATATTGTGCAAACCATTACAAAAACTTCGTCCGATACCCTGTTTGTAGCGCAGAATCCAAAGCTGATTATTCCAACTGTTAAGGATTCTATTGTCAATCAGCAAAAACCGAAAACTGCAATCCCGTTGGTTCAGGGCAATACGGCTTCAGTCCAGGCCCAGGTCTTGCAACCTGTCGATAGCATCCCTAAGGCTATTCAAACAGCTCCACCAGCCACTCAGGCCAATGCGTCCAGCCCTCAAGCCTTGCAAACTATCACTCCAGTGGTTCAAGGAGCCGCAAGCACTGTACCCAATCCACAGCAGGTTGCTACTGCAGAACACGTGAATGCAAATGCTGTTCAAAACGCGCAGCAGTATACTCCCGTTTCACAGGGAATTCCGGTAGTTGCTCAAAATACGCTTCCGGTTCAGGAGAACGTCGTTGCAACGCAAAATCCCCCGATAACAAACCCTGTAGTTCCGGTTACTTCAGTTCCCGTGCCGAACAATCAGCAACTTGAAAATCCTTTAGCCGGCAACAGTTACAAGTTTACAGGAACGATTCTGAATGCAACCGAAAACAAGGCCCTCGAGGGATGTGAAATAAAGCTTTTCAATGGGGAAAACTTTGTGGAGAAAGTCGTCAGCGATTCCAAGGGCGCTGTAAATCTAAACCTTACCAGCGGAGAGACCTATTCGCTGTATGTTGCCAAAGAAGGCTATTTCCAGTCGCAGATTGCAATAGGAGGGGAGTCCCAAACCTCCGGTCCTCAAAGTCTGAAGATTTTAATGAATCCTATTGTGTATAACAAAACAATCCCTTTAAAGAATATTCTGTTTGATTTTAACAAATACGGTTTGAGAAAAGAGTCGATGAGTGAGTTAAACCGATTGGTCGATTTTCTGAGTGTCAACCCGAATACCTCTATCGAACTGAATGCCCATACCGACACGCGTGGTGATTACTATCCCAATTTATTGCTTTCCTATCGAAGAGCGGAGGCAACACGCGAGTACCTTATTTCGCGTGGCATCGAAGATTACAGGATCTTTGCCAATGGCTTTGGAGAAACCTTTCCCTCGGTAAAAGTCGCCAAAAAGGAAGCCGATCATGAAAAGAACCGCAGGGTGGAGTTCAGGGTGATAAAAAGCGATGGCCCTCAATACAGCCAAACGGGATTCTCGGTGCTGGCAACAAACGCCTATTCGGCCGAACATCCAATTCCCGAGATTGAATCACTACCCGAAGGTTTAGCGTATCGAATACGATTGGGAAGCTACAAGAAGCAGGTGCCTTTCGATACCTTTAAAGGAGTTTTCCCGGTGGTTCAGGTTTGGGACGAGCAAAAAGAAGTGTATAATTATTATGCGGGATTGTTCAGCAGCAAGGAAGCGGCCGATAACGCTCTGCGAATCGCGAAAATAAACGTTGCTCAGGACGTGTTTGTTCAGGCTTATTTCAACAGCGACCCCATTACTCATGAAACAGCCCGAACATTGAGCCCGTCAAATCCTTCGCAAGAGTCCAATGAGACTGTAAATACAATGGCCATAGACCGAGGCTTGCCGGGTTTCTCAATACAAATAGGGGCCTTCCGCAAGAATGTCAAGCCGGCCAATAACGCCCAGTTCCGTAAAATGGCAGCGAACTACGGACTTTATATAAACAAGTACAACAACGATTATACGATTTATTCGATAGGCGATTTCTTAAGCTACGCGGAAGCCTTTGAAGCGAAGCAAAAGCTCGTGGCAAACGGACTTACAAGCGAATCATTTATTATTGCCTTGCTCAACGGGAAGAAAATTCCCGTAAATGAGGCAATCGGAATAATTGAACGCTATGAAGCGGGGAGAAAGTAGAAAGAATTCGGAATAGTGAAAAGAGTGTAAGTATAAATAAATATAAAAATAGTGTCTTTAGTAAATAACCTAATTAATACAAGTATGATGAAAAAAATTTGGTTTTTCCTATTGGTGTTGTTCGCAACGGCTTCGCAATCTGCTTTTGGACAATGCCAAACCGATGAGTTCCTGGACAATTGCGCATCGCGCCTGGAGAGCTTTACCTTTATTAAGGCTTTTAACACAAGCATGACAAAAACAGGAGCCGAGGAGTTTTCCTATGTGTTTTCCAAAGGATCAAATTACCTCATTATTGTTTGCGACCAGAACAATGCTGGTGAGCGCATGATTGTCAGTCTGTACGATCGGAACCGCAAACTGATTGCCAGCAGTTACAACCCCAAAACAAAAACCTATTATCCGGATATTCTATACCCCTGTACCGCTACCGGTGTATATTACCTCGAAGCCAAGCTGGAAGGTGCAAAAGGCGGATGTGGTGTAACCATTTTGGGTTTCATGAAAAGCGAATAATATTAAAAATCTAAATCAAACTATAATGAAGCATTTATTCCTATCTTGTATACTGCTGAGCTTCTTCTTTTTCGGATGCAACAGCAATAAAGGGAACTCTGAAAAGCTGGACATGAATCAGCTCTTAAGCGAAAATTCAGAGGCTCAGGAGCTTGAGATCTCTGAGGAATCCCTGAATTCCATCATTCAATCCCTTCCCTCTCCTCTGGAAATCGCCTCGGTGATAAAAGGTTCCGATGTTCCTTTTAACGAGGGATTATTAAACAAAACCGAAAGCCAGGAGAACTTCACGACCGATTTCGAGAAATCCCTCGCAATGGGCCTGTATAGCGGAAACCTGGGATATATCAATGTTTATGAGAAATCCTATCTGGCCATCAAATACCTCTCGGCTATAAAAAACCTCGCAGACGATTTGAATATTGGTCAGTTTTTCGATTTCGAAACGATAAAACGACTTTCGGAAAACAGCGACAAAATCGATTCGTTGATCTATCTGTCAACTGTCAATTTTGAAAAAATGGACCAGTTCCTCCGCAGTCAGAAGAGAAGCAACCTGAGTGTGCTTATCGTTACGGGAACCTGGATGGAGAGCCTTTACCTTGCAACCCAGGTTGTAAAGACAAAACGCAACGATCAGCTGATTGAGCGCATAGCGGAACAAAAAATGATTCTCGATCAGGTACTCTTAATTGTTTCCGCCTATAAAGCTGAGCCGTTCTTCGCTGATCTGCTTGCCAGTCTGGGCGAATTGAAAACCGAGTTCGACAAGGTAACCATTACCTATAATTACATGGAGCCTACCACCAAGGAAGTCAACGGAAGGCTTGTGATTGTCGACAACAGCACTACATCGGTAACGATAAGCGATGAGCAGGTGGCTAATATTACAAGCGTAATAGGTAAAATCCGGGCGCGAATTGTAAGCGGCAGCGCTGTTTAAGATAAATTGTATGAAGTGTATGAAGTGCCTGTTGAAGGGAATGACTGCCAGCCGGCCCTTGTCAACAGGCACTTTTGCTTTTTAAAACTCAAAACCCGAAAGCCATGATTTCACAAATACCTTTACGGCAAATTCACAGCTCTGCTTTCACGACCGGGATTATAAGGTTGCTTTCTGCCTGTCTGTTGCTCTTTATATGTAATCAGTTTTCCATGGCGCAGAGTAAACTTTCCGAAGCCGTTACATTCAATACAACCGTTACCGGCGATTTCGTTATAAATGGCTATGGCGGGGTAAAGCAGGGCTTCGCCTATATCGGAAAAGAGGATCTGCTGTTCGGATTAAACACCGGAACAGCGGGATGGTGGGAAAACGGGTATTTTTTTGTGCATGGCTTGAACACCCACGGAGTGGGCCCAAGTGAGAAATTCACCGGCGACCTGCAGATATTCGACAATATCGAAGCCGGTGACCATACCGGACTATTTGAGTTCTGGTACTCCCAACAAATTGGTAAGTTCTCATTCCTGGTTGGGCAGCATGATATGAATACCGAATTCCTCGGATCCAAATACAGTGCCATCCTTATGAACAGTTCATTCGGTATCATGCCTACCTTATCCCTTAATATGCCGATTTCAATTTTCCCTCTGGCTGCTCCTGGTTTCATATTGAAATATGAAGCAGACAATAATATCATTTACAGAGCAGCGATTTATGATGGAAACCCGGGAAATTTCGACGATAACCGATACAACCTCAATGTCCGTCTGAATAAGCTGGAAGGGTTTTTCTATATAGGGGAAATCCAGTACAATCAACAGGATGGCTACCGCGAAGTAGGGAACTATAAAATCGGGAGTTATTACCACTCGGGGTTGTTTCCCGACTATACTGATTCTTTAAATACAATAAAAGGCAATTACGGGTTTTACATTTTGGCCGACAGGGCTCTTTTTGCAAAAAGCCTGCACGCAGGCAGAGGCTTATGCGTTTTCGCGCAGTTGGGGGTTACGGATCCCCAACGAAGCATGGTGAACCGATATTATGGCGGAGGTTTTCGCTACCACGGAATATTGCCCGAAAGGTATAAGGACCAATTAGGTCTTGGTCTTGCCTATATTTCACTTAGTAAGAATTATTTAAAAAGTTCAAGCGAGGCGCTGTCTTTCGAAACAGCAATGGAATGCACCTACATATTTCATTTCGGATCGGGATATACTATACAGCCCAGCTTGCAATATCTGGTTAATCCTGGAGCTGTTACAAATACTGAAAATTGCCTTGCGGGTATTCTCCGGTTTTCAATTTCTTTATGACGCTGTAAGAGCAGGTATTAATACCTGATTCACGCACGTGCAATTACCATTGAAAACCAAGTGTTCTTTTTGATTTTTCACGTGCGCGCACTCTATTTCCCCACTAACATAGAAGGTAATTTTGATTAAAGAAATTAAACAAGTGTCCTATTAATAATTAAAAATTCAAAACATGAGAAAAAGTTCATTAATCGCAATCATGCTGTTTAGTGGTTTAACAGTATTTTCACAAGCTGTGAAAGACAGGAATGTAATTCCGGTTGCAGTAAACCTAAACCAGGTATTACGCATGACGATTACCAATGGTGGTAATATTGAGTTTGTGTTTAATACTATTGATGATTACAAGAATGGTTTGTCAGCGCAGGCTGCTTCATTGGCTGCCAACGATGCTGCTATTTCCGGAGATTTCTACACTACCGATTTCACCATCGCATCATCATCGCGTTGGGAACTTACCTACGGTGCTGAAGAAGCTACTTTTATCGGAACTGATGATCCTACCAACGTTGCCTTTACACTCGACAATGTAGGTTTTACAATTAGCAATGGTGGTGGTAACGCATTTAATGATGCAACCGATCTTACTGTTGATCCTGCAAGAGCTGCACCGCTCCTTAGTGCTCCAACTGTTAATGCA
>CAMAZH010000039.1 GCA_945863035.1 Chitinophaga pinensis | reverse complement strand
AGGTGTTTTGCCAGGTTTGAATTTTCCTGATCAATCGTTTTTATCTGTTTAATCAACAAATCCAAATCCGCCACAGCCAAAGCATCGCTCATTTTCAAAACCAAACTGTTGGGTAATTTTGCGATGTCCATGTGAATCAACTTATCGTTTTGCTGGTATGTGTTGGTGAGATGCGGCTCTTCCTCTTCGTAGATGTATTTTATTCCAAGGATCTTTCCAATTGTGCTGAACAATTCGGATTCTCTGAAGGGTTTGCGGATATAGCCCTGCATGCCAAGAGTCTCCGTTTTCTTGCGCTCCTCCTCAAAGGTGCTGGCAGTGAGGGCTACAATAGGAGTTCGCCTTCCTTTTTCAGTTAATTTTATGAGACGGGTAGATTCATACCCATCCATAACAGGCATTCGCATATCCATTAAAATAAGATGCGGGTCCCACGCTTTAAATTTGGTTATAGCTTCTAACCCGTTTACAGCTTCATTCGTTTCAAAGCCGACCAGTTTGAGGAGATTTACAGCAACTTTCAAATTTTCCTCCTTATCGTCAACAACTAGAATACGATAGGTTTTCCCTGCATCGCTTTTATCAATGCGAATAACTCGCTTTGAATTGTTTTCTTGAACTGCTTCCTGGTTGCCCTTTTTCATCTTCACATAAAAAGTAAATACAGAACCCTTGCCAACTTCGCTGACTACGGAAATGTTTCCCCCCATTAGCATGGCTAATTCCCGGCTCAGGGCAAGTCCCAATCCCGTACCGCTGCCTTTTTTTATCCCGGAACTGGTCTGTACAAAATGCTTAAAGAGATTCTGAAGTTCATTTTCGGAAATCCCCGAACCTGAATCCTGTACTTCCACCGTAAGCTGGTCTGAATCCCCATCAATACGATCAACTCTTGCCCGTATCGCAATACCTCCTTCATCAGTGAATTTGATTGCGTTGCCAATCAGATTGACAAATATCTGACGCAGTTTGCTTTCATCGACAATTATATATCGAGGGAGATCCGCGGCCAACTCGAATAAAAACCGCAGATGTTTGGATTGTGCCCTCTCCTTGAAAATTATCTGGATATCGTTGAGCAGATTATGCAAATCGGTGTTTGTAGGGTTCAAAACAATTCGTCCGGCTTCCACTTTCGAGAGCTCCAATATATCGTTAATAAGTGCCAGAAGGTGCTCGCCGGCACGGATGATAGAGGCATTGTAGTCTTTCTGGGTTTCGGATAAATTTTTCTCACGAATCATAAGTTGAGAGAAGCCAATGATTGCATTCAGCGGGGTACGAATCTCGTGCGACATATTGGCCAGAAAAATACTCTTGGATTTGTTTGCGCTTTCGGCTTTTTGCGCCATGTCAACAGCTCTGGTGATGGCCTCTTCAAGCTCGGTATTGGCTGTGATTAGGTTTTTCTCAGCCGACGTTCTGTTTTTCACGTTTACAAGCATATGTGAAAAGAGTTGCAACAGCGCAATTGCCTCATCAGAATATTTTTGGTTGCTGTGGACTGAGTCAAAACCAACAAATCCCACGCATTTATCTCCCGACATCATGGGGATGGTCATTAAACTTTTGATGTTCTGAGGTTCCAACACCTCTTTCAGCGAACCCTCCGGCAAGGCAGGCACATCTTCAATGTATAGAATTCTGCCATCGCAATGGGTATTTACCCAATCCGGAATCATACCAAGCGGAACATCCTGTAGCTCATCAATTTGAGGGATAACACCTTCATTGCACCACTCATATTCGTTGGAGGTTGTTTGTTTGATAAAGTCGTATGTAAAAAGATAACTCCTGTCGGCCGACACAAATTCGCCTATTTTTCTCAGGGCTTCATTTATAGTGTCATTAACCTGATCAAGAGGGATATTTATATAGCGGGAAGCAATAGCCATCATGATTTTCTGCATTTCCGCCTGTTGTTTCAGAACCTCTTCGGATTGTTTCTTATCGGTTATATCCCACCAGGTACCGATTATTTCCGTCTCGCCATCTTTTTGATTCAGCACTTTCTGTTTATCCATTAGCCAGTGATAGTTCCCAGCTTTGTCTTTAAAACGGTATTCATTCGACATGCCTTTGCCGGAAAGTTTCTCCTGCAGTTTCGGCATATCTTCCGGATGCACACAGCTTGCCCAGAGCTCCATGCTCTTGATAAACTCATTGGGTTTGTATCCCAGAACTTTTTCTACATTTTCGTTGATGTAGGACAGATGAGGCATCCCTTCCCTGTCGATAATATAGGTATAAATGACACCCGGGGTGTTGGAGAGGATGGCATTCAATTTTTGTTCATTCTCGACAAGTGATTCTTCTGCCTCTTTTTGAACTGAAATGTCCACGAAACTCTCCAAAAGCTTTTCCTTTCCTTTGATGTGGATTCGCTTAACCGTTTTGAGTATGGGAATTTGCGTCCTGTCAGCGCGAAGCAAAACTCTTTCAGAATTATCTATAGTCTGACCTTTGTCACAAACCGGACAGCACTGTTCATGGGATGGGCATATATATTGATGGCATCGTTGTCCGATTATGTTTTCCCTTTTCTCTCCGATTAACTCGGAGGCAAAAGAATTGATGCTCTCGATAACTCGTGTCTGCGGATCGATAATTATAATCCCAACCGAGATGTTTTCTAAAAGGGATCTCTGAAAGTTCTCATTTTCAAGTAAAATGCTTTCAACTTGTTTTCGTTCCGAGATGTCCTGTACAATGGTAAATCGGTATTTCTTATCCTGAACAATAATTACCTCTGCCGATAATAAAACATGCTTCAGTTGACCTTTTTTGGTCGTTAATTGGGTTTCTGCGTTTTTAACGGTTCCACTGTCGTTTGCAGACATTTTTATAAATGCAATGGATTCTGGGGATAAAATACCCAATTCGACAGCTGTTTTGCCAATCACTTCATTTTTCTCGAATCCAAGTAAGTTGTAGAAAGCATCGTTTACCTCCATGTATTCTCCTGTATCGTAATTGCTTAACCCGCACGCGGAAGGGTTGATGTAGAATAAATTCGAGAATTTCTCTTCCGACAATTTAATTTTTGAGATATCCTTGGTAACACCGAAAATAACCGGTTTGCCATCCCAGAACCCATGAGATACCCTGGTTTCAACGGGAATATGAATCCCTGATTTTGTAATTATCGGTACAGGGCATACCGTGGCTTCACCTCTTAACATCTCGCCCACAATTCTTCCTGCTTCTTCACGACGCTCAGCAGGATGCAGCATGAGAACCGATAATCCGGAGAGTTCTTCCCGTGTGAAGCCTAAACGATTGATAACCGTTGAATTGGTGTGAATAACATTTCCTTGTTCATCAAGCACAAAAAGAAACTCATCAATAGTGTTAAAAAAGGTTTCGTAGTTTTGCTGTGTCTGATGCAATAGCTTTTCCGCTTTCTTGCGCTCAGTGATGTCTCTCATGAGGATGATGAAACGGGGATCGAAGGGAGCACTGATTTTGCTGGATACGGAAATTTCAAACCAGCGGGAATCTTGCAGCGTTTCCATTTCAAATTGCTTGCCGTTTGAAAACACCTTATCACTAGCCTCCTTTATTGCTGAAGATACCACCTCCGAAATTATTTTCGGGAAAATTCCCGAAATGTTTTTCCCGATAACATCCTTGGAAGGTTTAAATACTAATTCGGTTCGGGGAGAATGGTAATCATAGCAATAGCCATCGAGTCCGACCTCAAAAAGGATATCAGGTAAGGCATCCAAAGTGGCTTCGAGCTTTTCGAATGTGTTTTTTGCATATTCTTCCGTCTGCCGCCTTTTGGTAATGTCGCTTAAAAAGTTTAAGGATGCAGCCTCGCCTTCCCATTCGATGAGGGTACCGCTAACTTCCAACCATAGAATAGTGCGATCGGGTTTTAAAAATTTGAAAGAGTACCTTTGATCGATCAACTCGCCTTTCATACGCTTTACATGGTTGTCCCTGACCCGATCCCTGTCGTCGGGGTGAATAAGTTCCAAAATAGAGAACGAGGTTAACTCTTCCATGGTCCGCCCCGTCATTTCCACCATCTTCGGATTCACATACTTCAAATACCCGTTACGGACCACAATAATGCCTTCATTGGCATGTTCGACCAGAAGTCGATACCGTTGCTCACTGATAAGAAATGCCTTTTCTGTTTTTTTGTGCTTGATGACTTCATAGCTCAGCATCTTATTCTTGGTCCTTATTAGAAACAAAAAAAACAGGACCATTATTAAAAGTACAGCCAGCACAGAAGACTTCCTTAATTCGCTACGGATTTCCCGGTTCCAGTCTTTTGCATTAAAATCCATTCCGAATACAGCATAAGTTGCTCCCGAAGTCTTGTCAACAATCGGAATCAGCACCGTAATCCAGGTTCCCCAACGATCGCTTATGGGCAAGGTTATTACTTCTCTTCCATCTTGAAAGGGTTGACTGTTGATCAAATTCGCCTCTGTGTATTCTTGCCCCGGGGGAGAATAGTCATCCGAGTTTTCAGGTTCGGAATCTGCGAAAAAGAATATCTTGTTATCCCTCTGGGTGTAGATGTAAGCAAATCTTGCTTCTGGGTTCACCTTGATGACATCCATTAAAGACTGTTTAATGCTTTGGTATTGCGACTTTTCAAGATCCGAAGGAATGGCTTCCAGCGTTTTTAAATCATCTTTTGGAAGCATCTCTTCAATTGACCTTGCTATTTGGAGCGCATTTTTTTCCGTATGATCTTTTATCCTTAACCAGGAATACCGCATATAAATCAGAATTAAAACTCCAACCACAGCTATTAGGAATATATTCGCGATGTATCTGACTGTCCAATTATATTTTTTCATAAATACCTGAATTAATCTGCAACTGCATGTGTTTAATAATTCGTCATTTTGAAGTCGGAAGGCTGAATTTAAACATGCTTCCAATTCCGACTTCGCTCTCGACCCAGATAAGCCCATTGTGTTTTTCCACGAAATCCAGGCAAATAAACAAGCCTAAGCCTGTTCCACCCTCTTGTTCTGTTCCCGATGTGGTATGGGTTTTAGACTTGTCAAACAATTTGCTGATGGCGGAGGGCGAAATTCCTATCCCGTTGTCGGAAACCGTTATAATCACCTCAGAATCTTGCTGTTCAATAGAGATTTCAATTTTCCCGCCGTTTTGAGTGAATTTTATTGCATTGGAAACAAGATTCCGTAGGACAGTCTTAAGCATATCAAAATCAGCATAAACAATAATATTGTTAGTTTCCTGATAATTGAGGGCTATACTTTTTCTATCTGCTATCAATCTGGAATCAGTCATTATACTTTGCAGTACTTCAGAAAAAACTAAGTTCTGCGGTCTGAAAGGAATCTTTCCGGATTGCGACCTTGCCCACATCAGCATATCCTCCAGAAGATCATATGTGTTTTTAGCGGAATTGTTGATTAGTCGGGCAAAGGATTCAATTTTGGGCTTATCGAATTGGTCTAAGCTGGTCGTTAGAAGTTGCGACAATCCCAAAATTGCATTAAACGGGTTTTTCAAATCGTGGGCGAGGATCGACATTAATCGGTCTTTATCGGCAATTGCCTCGAGCAGCTGCTGGTTTTTAAAACTTATTTCCTCCTCGGCTCTTTTGCGATCGGTGATATCCCTCGAAATGGCAAGTACCTCGGTTGATGAGGAATTGACAATTCGAAGCTCGAACCATTTTCTGCTATCCGAAACATCGAGATAATATTCAAATACCTGCAGCTTACCGGTTCGAATAGCCAAAGATATCAGCTCGGTCCCTTTTTCGGCTATTTCCGGGGGCAACACGTCCCGGATCGATTTGCCAACTATGGCATCCACTGGGGCCAGCAAAAAATTCGAGTCGCTAACCTGACAATTCGTGAAACAACCGTTCTGATCAATGGAAAACAGTATGTCGGGCATTGCCGAAACAATAGCCTTGTTGCGTTCCAGACTGTCCTTAAGCTCTTCATTTGATTTGCGCAATAATGTACTTTCGGTTTCAAGTTCGTTGTTTTTTTTGTCGATGATACCAAAAAGTTTTTTCAGCATTCTGAAATATCGGGAAATACCAAGCAGTCCAACAAGAAGAATGATCAGATGGGCCAGCAAAAGAAAAAGGAGTTGCCTGTTTTCGGATTCAGTATAGAGCTTTGAAGGAAATGAAATGCTGATCCCGCCCCGTATGTCGCCAAGCTTGTAACCCTGCACGGCATGACATTTAAGGCAGCTTTCCTCGGTAACCAATGCGGCGATATAACGATATTGAGAGAAAGAGTCTTTTGAAATGTGCTCAAGAACCTCATGCTTGTCTTTACCAAATGATTTCAAGGCTTTCTCTTCCCAATCATCAGCTTTGTTTGCCGGCCGTATCGGGTTCGTGCTGGTAATATGAAACTGCAAATCATTTTCCAGTTTGTTTATTTCGGCTATTTGTCTTGTCATAAATGCCGGATTGATCTTTGTGAGCTTCATTCCTCCGGTGCTTGTCAAATCCCTCAAAGAGTCGACTAAATATTCATTCGGCTGGGTTACCTCTGAAACAGGAACATACACTCCGCCATGAAAGGAGTTCCATGAGCGGGTAACCAAAATCTGATTAAAGAAGGATTGGGCTTTGTTTTCGACAAGTTTTATCGTGTTCGAATCCACGATATAATAGTTCCATGAAAATGAGCAGATTATAAGAATTGTCCAGATAACGGAAATCCAAAAAGTATTTTTTGATTGCATGAAATTACCGGTATAACACTCATTAGTTTATCAGGCGTAATTTACAACAGGGATTTCTCTGAAATATAATGGTAAGCACCTGAATAAAAACTAAAAACACCTGTGCCCCGACGGGTATTTTTACCTGAAGCATTAGCGTGTTTTTACCTGTAATTTAACTGTGAATCACGTGAAATACCTAGGAAAGAGAGTGTTGAAAAAACGTATCAACCGCATAAATGCTCCGGCGAAAATCACAACCGAAACGATTATTGCGAAAGACCACTTGAGACTTGTGCATTTTGATGCCGTTTTGATGAAAAAAGGGCTGAGAGCTTAGCAACATATTCCGGTTTGTGCAGGTTTGGGTTTGCTTCTTTTCCGGTCCTTTCGATGCAATAAACGGTATTTAATTCAAAAACAGGCTTACCGTGCCATCCACCGATGAAATGCTGATTAGTTTTCCTGTTCCTTCCTTGCCGGCAACAGCGCGGATGGTTTTACTGCTACCCTCGGTCTTTTTTTCCAGTATCTTGAATTCCTCCAAATCGAATTCGCCACGGCTGGAATTGCCGTACAGGTCAAATGAGGTTTCCGGGTGAATGCCGATTTTATAACTCCCCCGTGAGTTATTAATCTTAATACTTTCAAAAGAGGGTAGGACCTGTTCGATTTTCACACCTGTGTAAGAGGTTTCCAGTTCAAGTTTCCCTGAAAATTTGCCGGCTTTCAGATTCGAGTACTGCAAATTGCCGCTAAGATTCTTGACCTCATCAAACTTGAAGTTGTCGTATTTCGACTCGCAGAAAAAAGAGTTGCAGGTTATTGCATTTATGCCCGAATACTTGGTTTGTGCGGTAAACACATCGGCTTTCTCAACCTCGATTTTGGAAAAGGAGAGATCCAGCTTAAGCGATCCGGCCTGATCGATAACTCCGTTGGAATAAGCCAGGACAAGCTGATTATAAGGCTTTACATTTCCCCGAGAGAGATTGTTTATTCTCAGATCGCCGTGTTTCAATTCAATGTTTACCAGTCCGGAGATTTCATCGATGTGAATGTTCCCAAACTTATTCACCAGGGTAAGGTTTATCCATTTCGGTACATAAACAGTGTAGTCTACGGCAAAGCGGCTTCCCTGGCTAACACCCGACTCGTTGTTCAGGATGGTTCGGGCAATTATGGTGTTGTTTTCTTTTCGCAGGTCGACCGACATTTTGCTCAGGATACTTTGGGCAGCGGCTTCGCTTTTGGAGTCGGCAGAGAGCTTAATGGATACGGATATTTCAGGCTTGTCCCAATTCAGTATGGTTATATTGCCAAATTTGTTTTCAACTTCGAGTATATCCCCTGAAATAGCCGGGAATTCCTTTTTTATTTCTTTCGACTGCGATTGTGCAGTTGCTGCACTCACTGCGAAAACCAGCACGCACAGAAGAAGAAATCCCTTATTATGTTTAGTAGTTTTCATTTTTATATGGTAATTGGATTTGTTGCATTGACCTGTTTCACGATCTCTTCGAGAAATTCAATTTTCGAGCGATGGTAATCGATAAAGGCATTAACCAACCTTTCGTCGCCGGGAAACTTTCTCAAATCGTTAAGAATGCTTCTGTATTCCCGGTCGAAGTTGTGTATGTCGTTTAATACCAGTTGTTTATCTGAGTTATCCATAAATTCGTTGTTTTGTATCTCAGATATGAGTTTTTCTGATTGTGTAGTATAGAACCATTCGGTTTCCCTAAGTTCAGCAGACAGGGGCTCATTGCTCTTGGTTCGGAAAAGGATCAGATTCACCGAGATGAGTGCGGCAGCGATTACAACCGCGGCGATTCGGGTAAACCATGCCAAGGAAGAATGCCTCCTTTGATTCAGTTTCTCCTCAAAGCGCTTGAAATGACCTTCTGAGGGTTCATGGCTATCCATTGTATTTCTATGGATATCAATAAAATGGTCCAGTCTTTTCATTTGGTTTCACTTTTTGTTCAAGTTTTCTATCAAGCGCTTTTTCGCCCGGTTAAATTGCGATCGCGAAGTTGAAGCCGATATGTTCAGTATTTCCCCAATTTCTTGATGATCATAACCTTCCAACAGGTAGAGGGTTATGATTATGCGATAACCATCCGGAAGCCTCTGTATCTCTCTGATAACTTCCTCGTACAGTATTCTGTTTTCCACTTCCCAACTGCTATCCGTCTCGTCTTCCGCCGCCGTGTCAAAGTCCTCATCAAACGCAGAGAGCTCGATTTTTCTTTTCCTAAGGTAATCGAGAGACTGGTTCACAACGATTTTTTTCAACCAGGCTCCGAAACTTACTTCCGCTTTATAACGGTCTATATAACGAAACGCCTTTAAAAACGAATCCTGCATTATGTCCTCCGCGTCCATCAGGTCATTCACAATGCGATAGCTGGTATTGAACATCGCCTTGTAATAAAGCCTATACAATTCGAACTGGGCTTTACGGTCACCCTGTTTGCATTGGCTAATTAGATTTTCATGCGCATTCAAAAACCGATTGCTTTTCATTCCTCGTTCGGTTAAAAGACGTAAATTTAAGAGGATTGCTGCATTTGTTGCGAAAAAAATCAAAAAATGTTAAATCGGAGGTCCAAGCCCCGATATGCAAACCGGGATAATTGGCATTAAGGCTTCAGCCTTTGCATTTTAAAGCAATTTGTTAAGATGGAATGCCGGTTTTTCAATACCAGCAAGCCCTCCAAAACATATTTTTTTCAGGTATTGATTAGTAACGACTTGATTAATAACGGTTCATAACTTTTTTAATAAGGTTGTTATTCAAATATTTTTTTTATTATATTTGTAACACCTTCATTTTTAGGGATAAACCTTCATTAACCAAAAAAAACTTGTATTATGAAAAAATTCAGTGTCATTTTTGCTGTTGTAGCCTTATTTGGATTAATTACTTTGGGATCATGCAAGCCTAAAGCTACCGAGCCTGCTGCTGAAGCAACAGAACAAGCTGCTCCGGAAGCTGAAGCTCCCGCTGCTGAAGAAGCTCCTGCTGAAGCTCCTGCTGCTGAAGAAGCTCCCGCTGAGTAATTAGCAATGCATAAAAAAACATGGCTGTCAGAACTCTGGCAGCCATTTTGTTTTTTAGCCCGTTGAAGATGTTTTTAAACCGATTCAGCCATATCTGCCTTTGTCAGGCGGTTTTATTTTTATGGAAGATAAAGACGGAGAAAAGGCCCGAAAGATATATCATGCCCGTTTTTATTGCCCCAGAGTTATAGTCAAGCTCCGATCCTCTGGCACTATGAGGAATATAGGATATCACCAACACCACAACTGCCGCCAGGATAACCAGATATTTCCTCTCTTTTTTGCGGTTCCCGATCCATGCAATAATCCATGCAATAAACCCAATCAAAGCTTTGTTGTCTGTAAGGTCTTTTCCGTATGGGAAGCCTGTCCAGTATTCGTTAAATGCGAACTTCTGGACAATGGGACCAAAAATCATTCCCCCAAGCAAAAACATCACCAGGGTCAAACCGGTGTAGAAGCGGTAGGAGGGAATGTTGCCCAGAGCAAAAAAGGCAGCCAGCGTAGATAACAGCATCGCGGCAAAAATAAAAATGATATGAGGGATTAGCGCGTATGCAGGTACATTGTCTTTAAAACGAATTGTTACCACTTCGTTATTCTCAATGTCGAGTATATCCCCGTTACGATTCAATTCCACCTTATATTCCAACTTACCTGCAGCCTGTTGCTTCGGCAGCCATGCAATAAGGCTTTCTGCTTCACGGTTAAAATCAAGGGTGTCCCAAGGATCTGCAGTGGGGTATCTGCGATAAATCACTTTTCCTGTTACCAGGGGATCGGCGAGATTGATTTTAACAGCACAATCCTTATAACCATTCTGACTTCTTGGAAGAGAATACTCAAATTCGGTACTGTCGATAAAAACCCTAAAGTTTTTTGGATAGGTAGGGCCTGTTGTTCTTTGATAATAAGCTGTAAATAAAGTAATTAATACAGAGAGTGTCCAGAAGATTATTTTCTTTGCCATAAATAGTTCTCTTTTCTTTTTAGGTTTAAAGCAACTTGATTTTTGTGTGGTCCGGAACGTCTGCAATCCTGTTCAGTGCAGTTTTGATTCTGTTCCCGAGAGATAGGCCAAAGCATGGACCGACAAATCCCCCTTAAAGCTGAACGAGCAATTCAATTTTTGAGCCGTTTCTGACAACGGTAACAGGAACCCTGTCGCCCTGTTTTAGCTGGCCAAGCCGGAACATGTAATCCTGAATGTTGCCAACAGTCTTACCGTCAATTGCAACGATTACATCCCCCTTTTTCATTCCCGCACCGGCAGCTGGTTTTCCATCCGTCACAGCCAAGACTTTAAGGCCTTCGGTTCCTTCTTCAGAAACATCCGGCATGATTCCAAAGGAGAGCTTGCCGCGGTATCGCCCGGAGGTTGATTCTTTTGGACCTGCTTCCTGAAAGGCAAGCCTACTGTCCTGATTGGCGAAATGCATTGCGATGTCGGCAATAAAAGAGCCGATATCCTTCAATCCATCGAGATTGATTGAATCGACGCGGTCGTTGGGGGTATGGTAATCAGAATGTGCCCCGGTACTGAAAAACAATACGGGTTTGTCTTTTGCATAAAACGATGCATGGTCGGACGGACCATAACCGGCATCGCTAAGACTGAATTTGAAAGGCGATTGTTTTTCGGTTTCCAACAAAAAAGACTTGAAACCGGGAGAGGTCCCAACCCCGCCGATCTGCAAACTTGAGTCCCTTAAACGCCCAACCATATCCAGGTTAAGCATAAGTCCAATGTTTTCGATCGGAACGGGGGAGTTGGCTGCAAAATAGCCTGAGCCAATAAGTCCCTTCTCTTCCGCACCAAAAGTCACGAAGATTATGCTTTTCCTTGGTTTGAGCTGACTGAATTTTTCCGCGATTTCCAGAATTGCAGAAACTCCGGAGGCATTGTCGTCGGCCCCGTAATGAACATCAATGGTGTCAGGCATTCTGGATGAACTTCCTTCGCCTCCCATTCCCAGATGATCGTGATGGGCACCTATAACAATATATTCGTTGGCAAGTGAAGGGTCGGATCCTTTAATGTAAGCGATTACATTAGAGGTTTTGGTTTTTTGCTGAACAATATCCGCCGTTCCTTCAATGTTCACCTCAATATCGAACGACTTGACAGTCTGATTCTGAAAGAGCTGATTTTCCAATTCTTCAAGGGATTCCCTGGCTGGAGAAAGGATTTGGTCGGCCAGACTGCGAGTGACTTGAAAACAAGGGATACCAACCTGGGCCGAGTTGCCTGACCTTGCATTCAACTCATCTATAGCGAGGAATTTGCTTCCTGAAACAAGTATTACACCCGCTGCTCCTTTATCTTTCGCTAGCATAACCTTATCCCTGTCCTTCTGAGCGGATGAGAATACATTTTTCTTATCTTCCGATATTGGGTTTCCCCGAAGAATCAGTACCCACTTTCCTCTCACGTCTATTCCGGAATAATCGTTTCGAACAATAGTATCGTTTTTAATATCGAACCCGTAACCTGCAAATACCGCAGGGGCAGAAACCGATCCGCTGGACGAGAATCCAAAGGGCATGAAATCATCCAATGATGCTTCGCTTCCGCTGAATACCAGCGAATTCGAGTCGCCTTGTTTTGAGCTTGTAACAAAATCGAAATGCTGAATCCCGTTTCCGCTGAAAAATTCCAGTCCATAGGATTTGAACTCCCTTGAAATGTATTGTGCCAATATGGAATCTTCTGGAGTTCCGGGATAACGTCCTTTCAAATCCTCACCTGCGAGAAAGTCCAGATGCGATTTTAACTCAGGAGCGGTTATTTCCGGGTTGTGCTGTGAGCTGCAGGAATAAATACTGACGAGGGCAAGGGAAATGCTCAGGAAAAATATCTTCTTCATTATGATTGTGCTTATGTTTAAGGGTTTAAATATACTGACTTTTTTGCAATTTGTCCAAACACGGTATTATGCCTGAGGCAAATGCTTTGAACTTATAACCGCTTTGGTCTTTTTTTGTTTTCGATTTTGTGAAAATACGGGTTTCATTTCACATTTATTCTAAACCTGAGAAACACAGTGATCTGGAGGCTTCAAATTCTTAGATAACCCAAAAAAAATCAAAATATTCCAGAAAGAATTTTATCCGTGAATCATGAGCGCGCATTTCTGTATGTCAAATATCTATATTTGACTGAGATCCAATATTTCTTAAGTTTTTTTAGAAAAAAAATCCAAAAAAAGTAGAATTCGTTAAAAAAGAATTTTACTTTTACAAAGCTGTTTAACACTTGTGTCAAACGAACTTGTTAAAGATTATAAAAATTTGTGATTCAAATGACAACTCCAGAAATCAAGAGCCTGTCGCAGGAAATGGAAGACAAGATAATGAGTTCGGCTACCCGGATTTTCGTGTTAAAGGGAAAGGCGGGAACTTCTATGCAGGATATCGCCACCGAAGCCGGGATAAACCGAACCCTTCTTAATTATTACTTCCGGAGCAAGGATAATCTGTTTGAGCAGGTTTTTACCAACACTTTTTCGAGGTTTTTGCCCGATATTGTCAATGCCCTTACTTCAGAGATGCCGGTTAGCACCCGTCTTGAGAATTTTATAGATTATTATTTCACGATGCTTCTCGAAAATCCGGTCATTCCGCTTTTCATTCTTCAGGAGCTTACTTCGAACCCTGACAGGCTCATAAAAATGCTTAAAAGCGGAGGAATGAGTACTGATGTCGTAATAAAATCTCTTGAACTTGAGATGGAGCAAGGAACTATCCGGCGCATGGATCCGCGTGAAATCGTGGTTAATTTCATGTCGCTTATTATTTTCCCCTTTGCGGCACGCAAAATTATTGAGGAAATGATTTTTCTGGGAGATGAGGAAGCTTATTCAGATTTCCTGCGGCAAAGAAAGGAAAATCTCAAAACTACATTTATCCAATCCCTAAAACCCTGATGTATGTTTAGAATTGTAGCAATGCTTATGGTTTTTCAGGTCGGGTTTTCCCTTTCCTGCTCTGCTCAGGAGTCGGTTTCGCTTTTCCTGTGTCTGGAAAAAGCGGGCCGGAACCATCAGCGATCAGGGAATCCGGAAATCTTCGAAAGTATAACGGAAAACAGACTAAAGAATATCCGTTCAGGAAACCTGCCTCAGGCGGAAGTAAACGGTAAAGCCAGCTACCAGTCCGATGTAATAACCCTGGATATGGACATTCCAATCCCCGGGATTGTTTTCCCGGAGAGTCCGAAGGACCAGTACAAAATAAGCCTCGATATTACCCAGTCGATCTATGACGGGGGATATTCGAAAAACAAGCAGGAAGTCGAATTGGTTTCAAAGGAACTGGATAACTCACAACTTGAAATGGATATACGTGCGACAAAAATGCAGGTTAAAGATTTGTATTATAACATTCTGCTGATACAGAATAATCAGGAGATTATCGGTGTTTCTCTTGCCCAGCTCTATGAAAACCGCACCGTTATTGAAACCGGTATTAAAAACGGAGTTCTTTTAACCACGGACCTTGATCTTCTGGAAGTTGAAATAATTAAGCTCGAACAACAAAAATCGGAGTTGGAGAACTCCCGCCTTACCGGGATTCAGATGCTGTCCCATATGACAGGCGAGTTTATTGGGTCTGCAACAGTGCTGGAGACTACGAGTTTCCCCATCCCCGAAAACGATTCGATACAGAGAATGGAACAGTTGCTTTTCCTGCTTCAATCGCAACAGCTCGACAGGAACAAAACCCTTATTAAATCAAGAAGTCTGCCCAAGGTTTATGCATTTGGCCAGTTCGGTTACGGGAACCCTGCGCTCAATATGCTCAAGGATGAGTTCGAACCCTATTATGTTGTTGGCGCCGGTGTTAAATGGACTATCTGGGATTGGAATACCAACAAGAGAGAACGGGAAGTTCTGGGATTGCAGCAGAATATTGTTGAAAGCCGCCAGTTGCAATTCGAATCCGATATAGCCACAGCCTTACTGAGCCAAAAGTCGGTAATTGAAAACCACCGGGAAAACCTTAAGGCATATGAATCCATCCTTAAACTCAGAAGCAGAATTACATCGACGGCAAAAGCCCAATTGGAACAGGGAGTAATCAAAACCCTCGATTATATTACTGTTTTTAACCAGGAAACGATTGCCCGCATTCAGTTTGAAAACGAAAAGACACTTTTGCAACAGTCAATTGCCAGATATCTTGAGATTAAAGGGGAACTTTAAAAACAACAGAAATGAACAATGTATATTTTGTAAGCTTTGCCGCACTGATTATCCTATCCTCCTGTAAAAACACTGAACCGGATGCCTTTGCTTTCGGGAACTTCGAATCGGAGGAAATTATTGTTTCAGCGGAGTCTTCCGGAAAGTTAATGGAATTCAGCGTTTCTGAAGGCTTGAAACTGGAGGTTGGCGATTATTGTGGTTATATCGATACTACTCAGTTGTATCTTAAGAAGTTGCAGCTGACTTCGGGGATACGCTCAGTAAGTGCGAGGCTGCTCCAATTGGACAAGCAACTTATGGTGAACGAGGTGAGTATGAATAATCTGTTGCGTGAAAAAAACCGTGTTGTTTCTCTTCTCGGGGGAGGTGCAGCAACCACTAAGCAACTGGATGACCTCAATGGGCAAATCGATGTTTTGAGGGCGCAAACCGATGCTTCAAAAGCCCAGAAAAGTGTTTTGCATGCGGAAAGGGAATCCCTCGAAATACAAATACTCCAGCTTAACGACCTCATAGCCAAATCTATTATCCATTCGCCCTCACAAGGCATTGTTCTCGAAAAATACCTGTACACCGGGGAGCTCGCTGTAGCAGGCAAACCCCTGTTTAAAATCGCCGACCTCTCAGAATTGATGCTTCGGGTATTTGTCTCGGGGAACCAGCTCGAACAGATTAAAATTGGATCGGAAGTGGACGTATTTATTGACGGGCAAGATGACAGCCTCAGGAAATTCAGGGGAACCCTTGTGTGGATATCGGGGAAGTCAGAGTTTACTCCAAAAATCATACAGACAAGAGACGAGCGTGTAAACCTGGTGTATGCCGTCAAAATAAGGGTGGTAAATGATGGAAGCCTCAAAATCGGGATGCCTGCCGAAATGCGGCTCTGACCCTTTTGATGTAATCTGGAATACAATCGGATTGTTTTATCTTATCCAAACACTTATTCTGTAATGCCTGAAATAGCTGTAAATAATCTCTTTAAGTCCTACGGACCGATCAACGCTCTGAGGGATATTTCCTTTCAGGTCGACAAAGCCGAGATTTTCGGGATCATTGGACCCGATGGAGCCGGAAAAACAAGCCTGTTCAGGATTTTGGTTTCGCTTCTGCTTCCCGACAAGGGGAGTGTGCAGTTAGCCGGGTTTGATGTGGTAAAGGATTACGCCGAAATCAGAAAAATCGTTGGGTACATGCCGGGGCGGTTTTCGCTTTATCAGGATTTGAGTGTTGAAGAGAACCTGAGTTTTTTCGCCACTGTTTTCGGCTCCAGCATTGAGGCGAATTATGATCTGATCAAGGATATCTATGTGCAGATTGAACCCTTTAAAAAACGCCTTGCAGGAAGACTCTCCGGAGGGATGAAGCAGAAACTGGCATTGTGCTGTGCTTTGATTCACCGCCCGCAGGTTCTTGTACTCGACGAGCCAACCACCGGTGTGGATGCTGTTTCGCGGGTGGAATTCTGGGATCTGTTGCACAAAATAAAAAAAGAGGGTATAACAATTATTGTTTCAACACCCTATATGGACGAAGCCGCGCGCTGCGACCGTGTGGCCCTGATGCAGAATGGGGAGTTTCTGGGCATCAGTCTGCCTGGCGACATTCACAAAGCCTTTACGAAAACACTTTACGAACTTACGCCGGGACAGGGAGCCTACAAGCTCCTGAAAGCCCTGCGTGCTGAAGCCTGGTGCAAAAACGCATGGCTTTTTGGCCAATCGGTGCATCTTACGGTTAACGACAGCGCTTCCGAAACTCAGTTTCTTTCCTATGCGCAGAGGGAGAAAATTGAATTTCGAAAAATTACCGCAGGGATTGAGGATACCTTTATGGAATTAATGAAGACAAGCTAACGATGGAAAACCCTGAAAATATAATCGTTGTTAAAAACCTTGTGAAGCGCTACGGAGACTTCACGGCAAACGACAATCTTTGTTTCGAGGTGAGGAAAGGCGAGATATTTGGTTTCCTGGGAGCCAATGGAGCTGGCAAAACCACGGCCATACGAATCCTATGCGGCTTGTCGTATCCGACCTCCGGGAAAATAAATGTAGCGGGTTTCGACGCCTACACACAAAGGGAACTCATTAAAAGGAATATAGGATACATGAGTCAGAAGTTTTCCCTTTACGACGATCTGACCATTGCCGAAAACATCAGGTTTTACGCCGGGATTTATGGATTGAGCCAAAAAGTGATTAAAAGCAGAACGAACCAATTGCTGCATCGGCTGGGAATGGAGGAAATCCGGAACAGGCTGATCCGAGATGTTCCCCTGGGATGGAAACAGAAACTGGCTTTTTCCGTTGCCATATTCCATAATCCGGCTGTGGTTTTTCTGGATGAACCCACGGGAGGGGTCGATCCGGTAACACGCCGCCAATTCTGGGAGATGATAAACGAAGCTGCAGAGGAAGGAATTACCGTGTTCGTGACAACGCATTATATGGATGAGGCTGAGTACTGCGACCGGGTGTCGATTATGGTTGATGGGAAAATCGCCGCCCTGGATACGCCTCAGAATTTAAAAAAGAGTTATAAAACAAGCGATATGAACGGGGTATTTCTTACCCTGGCAAGAGGAGAATAATAGTATGAAACACCCTTGTTTTGAAAACATAAACACAATGATAACAAAATCAGCAACATGGGTATTCCATGAGGCTAATTAATTAAATAAACTATTTTCGGATGATTAAAAAAGAATTGGCAGTTGTATTTGACATGGACGGGGTTATTGTAGACAATGATGTGTATCACTTTCGTGCCTGGGGTGAGTTGTGCGGAAACTATGGTCTCGATGTCAGTCAGGACGAAGTAAAATCGTGGTTTGGAAACACCAATCCTATGATTTTGAGAAAATTGTTTGGAGCAGATATTGATGAGGAGGCAATTGTAAGAATAGGGGCAGAGAAGGAGTTTTTATACCGGGAGATTTACAAGTCCGACATAAAAGCAACTCCCGGTCTGTTGCCTTTTCTTGAAAGCCTCCGGGAAAGTGGCATAACCATTGCCATTGCTACTTCGGCACCAACCGAAAACGTTGATTTTGTGCTCGAGCATACCGGGATACGGAAGTTTTTCAGCAAAATTATTGATGCTTCCATGATACGTGAGGGAAAACCTTCACCTGAGATTTACCTGAAAGCTGCCGAAATACTGGAACTTGCAGTTTCTGATTGTTTGGTTTTTGAAGATTCATTTCACGGAATCGAATCCGCGGTAAGGGCAGGTATGAAAGTGGTGGGGGTTGCAACAACCCATCCGGCAGAAAAACTGTCAGGTACCGTGAGAAACATTAAGGATTTTACTGAAATCAACCCTTCTGAGGTAGCAGCGATCCTATTAACCCGTTAACTATGAAAAGGTACTGGGGTTTTGTTGTAAAAGAGTTTTATCACATCTTCCGCGATTTCCGGACCTTACTGATCCTGTTTGGCATTCCGGTGGCGCAGATATTGATATTCGGCTTTGTGGTTTCCAATGAAATCCGCAACATCAAAATTTCAATTCTCGATTTGTCGGGCGACGAAATCACCCAAAAGGTAAGCAGCAAGATACTGGCCGGCGAGTATTTTGAGTTGCACTCTTATTTGTCTGGTTATGATCAGATCGAGTCGACCTTTCGCACAGGGAACGTTAAAGAAGTCATCATCTTTGAGCCGGGATTTTCGCAGAACCTGGGCAAAACAGGAAAAGCTTCGCTCAGAATCGTCTCGGATGCCTCCGATGCCAATACAGGAAGACTTATAGCAACCTACACGGAAGGCATTGTTATGAGTTATGTGCGGGAATCAATGGACGAAACAGCCAACATTCCCTTTACCATAGAATCGCGCCCCAGAATGTTCTTTAATCAGGGGATGAAAGGGGTATACATGTTCGTCCCGGGAACGATGGCTATGATTCTGATGCTTATATCGGCGCTGATGACCTCCATATCAATTACCCGTGAAAAGGAAATGGGAACAATGGAGGTCTTGCTTGCATCTCCCCTGAAACCTGTCCAGATAATTTTCGGAAAAGTAACCCCTTATATTGGATTGGCTTTTGTTAATGCGATTATTATACTGATCCTTAGTTATTTCGTTTTTAAACTCCCCATCAACGGAAGCATGTTGCTGTTGCTTTTGGAAACGATTTTATATATTACGCTTGCACTTTCTCTTGGGATATTTATTTCAACGGTTGCGAAAAATCAGCAGATGGCTATGTTTATCTCAATGCTTGCATTGCTTTTGCCAACGATCCTGCTTTCCGGCTTTATCTTCCCCATCGAAAACATGCCGAAAATATTGCAGTGGTTATCGGTAATAATGCCTCCGCGCTGGTTTATCGTGATACTCAAGAATATCATGCTAAAAGGTACCGGGATTCTCTTCGTTTGGAAGGAAACCCTTATCCTTTTGGGAATGACCGTCGTGTTTATCGGTTTAAGTGTTAAACGCTTTAAAATCAGATTGGAATAAGCCTTTATGCGAATACTCATATCCATACTCCAAAAGGAATTCATCCAGATTTTCCGCAACAAGGTGATGTTGCCCTTTATTTTCATTGTGCCAATTATTCAGATGGTTGTTCTTGTTTTCGCGGCTAACCTGGAAATGCAGGAAATCCGGTTTTATACGGTCGATCTGGATCTTTCTGAAACCTCCCGGAAACTGAGATACGAATTCTCTGCTTCCCCTTTTTTCAGGGATCAGGGAACGGGTTTCAGTCTGGGAGAGGGGGAGGAAATGCTTCTAAGGGATAAAGCCGACCTGATTCTTGTTTTCGACCAGGGATTTGAGGAGAAGCTCAGAAAAGAGAACCTTTCCAGCATTCAACTGCTGATCAATGCGATCAATAGTGCCAAGGCAGGACTTGTGAATGCTTATTCTGAGGCGATAATCAGAGATTTCAATCAGGATGTGCGACTCGAATGGCTGGGGCTTCCCGCATTTGAAGCCATTGAAAATATTGACATCAGTTACAGCTACTGGTATAATCCGGAGTTAAACTACAAAATATATATGCTTCCGGCTATTCTGGTAATTCTGGTAACCATAATCGGCATGTTTCTCACCGCTATGAACCTTGTCAGGGAGAAAGAGATGGGTACTGCCGAGCAGATCAATGTGACCCCCATCCGGAAATTCCATTTTATTATCGGTAAGCTTTTGCCTTTTTGGGTTATTGCCTTGTTCGAGCTGGCTTTTGGATTGACCATCGGAAAGATTTTTTTTGGCCTCCCGATACTTGGCAATCTCGCACTTCTATTCGGGTTTGCCTCCATTTACCTGATGGCCATATTGGGATTGGGGCTTTTACTTTCAACCTTTTCCGAAACGCAGCAACAAGTTATGTTCCTTACGTTTTTTTTCATGCTTACTTTTATACTGATGAGCGGTATTTTCACGCCCGTGGAAAGCATGCCGGTATGGGCTCAAAAAGTGAATATTGTTAATCCCTTCGCCTATTTCATGAGGGTTATCCGTATGATTCTCCTAAAAGGTTCGGGGTTTCATGATATCCGGCACGAATTCATTAGTATGTTTGTTTATGCCGTTTCGATTCTGAGCCTATCGGTTTGGAGATACCGGAAGATTCACTGATTCAGATTTCAGGGGAGTAGTCCATCAAGGGTTTTTCTGAAAGCCTTTGAGTTCCAGTCGGCCGCTCCTTTTTTATGCACCAGTACTTCACCCTTTGCAGAAATCAGAAAACTGGTAGGGTAGGATTGTATATCCAAAATGCCGTTCGCTGCTGATTTTTGAAAGTAAACGGGCAGGTTGTAACCGTTCTCATCGAGATAAGCCTGAACCTTCGATCGATCCTCATTGGTAATGAGGTAAACCGAAAGCCTCTCGCCATATGCGTCGTATAGCTTCTGTATAGAAGGCATCTCGGCTCTGCAGGGAGGGCACCAGGTGGCCCAAAAACTTATGAATGTTGCATTGCCTGAAGATGTTGCCAGATTTACCGTGTTACCCTGCATGTCTTCGAGAATCAGCTGGTATTCTTGCGGACTCATTTTTACAGCGGTCTCCTGGGCAGCAATTTTGGGGCGCATGAGGGTGGCCCGTATAAGCAGCGAACGTGTTGACGGTACCAACAAGGAAATTATCAGCAGATAAAATACAACATCGCTGAAGATCTTGAGTTTGCTGCTTTTTTCAAAATAGTTCTTAACGTAATTCTTTATTTTTTCCATCTAGGTTATTTTTTTCAATATCAGCATTTCCTCCTCCTTCGAGGCTTTGATTACGAAGTCAAAACAATCGAGGTCCAGACAAAGTTCAAAATCGCTTGAAGGAGCGTATGCCTGTTTTTCGATTTCAAAAAAGCGCTTTCCGCTGCCTGACCTGATAATTTTCTTCATGGCTTCGAAGTCGTTGCTTTTCCCTTCCAGCTCATTACGAATATATTCTGCGCAAAAGGTATCCTCCTCAATGGGGTGCATAGCCGAATAACCCATGCATACCAGCGACACCTCACCAGGATTTGCGTTACGGATATATTGAACAATAGCACCTGCGTTAACAAAGCTTCCGGTAAGGATAACATCGGCATTTTTGGCGTTAACCAGCCCTTGTGTTCCCGCACTGGTTGTGTGAACCAGTGTTTTTCCCCTGAAATCCATTTCCATAATGTGGGTAGGAGAGTTGCCAAAATCAAAGCCCGGCATTTTGTTCTCGTTGCGCTCACCCATCAGGATGTAATCGGGATGCGCCTTTTTCAGGGCGTATGCAATCTCAATATCCCCAACCGGAATAATCTTTTCCGCCCCGCGGTCGAAAGCGTAGCAGGCAAGGGAGAATGCGCGGAACACATCGATAACCACTGTGAGACCCCTGGCAGCTCTTGCCCCTTCGATTAATTGCAATATATTTATTTTCATAGTTCAAGTTCCTTGCCGTTGGCTGAGCCTGGGGAAGCCAACGGAATATCCATTACCTTTTTCGAAGCAGTTGCAAATATACCAATTTCCATCTCATAAAATTTCCCTATCGTATCCACTTCTCCAATAATCCCTTATATTTGTGGGAGCTATTCGAAGACTATGAATAAGATTAAGCGTTTGCAGCTCTTTTTTGAGGAGGATGTATGGAAAACATCTCTTGATGACAAATCGAAGAAATACTCTTTTCTGATTCGCCAGATTCGGGTCATACTCGTGGCAATACGGGGGTTTATGGAAAATAGGGTCAGTTTAAGGGCTTCCGCGCTGACTTTTTACACTCTTCTCTCAATGGTTCCTATTGCGGCGATGGGATTTGGCGTTGCCGCAGGATTTGGCTTTGATCGAAAATTGGAAGAGTTCATTGTTGCGAATTTCAAAGGGCAGGAAGAGGTGATGAACTGGATTATCAACATGTCTTATGATGTTCTGGAAGGCGTTGAAGGTGGGCTCTTGGCCGGTATCGGTCTGGTGGTTCTGATCTGGTCAGTTATGCAGGTACTTACCAATATCGAGAATTCTTTTAATGCAATCTGGCAGGTTAAAAAGTCCAGGAGCTTTGTCCGCAAAATGAGCGATTACCTCTCCATTATGCTAATTGGCCCAATGCTCATAATTCTCTCAAGCACAATGAGCGTGTATATTTCAACCCGTCTTGAAACAGTGGCCCAAAATATGGAGGTTATACAGACCATAAGTCCCTTTTTGGAATCCTTATTCAGACTGCTCCCCTATACTCTTGTTTGGCTGCTTTTCACCTTGGTCTATATGATCATGCCCAACACAAAAGTGAATTTCAAGTATGCCTTGGTTGCCGGGATTATTGCCGGCACCATTTTTCAGGTCACGCAATGGGGATATATTCATTTTCAGGTTGGAGTGTCAACATATTCGGCCTTTTATGGGACTTTTGCGGCCCTACCGCTCTTTCTGGCCTGGCTTCAGATATCCTGGCTGATCGTTTTGCTGGGAGCAGAGATTTCATATGCCTTCCAGAACGTTCAAAAATATGAGTTCGAAGCCGGAAGTCTTGCTATTTCAAATAACGACAAGCGTCTTATTTCTCTCTTCTTGATGCGAAGTATTATTAAAAATTTCCAGGCGGGGAATGAGCCTCTTACCAGTTCGGAGCTGAGCAATGAACTAGGGGTCCCGATGCGAATAGTCAGAGACACGTTATATAACCTGGTTCAGGCAAATGTGCTGAATGAGACGCTTACTGCGAGCCCCCGGGAAAATGGTTATCAACCGGCTATCGATGTGAATCATATTGATATCAGGTTTGTGCTCGATCGCCTGGATTCCGTTGGCCCCGACAAGGTAAAGGTGAATGAATCCGAAGTCTGGCTGAAACTGTCGAGCATACAGTCCGACCTGGTGAATTCAATGAAGATCTCAGGGTCAAATGTTCTGCTGAAGGATGTTTAGCGATTTTATAAAGTGTAACTCCAAAAGCTTTTTTGCTTACTGATTCGTAAAATGTTCGGGTCATTTTTTGAAATTTTAAAATTAATCCGTAACATTGCATCAAATTATTTGAAAATGAAAGTTATTTCCGCACATACAAATTCAAGGCATCACCATCATCATGGTATGAACGGTTAATTTGTGCAGGAAATGTAAACACTATAAAACAATTATGAAAAGGTTTGCAAGTACTGCAAGCCTTTTTTTTATTTATGACCTATGGAAAAGATAAAAATTGCAATTCAAAAATCCGGCCGGCTCAGCGAGCAATCCCAGGACCTCCTTAAAGAAGCTGGTATTGCCCTGATAAATGGCGACAGAAGGTTGATATCGACGGCTTCTAATTTCCCTCTGGAAATACTCTACCTGAGAGACGACGATATCCCCCAATGTGTTGCCGATCAGGTTGCCGATCTGGGCATCGTGGGTCAGAATGTCATTATGGAGAAAGACTATGCTGTTGACACGGTTCTGAAACTTGGATTTGGCAAATGCAGGTTATCGCTTGCCATATCCAGAAATGAGGAATATGACTCCCCGGAATATTTCAACGGTAAGAAAATTGCCACATCCTACCCGGGAATCCTTGGCCGTTACCTCGAATCCAACGGCATTAAGGCCGATATCCACGAAATAAGCGGCTCGGTTGAAATTGCCCCGGGAATCGGTTTGGCCGATGCCATCTTCGATATCGTTAGTTCCGGAAGCACTCTTGTAAGTAATGGATTAAAGGAGGTTGAAGTAATTGCCAAGTCGGAAGCGGTTATGGTTGCAAATCAAAACCTCAGTCAGGCTAAGCTCGATATTCTTGACAAGCTTATGTTCCGTATCCGTTCAGTGCAAACGGCCCGGATAAACAAATACATTCTGTTAAACGCGCCCAACCATAATCTTGAGGAGATCATCAGGATCATACCTGGAATGAAAAGTCCTACAGTTATGCCTCTGGCCGAGCCCGGATGGAGTTCGGTTCACTCGGTACTGAAGGAAAACGAGTTCTGGGAAATTATCGACAAGTTGAAGGATCTGGGTGCTCAGGGGATTCTTGTGATCCCGATTGAGAAGATGATTATATAAGATTCTGTAAATCCCGGATCCAAGTCCTTAAAAACAGATTTGTTAATCGGAATTCTCTACAGCCTGCTTTGACTCCGCGTTTAAATAATTTATAAAATTTCAAATCCTTCACAACACATAAAATCCGCAACTATGAAAATCATCCAATTCCCCGAAAAAAATCAATGGAATGAAATTCTGGCTCGTCCGGTAATCGATTTCGAATCTCTTTCTAGCGCTGTAGGAACTATCCTAAAAGACGTCAAGGTCAGGGGAGATGAGGCTCTTAGAGAATACACCAAAAAGTTCGACAAAGTTGAGCTAGAGGAGATAGCCGTTTCAAGCGCCGAGTTTGCAGCTGCCAAATTTGAGGTTAGCAACGATCTGAAAAAAGCTCTTAAGGTTGCAATCGACAACATCAGTCTTTTCCATACGGCACAGTCCCATCAGGATGTTTCGTGTCAGACTTCACCAGGCATACGATGCTGGCAGAAAAGCCTACCGATCGAAAAAGTGGGCTTGTATATCCCCGGAGGAACAGCTCCTTTAGTTTCAACAGTACTGATGCTTGCTATTCCCGCTAAAATCGCAGGTTGCAAGGATATCATCCTCTGTTCTCCCCCGGAAAAAGACGGCAGGATACATTCTTCCATTTTATATGCGGCAGACCTGCTTGGAATCACAAAAGTATACAAGGTAGGTGGAGCTCAGGCTATTGCGGCTATGGCCTACGGAACGGAAACTGTGCCAAAGGTCTACAAAATCTTCGGACCCGGCAATCAGTACGTGCAGGCTGCCAAACTTAAGGTAAGCATGGAAAACACAGCCATCGACATGCCTGCAGGACCATCGGAGGTCGCCATCATGGCCGACGATTCCGCTATTCCCGCTTTTGTAGCTTCCGACCTCTTATCGCAAGCAGAGCATGGCGTGGATAGCCAGGTAATCCTGATAACCACGTCGGTAAACCTTGTGGAACTTGTTAAGGCCGAAGTAGCTGAACAGCTGAAGAACCTCCCCCGAAAAGAAATAGCTGCCAAAGCACTTGAAAACAGCAAGATTATTTTGGTTGAGAATGATGAGATCATGCTGGAAATGATGAATGAATATGCCCCTGAGCATTTGATTATTGCCACAAAAAATTACAACGAACTGGTAGATAAAATCGTTAATGCCGGTTCTGTATTTCTTGGGAATTTCTCCCCCGAAAGCGCTGGTGATTATGCATCAGGCACCAATCATACCCTGCCTACCAATGGCAATGCTAAGGCATACAGCGGAGTGAATCTCGATAGTTTTACGAAAAAAATCACCTTTCAGGAGCTCACAACCTATGGATTGTTCAATATCGGACCCGCGGTTGAGATCATGGCCGACGCTGAAGAACTCTATGCTCACAGGATGGCTGTACAGATCAGAATGAGCACGGTTTCAAAAAACTATAACAGTGGCAAGAATTAGTATTGAATCGATTACCCGGGAAAATATCCGGAACATGCTTCCTTATTCATCTGCCAGAGATGAGTTTCAGGGGCAGGCATCTGTATTGCTCGATGCCAACGAAAACCCTTTTAATGCGCCATTAAACCGCTATCCCGATCCTCACCAGAGGACGTTGAAAGAAATGATTTCCGCTCTTACCGATGTGCATGAAAGTTCCATCTTTCTGGGGAATGGCAGCGATGAGGCCATCGACCTGCTGTTCAGAGCTTATTGTGAACCGGGGAAAAGCAATGTCGTGAGCATCGACCCTTCGTATGGAATGTACGAAGTATGCGCCAATGTTAATAATATTGGATTTCGCAAGGTCTTATTAAATGATGATTTCAGCCTGAATCCGGAAGCCGTTCTTCGGGCTGCAGACAAGGAAAGCCGTATTGTTTTTCTCTGCTCACCGAACAATCCAACCGCCAACCTTCTCGATTACAACAGCGTGCTGCAGATCGTTAATGATTTCGGGGGATTGGTAGTGGTGGATGAAGCCTATATCGACTTTGCTGCCTCCAGGGGAATGCTCGAAGACATAAAACAACACAATAATCTTGTAGTTCTCCGAACCTTTTCAAAGGCCTGGGGAATGGCTGGAATCCGCTTGGGAATGGCTTTTGCCGATAAGGAAGTGATCGCTGTGCTGGATAAAATCAAATATCCCTATAACATCAACATCCTTACCCAGGAAGTAATGATCAAAAGGCTTTCGGAAATGGAAAGCTCAAAAGATTGGATACAAACAATAATATCTGAGAGGGAGAAACTCCGCCTTGAATTGGATAAGTTTGATTTTATTGTGAAAATCTACCCCTCGGATGCCAATTTCCTTCTCGTAAAGACCATCGATGCAAAGGGGATTTACAATTTTCTGAAAGACCGGGGTATAATAGTCCGCGACCGCTCACGTGTGAGCCTGTGTGAGGGCTGTCTGAGGATAACGGTAGGCAGTCCGGAGGAAAACACTCAGCTCATAAATAACCTCAGTGAGTTTTTGCCTTAGAAATTATTACTTATTACTGTCCCGAACCTTGAAACCCAAATTGAAAATATAAAAGTAATCAGCATGAAAAAGGCCCTTTTTATCGATCGCGATGGAACACTGATTCTGGAGCCAGAGATTACCCATCAGATCGACAGCCTCGAAAAACTTGAGTTTTACCCCGGTGTGTTCCGCAACCTATATAAGATCAGTCGTTTTCTCGATTATGAGCTGGTAATTGTAAGCAACCAGGATAGCATGGGTACTGCAGCTTTCCCGTATGAGGATTTTATAAAACCGCACGAAAAGTTCCTTCAGGCCTTCAAAAATGAAGGTGTTGTGTTCAGCGATATTCTCATCGACCCGTCCAACCCAGCCGATAACGCACCTACCCGAAAACCACGAACCGGCATGCTCACCAAGTACCTTAGCGGGGAGTACGATCTGCAGAATTCCTTTGTTATTGGCGACAGGCTCACCGACATTCAGCTGGCTGCCAACCTTAAAGCCAAAGGTATCCTTTTGGGTCTGCCGGAGCGTGAAGCTGAGATTGCATCGTCCGGTCTACAAGATTCCTGCTCGTTTATCAGTCCTGATTGGGATGAGATATGGACCTTCCTGACAAAGCAACAACGAAAAGCAATTGTTACCAGAACCACCCGCGAAACCAACATACAGGTTGAGTTAATTATCGACGGAAACGGGAATACCGAAATATCCACAGGTCTGGGATTCTTCGACCACATGCTCGACCAGATCGGGAAGCACTCCGGTTGTGACTTGAAAATCAAAGTAGTGGGCGATCTCCATGTTGATGAGCATCACACCATCGAAGATACAGCATTGGCTCTGGGCGAAGCCTTTCTTAAAGCCCTGGGCGATAAAAAAGGTATTATGCGATATGGCTTTCTTCTCCCCATGGATGATTCCATGGCCCAGGTGGCTATTGACTTTGGCGGGCGACCATGGATTGTATGGAATGCAGAATTCAAACGCGAAAAAATCGGCGAAATGCCCACCGAGATGTTCTATCACTTTTTCAAGTCGTTTTCGGATGCAGCCCGATGCAACCTTAACATAAAAGTTGAAGGGGACAACGAACATCATAAAATCGAGGCTATTTTCAAGGCTTTCAGCAAAGCAATAAAAATGGCGGTTATTAAGGACCCCACGAGTCTTGAAATGCCAAGTACCAAAGGTGTTATCTAACCAAGCTTCCATTTGTTTGCGCACGAAAAGAAATCGACAGAATCTACCTTACAGAATAACTATTTAGCAAATGAAAGTCGCTGTAATTAAATACAATGCAGGAAATATCCGCTCCGTCGGCTTTGCTCTCGACAGGCTGGGAATAAAAGCTGAAATAACCGATGATTTTGACTTTATCCGCAAAGCCGACAAGGTCATTTTTCCGGGAGTGGGTGAGGCCAGTACCACTATGAAGCATATTAAAGCCAATGGTTTGGACTCCCTGCTAAAGAGCCTTAAACAGCCGGTTTTGGGAATTTGTCTGGGTCAGCAGCTCATGTGCTCGCATTCCGAAGAAGGCGACACCGATTGCATCGGGATTTTCGATGTTCCGGTATTGAAATTTCCTCCCACGTTAAAAGTTCCACACATGGGCTGGAACTGTCTGCACGATACCCATGGCGATCTTTTTGCAGCAATTCCTCCAAACAGTTATGTGTATTTTGTTCATAGCTATTACGTACCCCTTTGCGAAAATACGGCAGCTTCCTGCGAGTATATCACCCGGTTCAGCGCAGCACTTCAAAAAGACAACTTTTTCGCTACCCAGTTTCACCCCGAAAAGTCCGGGGATATCGGACATTTAATACTAAAAGGTTTCATTGAGTTATAGAGAAACCTAACCGCCAATATTCTCTCCCATGATAAAAATCATTCCGGCCATAGATATTATCGACGGCAAATGCGTTCGACTTGAAAAAGGCGATTACAGCAAAAAGAAAATCTATTCCGAAGATCCGCTGGAAATGGCCAAGACCTTTGAGTCGTGGGGTATTCAGCATCTTCACCTGGTGGATCTTGACGGGGCCAAAGCCAAAAAAATCGTCAACACGGATGTCCTTAACCGCATTGCGAGCCGTACCAGTCTTATAGTTGATTTCGGGGGAGGTATCCGCTCCGACAACGACGTCCGAATTGCCTTTGAAAACGGAGCTTCCATGATAACCGGCGGTAGCATTGCCGTTCACGATCCCGCGCAGTTTCTGAAATGGCTTGAGACCTATGGGCCGGAGAAAATAATTCTGGGTGCCGACCATCAAAACGAGAAAATTTCGCTTAATGCATGGCTTGAGGAGAGCGAGACCGGATTATTTCCGTTTCTGGAAGGATACGTTCAGAAAGGAATTACAAAGGTTATATGCACCGATATCCAAAAAGACGGGATGCTCCAGGGTCCTTCTCTGGAACTTTACAAAAGGATATTGCAAAAATGGCCCGGCTTGCATATTATTGCAAGCGGTGGAGTAAGCAATCTCGAAGATGTTCTTGAGCTTGACAAAGCCGGGGTTCCTGCGGTGATTATCGGCAAGGCTTTTTATGAAAACCGTATCTCCAAGGCTGAAATATTGAAATTGTTACAGTAATGATTTTGGTATTATGCGTCTTTATAGGAGTTGATTTGGGTTGGTTGGCAGCGAAG
>CAMAZH010000038.1 GCA_945863035.1 Chitinophaga pinensis | reverse complement strand
AAATTTTATTAATCTAATGGTTGATACTCAAAGTAATCAAAATCAACATGAGTATCACTTACAGCTCCATTTGATGAGGCATACATCCCAATAAATGTACCTGTGAACCTTCCGGCGCCGGCAAGCCCTAATAAACGGCCGTCCACATTTTCCTTCAGGATTGTCCAGTCATCGCCATTGGTCGAGTAACTGAAATTATACAGAATTCCTTTCGTTACGATTTTCAAAAACAACAAGTCGGAATCAATTGCTGTAAATGCCAAAAGTGTTTCTTCCTGTTGTTCGCCGTTTCTGCTAACAAGCCGCAAGCTTTTCTGACCGTTTTCAATCCCGCAGGTAAGTTTCAGCAGGTAGTCCTTATCGCGTTCCACAACCAAACCGGCCTCTTCATTTTCCATTGTGGGTTTGAACTCCATCTTAACTGAAGCAGAGAAGTTTATATGTTCCTGGCGCTTTCCAATGAAGGATGGGTTGACTTTCTGAGAGATCATTTCGGGTCGGAGCTGCAAACGCAAATAACCTTTGCGTTCGCTCAGCGACCACCATTCTGTGCGGGGAGTGCGGATAAAGGTCCATTGCTTTTGCAGTATCATGGAATCAAACTCATCTTTCGGCCCCTTTGTGTTAAATTTAAACTCGTTAAGCTCCGGCCTGAAATGCAACACTTCCCCCCTTCCGGTATTTGCCTGCGGATTTACCACGGGCCATGTTCCGCTCCAGTCAACTGGCGACATGAATGTTTCACGCCCCATGATGTGATTTTCACCTCCGTAAGGGCGCTTAGCCAGGTAAACCATCCACCACTCACCCTTTTGAGTTTCCACAAAATCAGCATGTCCGGTTGAGGTAAATGGGTGTACAGGGGATAAGTCGCGATGTGTAAGGATAGGGTTTGCCGGATTCACTTCGTAGGGCCCGAAAACATTGTCGCTTTTCCAGATTGAAACCGCATGATTCTGGCTGGTTCCACCATGGGAAATCACAAGGAAATACTTGCCGTTTTTTTTGTAAATATGGGATGCTTCGTAATTATTCACACCATTTTCTATGCCTCCGTCGAGCGTTCCCTTTTTGTAATAATCAGCACCATCAAGAACCTCAACTCTTTCCCCCTTTAATTTCCATTTTTTCAGGTCAATTTCCTGAACATAGATATTTCGGTGCTTATCCCATAACCGTGTCTTAGGGGATATATTTCCCGAATAATATACTTTACCGTTATCATCAAAAAACAATGAGGGATCGATCCCGGGTGCATCGGCAATCCAATGGGGCTCGGACCAGGGACCGGCAGGATTTTTTGCAGTTGCAATAAAATTCCTGTGTCCATTTGAAGAACCCACCAGGGTTGTTATCATATAGAAAGTGTCTTTATAATAACGGATGGTTGGCGCATATATGCCACCTGAACAATTTATCGAATCAAGGTTAAGCTGTGAGGGTCGATTCAGCACATGACCAATCATTTCCCAGTTTACAAGGTCCTTGCTGCGGTATACAGGAACTCCAGGGAAATACTCAAATGTAGAAGTAACCAGATAATAGTCCTCCCCGACACGGCAAATGGAAGGATCGGGATTAAAACCCGGAATTATTGGGTTTGTATAGGTTTTACCGGCAAGAGGATCAGGAGAGTCGAGCCATAAAATCGGGTTTTTAATTGGCGAATTTCGGCGACTTTCATCATTAGGGTATTGGTCATCAATTTTCTTCCAGACATTGAAATATTCGGGATTATTTTGGGATAAGCCTGCGAATAAAAGGAATTGGCATCTTCTTGGTTGATCATCCCAGTTCGAGATATCCTTCGGAAAAGGCCATGCGTTCTTATCTTTTATATAGGGGAGAATAAATTCAACTCCTTTCATAATCCCCCTTCCATCGGATAAACTGTAATTCCAGATATCATAAAAAGAATCCGACAATATCCATGCAAGTGCTCCCATTCCCTCCATATTGAAAAGCGAGTAGCCAAAAGGTTTGGTGCGCTCAATCTCCAAGGGAAAGCTGCCATTCAAAGACATTTGGTCAGGCAGGAGTATATTCTTATAATGGTCTCTGCACAAATCCATAATATCGGCATTCCCGGTTAATTTCGCATAAGCGGCAGCCTGCGCGTGCCACCAGGTGCCATGATTGTTCTCCCAATTCATTTCTTCAATACCATAGGGGTGGGTGGTAAACCAATGCAGGAACTCTTTGAACCATGCTTTTATTTTGAATATCTCCTCAGCGCTTACATAGGGGGATTTTTCCAAAATACCCACCGACTGGGCAACTTCAATAAATGAAGTTGCATCAATAATTCCGATTCCCCTGCCAGAGCATACCCCGCTAATTGCCTGGGCATATAGCAGATGAGGATTCATCATGGTTGTGCTGTCCACAAACCACGCAAGCAGATGCTTCATTGCTGCATCTGAATATTTCTTGTCGCCGGTAAGCAGATATGCAGATGTTTGTGTTCCAACGATCCATGAAAATTGTCCTACCGCGCGGCGGTGAAGCTTAAAGTTTTCCGGGTTGCTCAAACCATCCTTTCGGATGTATGCTCCCTGGGGATTAACAGGGTCTGGCCACCAATAATCTCCTTCTGAATAATAATCATGAATTCCTCCCGAGCTTCGCTCGCAAGTATTGGCTGTAACCGTTACGGGGTTTTCAACCAATAGTCTGTCTGCGAGTTCCAAAACTCTTACTTTTTCATTTTCAATGATCATTTCAATAAATGCTTCCCGCGAATCGGTTTGTGAACGGCTTGCTTCAGCAGTACTTCCAAACAAGAATATCGCAGGACCAAATGGAAGAGCAAAAAGAAAAACAAATAACAGGAGGGTATATCTCTTCATGTTTAAAGTTATATTGGTTTAAATATCCATATTTTTTATACAACGAACAGACATTCCATCACCTTTGTCGTAAGCCCATCGGTTAACATAAATATAATCGTAACCTAAACCGCGGTACCAAGCATTTGCGGCATTGCTTTGAGTTGTGGTCCAAAAAAAGCCATATCTTTCCATATTATGGAAAACGCCTGTGAGGTTATCACGGAAGCCTCCAGCCATTGCAGTAAAACCGGTGCTATTGTCGGCTCCAATATTAGGTATGTTCCAGCCTTCAACACTTTTTAATGGACCTCCTGCGGAATCCACACCTTCCAGATAAGTTGTAAGTGCTGTCCATTCAGCATCGGTTGGAATGTGCCAGCCTTCCGGGGCGATATTCAGGCTATCGTTGTTTACAGCGTACCAGTTATAAAGTGCTCCATAAGCGGCTTTATTTTCAGATGCACTGTTGTTATACCAGCAGTAACCGGCAGTTGAAAGTGCCCCCCAAAGAGTGTCAACAGTTACCAAAGGAATTTTTGTTCCGTCATTGTATTTGGTCGTTCTCAGATTCTCGGCCATCCAGATTTGATCGCCAATTGTGACAGTTTTATATGAATTGCCATCAATATCCTTTACACTGCCATAAGTAATTGCGTCATTAAACGTCGGTTTAATTTCGTCCTTTTCGCAACCTGCAAAAGATCCACTTAATACTATCACAATTAAGGTGGCCCAACTAAAAAGCGTTCTTTTATTTTTCATGGTAATTCTGTTTACTCGGTTTCATAATAATACTAAAAAAGAAAACTGAAAGATAATGACGGTCTACTGAATAATTCTCTTTAGCACCTCTGTGCATCTCTGTGCATTGAATTATGCAGTAGAGTCACACAGAGGGTAAAGAGTGTCTTAAAAGGCTCTGATTTTTCCTTTACATTTTGGAAATCCCTTTTATGTCCTTCATTCTATTATTGCTTTTCAAACATCAGATGAACATTTAATCGGTCGATAACTAAAATATAGTTTCCATGCGTTAAACGAGTAATGTCAATCATCTGCTCCGGCTGATCAATCTTTCCGTTGCTGACAATTTTTCCTTCCACCGAAACTATTGTCCAGGACTGACCAAGGTAATCACTATTGCTCCTCAGGTTAATCATGGTAGTGGCCGGATTTGGATAAAGGACAAACTCTTTCTGTTGATTATTCACAATACCTGTAGCCACTGTAAAATCAATTGTGTAAGTAACAATCGTTGTTCCGTCCTCGGCTGTAACCTCTATAGTTGTGGTGCCTGGCAAAGAAGTTGCATTTGTAAGAACTGCACTTGCATTTACACCTCCTATTGTATAGGAAACGACCGGTACAGCGGTTGTGCCATAGGGCAAGTCAATGGAATAGCTATATGTTCCGGGTTCAAAACCAGGGATGGTTGCACCATCGGTTTTCACATCGGAGAGGCGTGTATCATGTGAGGGCTCTGTTATGGAAAAAGTTATGGTATAAACAATCTCGGTTGTACCATTTTCGGCTGTAACCGTAATTGTTGTTGAACCGGGCAATGAAGCTGCATCAGATTTAATTGCAGTAGCATTGGGATCAGCAAGTGTATAGGCAACAACAGGTACAGATGAAGTACCAAAAGGATATTCCAAAGCATACTCGAGGGTATTCTGATCAAAACCACTGATAGTTGCCCCGGCAATTTGCAGATCTGCGAGATGAGCATCATCCGATTTAGCCATTGTGAAATCCACCGTATATGTTTTTTTGGTAACAAGATCCTGAGCTGTCACAACAATCGAAGTTGTGCCGGGCAGTTCCACAGCATCCGTTTGAATTGCTGTTGCAATGAGATCTTCAGTTGTGTATGATATAACGGGTACAAGTGTTGTGCCAATTGGAAGCTCAATCTGATAGCTGCTGGTGTTTTTATCAAAACCGCTGATTGTTGCTCCATCCATGCTTAAATTGCTCAACAAAGCAGAAGGGATTACAAGTGTGGACACATTATTACCGACCAGTAACTGACTCATGTCATCCTTAAGATTAGTAGCGGTGACAACAACCGTCTGCCCAACCGCAAGTCCTGTCATATCCTCGATTGTTAAAGTTACTTCCCTGCTATTCCCAAGAATAGCAGCAAGAGGAGTCAGGCTTAATCCACCTGTACCACTTACTGCATAATTTGATACAGATACAGCAGTTTCTAAATCCAAAGCTTTGCTGAACACCATTTTAACATGGGTTTTATCAATTGTGACCAATCCGCTCGAAGCAAATGCGGAAGTGTAGTAACGGGTATCTCCTGCAATGGCGCCGTCGCTTCCATTAAAAGAATGGAAATTGGTGATTGCATAATTGCGGGCGGCGGCATCCAAAAATACCGGTGCAACTGTAAGATTGTTTGTCCCGGCAGGTTTGATCGCAAAACCGGCAAGGTAATTATTGTCGATAACCTGAGGAGGAGCCATTCCATCGGGATTGGCAAAACTGAAGCCCAATGCAACCTGATCGAAAACGCAATTTGTAATGCTTATCAATCCGCTCATTTCCCTGAATTTGAAAATACCGTCGGTTGAAGTAGGAGTGAAACTGCTAAAAGTGCAATGATCGATAGTCACATTAACGCCTTTTGAAGTTATTCCGCCAGATGTCCGGTAAAAAATAAGTGATCCTCCGGAAATATTCCGAAATGTATTGTTTATTAAAGTGATATCGCCATAACGGGTGTCAACAGTATAGAAATAAAGCAATCTGCCACTGCAATTATCCATTGTGGATCCCTGCATATCAATTGATGAACCGGCACCTTCAAAGCGTGTTAGACCGTTGGTGTTGGAACCTTCCATATTATTGAAATCATGAATATAGCAATCGCGTATGATCACTTTGCAATTTGTAGCAGATGCGAGTGCTTTAATAAGGATGGGTTGAGTCTTATCGCCGGTTGCACCGATATTAAGTCCATTAAGCTCAAGACCTTCCAAACCAATTGTCAGATCTGCTGTTTTCGGGTTTAAGAAGCCGCTTGAACCTGCAACAAGAGTAGTGTAGTACGAAAGAATTGGCCTTAATGCCAATCCCCCTTTAGCCTTTATAGTAAGGCTCTTTGCCGGAACAACGGCTTTAGTGAAAACATAGTTTCCTCCCTCTGAAGTAAGAATGTAATTATCATATGCACCTGCGGTCAAATCCGCAAATAAAGCGACTGTGTCGGCAACAGCATATTCCCTGGAAGTGAACTGTTCCGTTGAAACGGTGAAATTAAGTTGATAGACAAGTTTGGTTGTTCCGTCCTGAGCTGTAACGGTAATCTCAGAAAATCCCGGAAGAGCAAGTGCCTCAACAATAGAGGCCGAAGCATTTGCCTGGTTAACAGTATAGGTAGTAATTGGAACAACTGTCGTTCCATAGGGCAACACAAGATTATACGCCAAAACATCAGTTGAAAAACCAGATACCGTCGTTCCATTAACCTTTATTTCTGAAAGTTTGGCATCGGTTGAAGGTTCTGCTACTGAGAAATTGAGTTTGTATACCAGTATGGTTGTCGCATCCTGAGCTGTAACCGTAATTTCGGTTGTTCCGGGGAGCGAGGCTGCTTCAGCAAGCACAGCAGTTGCTTTTGAATTATTGAAGGTGTATGTTGTTGTTGGAACAAGAATTGTTCCATAGGGCAACACAATATCGTAAACCAGAACACCAGAAGCAAAACCTGCGATGGTTGCAGCATCAGCTTTAATATCGGATAAACTTGCATCCGTTGACGGTGCCAAAGCAACCGTAAAATTCAGTTTGTAAACCAACTTGGTGGTTCCATCCTCAGCGGTTACCGTAATTTCAGTTGTACCAGGGAGAGCGGCTGCGTCGACGACTACGGCGGTTGCATTTGCCTGGCTGAAAGCATATGTTATTGCTGTTGGTACCACGGTAGTTCCTATTGGCAATTCCACATCGTAGCTCGGCACATCAGATGAAAAACCTGTTAGTGAAACATTATCAACTTTTATATCCGTTAACTTGGCATCAGTTGATTTGGCAACAGTAAAATTGATGGTGTAAACCTGTTGCTTAATACCATACTCTGAGTTAACAGTTATGGTTGAAGCTCCGGGTAAGACCGCCGCATTTGAAACAACGGCACTGGCCAAACTACTCTCGGTTGTATAGGTCAAGGCTGGTGCGTTAATAGTTCCTTCAGGAAGGACCGCATCATAAATAAAAGTGTTTTTGTCAAAAAGAGGTGTTAATCCGTCCAACACTAAATCGCTTAGCAGGGCCGAAGGAATAGTAAGCGTCGCAACGGTGTTTAGAGTGATTGACTCGTTCGTGTAATCCTTCAGATCAGAAGTTGTAACAACAACTGTCTGGCCAACAGCAAGTGCTGACATATCTTCAATTGTAAGAGTCACTACTTTTTTATCAAGGCTTGCAGCAGAAGGTGTTAGAGTTAAACCTCCGGTTCCACTGACAGCATAGTTTGCAGGTGTTTCAGACGATGCTTGTTCCATAAAATTGTTAAATCCAATTTTAACATGAGTATTGTCTACCCATTGCAATAATGTCTTTACTTCTGGAGAAATGTAATAAATTGAATTCCCAGCAGTATAGGTATCTCCCGCAACGAGTGAACCCGCATTGGTTAAACCGAAATTAAGTGATGCAGCATCAGCAAAAATCGGCGGGGTTGCTATTGTGTTTGTTCCTGTGGGCGGAGTTGCGAATCCGGCAAGATAGCAATAATCGATTGTTGGGACCGGAAGCGCGAAAGAAAAGCCCAAGGCAACCTGATCGAATATACTGTTTGTCAGGTTTATAACTCCTGTCATTTGCCTGAATTTCAAAATACCATCAGAAGCAGTTGTTGAATAATTAGAAAAGGTACAATGGTCAATGAACGCATTCACTCCCGTGGCAAAGAACCCACTGGCAGAACGATAGAACACCACAGATGAAGATCCGGAAATATTGCTGAAGGTGTTGTTAAACAGCACGAGATCTCCGTAATTCGCCACCCCTGCAACGGTTGTTGGTGTATAAAAGTGAAGCATTCTTCCGCTGCAGTTGTCAAATGTACTTCCCTGGATATCCATGGATGATCCTGGGCCATCCAGTCTGATAAGACCATTAAAATTCGCATTATTAAAATTGTACAGGTAACAATCTCTCATAATAACGCTGCAATTTGTTGCCGCTGTCTGGGTTCTTATAAACAAGGGCTGTGATCCAACGGGGTTTATGTTAAAGCCGTTAATTTCCAACCCGATAAAGTTCAGCACAAGATCGGCAGCAGCAGGTGCAATAAAAGAATTTGTGGTGCCGGTGGAGGTGCTATTGAAAGTCAGAAGAGGTTTCGCAGCCAGTCCTGTTTTCGCACGAATAGTTACACTTTTTGCAGGTGTCACATTCCCGGTAAACTCATAAATCCCTCCCGAAGAAGAAAGAATTAAGGTGTCATATGCGCCATTTTTCAGATCATCGAGGAATGCAGCTTTATTTGCAGCAGAATATTCTTTGGCAGTCTGCGCATGAGTGGTAAATGGGATAACAAAAAAGAGTGTGATCAACCATATGGTTGTTGTTATTCCCCTTAAAAATGCTTTACAAAGTTCCGGATTCTTTTTCATAAAATTGGTTTTTAGTTTGGTAGAGTCTTTTATTTAGTAGTTTGGCTTTCGATTTTCTGTAAAGAGCCTCGCCATGCGACTTCTTTATCCGAGATCAGGATGACTTGGTAGATCCCATCATTCATGAATTCAACAGAAATTTCGGAATTCAGGTTTTCAAGTTGTTTTCTCACAAGGATCTGGCCAGCGGCATTGCAAATCATTATTTCAGGCAAGTTTTTCAATATCCCTGGCAATTCAATACTAAATGAAGCGGATGCCGGGTTCGGGTACATTTTCACGCGTTGAACAAAGGTCGGATCCAAACCAGTCGTCAACAAAAAATGAATCGTATAGGTTTTGACGCTTGTTTCGTCCTGGGCTGTGACTTCTATAGTGCTTGTCCCGGGCAAGGTTGTTGCATTTGTTACAACTGCTGAGGAATTTGGATCTGAAAGAGTAAAGTTTATTTCAGGTATATCAACTATAGCTGGCGAAATATGGATATTATATTCAAAAGTTTCCTGATTAAAGCCAGAAACCGAAATACCATCAACTTTCAAATCCGAAAGTGTACTAACATGAGAAGGCTCTGCAAGCTTGAACTGAATCCTATATTCCAGACTTGTAAGTCCGTCTTCTGCTTTTACAAGCAGAACAGTCAAACCAGGCAATCCGGCAGCATCAGTTTTCACAACAGTGGAAAGTGCATCCTCTTTTGTAAAAGTTACAACCGGAATAATCGTTGAGCCATAAGGCAATTCAATTGTATAATCAGTTTGAGCGGGTAAAAATCCATCAATGAGAGTCCCGTCCAGTTTTATTCCAGTAAGGTTAGCATTGGTAGACATGAATGCCATAATAATATTGTAAACCGAGACCGAGGTTCCGTCGCCTGCTGTAACCGACAGTTGCGTTGTATCGGGTATTTCGACAGCAGGAATCACCTGAACCGTTGCGGCAGTGTCATAGCTCATCCAGGTAATTGCAGGGAGTACTGATACACCGGCTTGAAATTTAATGGTGTAGCTGAGAGTAGCAGGATTAAAAGCAGTCAAAGTGGTATCATTGCTCCGCAAGTCAGCGAGCAGTGAATTTTTGGAAGGCAGTGAATCCTCCAAACTCCCGATTCCTTTCCACACAGACAATGCATCCCAAATGCGACCATTGCGTTGGGCAAGTGTAGTTGTGTTCAAAACAGCCTCTGGGCCAAGACGGTCTTCCAGTTGCTTGAGGTACAAGCTTCGGGGAAGCAGGTGCGTTCCCCATTTCTCCCAGTACCCTGCGCCCTCTTTGGTTTGTCCCGAGCAGCCAATTCCCCAGTTCATTGCTCCAGGAGGACTGTCAACTTTTGTTACATTGCCTGGTGTTTCAAGATTCCAAAACATTGTCTGTGCCCCTGACCAGCCATGCCCGCTTCCCATGACACCTCTGTCCCAAACCCTTGTCTCACCTCCTTTAATATAATCAAATAAAGTCCCTGTTGCATACCGATGGTGCGGGCCTATGTCGGCAAAGTTCTGCTCAGCCAAACAATCAACAAAAGCATTAGGTCCGGCAACCCTTGATCCGGTTGCAAAACTGTGTCTTCCACCCCGTGCATAGCAGCGTTGGAAGAGATTAAATGAGCCCTTTTCAATATTGAAGGGATATTTTCTGCCTCCCGTGGTAATAGATTTCGGATCCAACAAGGCACATTCCTGAACGGTTGTGGTAAAACCATTCACAATTTCGACACAGGCATAGCCAAAATGCCTGGCAGTAACATTCCTGGCCCAACAATCCTGTGTCCCGCTGAAAACTATGGCCGTCCAGCCATGAAGCTCATCATCTTCAGCCGCATAGTAAGAACTGATAAACATGTTTTCAATGCCGGAATTGTTTAAGCGCAATCCACTGTTATTCAAGCTGATTTCTCCTCCACCGTAGTTATCTGTGATAGTCTGAACAAGTGGGATGTCAATAGTGATTTCATTGCTGTTTACAGCGGTGATTGTTCTCTCGTATCCAATTTTGTATTCATCGGGAGACCAATTCAATGCGGCCGGATCAATCGCACTCAGCAGATCCATTTTTATAGCAGTTATCCATGCCTGGTTTGGTGTCCGGGTAACCAATATTTTATCTCCGACATTGAAGCCTCCCGCATCGGTTACGGAAAATTTGTTGGCTCCAACTGCTACATATGGGGTTGTTATTCGCTGACTTGAAATAACGGATGGTCGGTTTGCATAGGTTACTGTGGATTCTGACCAATCATCATTAGTTATAGCTGAGACAAAATCAAGCTGATTAATTTCGGTATCTCCTGCATTAGAACAAAAAATATGAAGTTCCGCCGATATTACCTGGGCATCCAGAGCAGGAAGCACAAATTTCATGAATATTTCGCGAGTTGTATTAGCATTTACTCCGGCATTTTTCACTGCCAGCGTACCATCAGCGCCGAAATTTAACGATGCAGAAATGCCACCTTGAACATAAGCATCATCAGTTGGGTAAACAGTAATGACGGTATCCTTACTTTTATCGTTCAAATAAAGACCAATGAGCAGAAAGGGTTTGTTCATTCTTGTGTTTTCCTTGCTGTCGTAGCCAATAAAATCCCCGTTATTTGCCGTAATCTGCAAGCTGATTGTTTTATCCCCGTATAATTCACTTTCCACTGCAGGAGCAACATCGCATGTAACCCAGTAATCCCCGTCATCAATATCTTTCAGGATTGATTTAGGGATAATAATAGTATCCAGAAGTAATCCGTCTGAAGATACGCTTCCACCTATATTTTTGAATGTTATAAAATCATGCTGGGTGGCCGACATGGAGTAAAGCTCTGTCCCTCCCTGATCGGCAGGCATCTGACCTTGTCCGCGGAGAACAACCCCCGATGCCTTAATTGAAAACGGGGCACTTACATTGTATTTGCCAGCCTGTAGCAATATTGCCCCTCGAATTCCATTAAGGTCAGCGGGCATGGCGGAAACCGCGTCTATCGCATCCTGTATTTGCTGCAGATTATCGCCCTCCACAGGGCTTATCGCTATTACAACGGGAACAACAGGAAGTGAATGTCCCCCGAATTTATACCCGGCGTAGGAAAAATCAGGAATCGTGTTTACAGCATTGTTTTCACCTTTATTTGCAAATGGGATGTAAACGAGTTTACCATCCTGATCGAATTTAATAAGCTCGGATATTGCCTGGCCCTTTACTCCCCCGATAAGAAAAAAAAGAATGAATATGGACAGGATGTGAGTTTTGAAATTCATTGTTGTAGATTTTTAATTAACTAGTACTTATTGGCAAATTCCTCATTCAATTTCAGCATTTCACTTCCCGCGAGTAAAAAAGCTCCAACCCCATATGCCTGGGTATCGTCAGCTGTTACCTGATCGGGTTGTGCACCAATGGGTTGAACCCAGCCCAGTTTGCCGTCCTCGTGCACGCATTTCACCAGACTTCCCCATGCTTTCTGCACGCATGGCAGGTATTCTTCCCGGTCGAGTATTCCTTCGTTTATTCCCCATGCAAGGGAATAACAGAAAAAGGCGGATCCGCTGGTTTCAGGAGCAGGAAATTCCATTGGGTCTAAAAGACTGGCGCTCCAGAGTCCGTTTTGCAGCTGTGCCTTTTTTATTTCCGAAGCCATTTCCTGAAAAAGTCGGATATAGAAATCACGGGAAGGATCATTGGCGGGTAAAAACGGATAAAGCCGCGCTATTCCTCCCATTACCCAGCCGTTTCCGCGCGACCAGAAGACCTTTTCCCCGGCTTTTGTCAATTGACTGAAATAACGGTCGTCGCGGTAAAACAAATGTTCTTCCTGATCATATAGGAATTCCGTGACATCCCGGAATTGTCGATTCATGTAAGCGATATATTTCTGATCGCCAGTAATCTCAGCAACTCGGGCATAAAGAGGGGGAGCCATATACAGAGCATCGCACCACCACCAGTCCTCACGGCCTTCCATGGGAGCATGCATAATGGAGTCCACCCGTTGCAAAAGAGGAAGAATTCGTTCCGGACGATTTGTCTCTAAGGCAATATCGGCATAGACCTGCCCGCAAACCAAATCATCGGCATGGCGAAAGCGGGGGCCCGGCTTCCATTTCACATTATTCGACCAACGGATTGCCTCTTTCAGGTAAAGGCTATCGTGCGTGGATTTCCATGCATCCATGACCCCTGTATACAAAACTGCCCGCACCCAATTGTTATCAATATGCATCTGTTTGGGATGTGAAGTCGGATTTTGAAGCTGGAAGTTAAAAGCTCCGGCCATAATCTTCTTTATTTCAGGGATTGAAAAAACATCCTCATCGCTGTTCTCACCGGGCCCGGAAACCTTAAGAAATGCGGTTTCAAAGTTTTCAATTCCTGCACTGATAACAGAAGTTCCATGTTCGGTTACAACGCGAATACAAGCTTTCCCATTAGCCAGCTGAATAACACGGGAGCCATTCGATGTCCCAAGGTTATCAATCAAGCGTCCATCGCCTGTTATTCCAAAATGCACAACCTGATTACCGTCAAGGCAACGGGTTCCGTTCTTGTCTGTTAGTGAAACACAAACAGAAATTGTATCCCCGTTTGATCCAAGCTGCTGCAGACTAAGTAATTCAGGGACTCCGCAAATTGCGGTCTGGTATAAAAATGAAATTTCGTCATGCAGGACTTGTTTTCCACTGGTGGCAACAGCCTTCAATGTGTTGGTTCCCTCTCTGAAAACGACATCCCATTTCAAGCCGGAAGCGGGATAAATATTCTTATTTCTTTTTTTAACGCCCGCTGAAACGCCATTGACAAATAGTTCCACTTCAGCGCAGTTGGAATAGATTTTCAGCTGTTTTGCCTCGCCGATTTTACCCGAACGGATATCCCATCCGTGTCCAAGGATATGAACCATAGGGATTTCCGACCAATAGGACTGAAAAACATAATAACTTTCCTTGGGAGTAAGGTCGCGTTGAACCAGTCCTTTTTGGTTAACAAAAGGGATTGGGTTTTCAGGCCTTAAGGGAGTCGAGAAATCCGTAAATGCCCATTGTGCGGAACCTGTAAGCCAGTCCATGCTCCGTTGTTCGTAAAGATACCAGTCGGCCAACTCGCAAAAATAAGATTCCGACCAATCCCCGTCCTTTGAAACCCTGGGTGAGCCTCCATTATGGAGATAATCGCCTTCTCTTTCGTCGCCTCCTTCGCCAACGGGGATTTCCGACAGTGATCCTAATGGATTATCGTTAAATCTCCCGACATGGCTGTCGGCACCCCATTCGGCGTGAAAGAAGTGCTTGGTTTTTTTCATCTCTTCGAGGGAGATTTTTTTATACTCGGTAAACAGTCCCCGGTACCACCCTGCCCAAATGGAAGGGGAATACACATCCGGAATATCGGAACAGAAATCGCATCGGCGGATGGACGTTTTCCTGGAAGGATCCAGTTGATGGGCAATGGCATTGAGTTCGCTCATATAGCCACGAATTGAGTCTTTTTCAAACGATTCGAAATCGCCTGCCCAGTCGTTTTCGTTTCCAAGTCCCCACAGAATTACCGATGGATGATTGTAATGCTGATTGATCATATTCCTCAACATACGGCGACCCTGCTCACGATAGGTTTCTCCTCCCAGCCCTCCCCTGCACCATGGGATTTCTTCCCATACCAGTATTCCGAGCGAATCGCACAAGTCAAGGATAATACGCGATTGCTGGTAATGTCCCAGTCGTATGAAATTGGCCCCCATATCCTTTATCATTTGCATTTCCCTATGCATTGTCGGTTCGCTTATAGCAGCGCCAACTCCGGCATGATCTTCATGGCGGTGTGTTCCTTTGAGAAGCAGTCTTTCCCCGTTTAGAAAGAATGGCCCGTTTTCAGTGAATTCAAAATTCCTGAAACCGAATTTCTCCGTAACCTGCATGGTTCCGTCAGTTGATTTGATTGTTACATGACACTCGTATAAAGCGGGCTGATCGGGTGACCAGAGCTCGGGGTTTTTAATTTCTTCCGAGCAAAGATTCATTTCGTTGTTAATTGATTCCTCAGAGATTTGCCGCAGGAATACCTGATTTCCTTTTGGGTCGGTAATACGAACAGTAAAATCCAATGTATTTCCTTTTTGTTCCGGATTATAAAGCTTTGCCGAAACAGAATAAGATCCTTTTTTGCCCTTTGGGTCAACATTGCTTTGGATTTGAACCTGTTCAATTGAAATCGCCGGCACATAAACCAGGTTCACATATCGGTATAAGCCTCCATAAACGTTAAAATCGCTTAGGTTGGAGGGCATCATTTCAAGGTCTCTGCTGTTGTCTGAGCAGATAGCCAGCGGAAGCTGATTTTTGAATTTATCGGTGAGGGCTTTATTTTGGGAGAACTCTGCGATGGCATCGGTGATGTCGACTGTGAATTCGTCGTAACCGCCAACGTGTTCGCCAACCTTTTTTGTATGAATATAAACTGAGGTTTTCTGTCCTGCTCCCTCGAAATGAAGGAGTGTACGGCCACCAGGGAATGGGTTGTTAATGGAAAGCAGCTTTCTATACCATGTTTCTCCCTGGTAATATCGGATGTCGGGATCAACCGCATCAAATGCATTATAGCAATGGGGTAAAGAAATTTTCTGCCAGGGCAGCACCTGGTGCTGTTTATCGCGCCATACTTCCCATGGGCCGCCTAATCCAGACTGGCAGAACTCCCAGTTGCTGTTTAATCGGTACCGTGTGTTTTCCTGTGTAAACCCGAAGGTCTGAGACAGAAAAATAAATAGCAGAAGTAGGATTACCCTTTGGAGCGTGTGCATGAAGAATTGACTTGAAAAATGAGAGTTTACTTGCGTGGCTGTAATTAATTTGATTTTTCCCATGCCGTAACATGGGATCGGGATTCAAAAGAGTCATTGCAGGTAAACTCGCATATTGCCAGTTTACCCTGCAATGATTCTCATGAACAATCCAAAAGCACTAACTAAGAAAAATTATTGTTTTAGCATTGATCGGGTTACATCGCCTTCAGCCGTTGACAGCCTGTAAAAATACATTCCTTTGGGAAGGCTTTTTCCTGAAGCATTATCCCCATTCCATGTAACACTGTAGTTACCGGCTGGCTGATGCTGGTTTACAAGCACATTGAGTTTTCTGCCGGTAAGATCGAAAACAGTTAATTCAACGCGCGCGGGTTTACCAATAGAATAAGTGATTTCAGTGCTAACTGTAAATGGGTTGGGATAATTTCCGGAAAGTTTCACACTATTGTCGCGAATGCCAACAGCAACTGTGAAATTGATCATATATTCCAGAACCGTTGTGCCATCCTCGGCAGTAACCGTCACTTTGGTTGAGCCGGGAAGAGCCGCAGCATTTGCGATATTAGCCGAAGCCTTATCATCGGCCAGGGTATAAGAAACTGCGGGAACCTGAGTGGTGCCGTTTGCCAGCTCAACATTATAAGAGGTGGTACTTTGGACAAACCCTGTTATCGAAGCGCCGTCAACTTTCAGGTCGGAAAGGAATGCATTTGTTGCTTTTGGAGTAAGATCGATACCCTCAAGCCATTGGGACTTCAATTCAGGGTAATAATTCAAATCGCCTACAGGGTACATCATATCGGCAGCCGTATATGATACTGCAGTTGTGCCATAGGATGCATCGAGTTCATCCGCGAAATAACCACCCTGTCCGCCAACGCACCAATTCTCAGGAAAACTGGTTGCAGCAGGATTGGTAAAATATGCATCAACATATTCTGATATTGGACCACAGAACGTCACGAAGTTCAGAGGCTCAGCAAACCACGCCTTTGCCACATTGCCAGCGCCGATAGCGGTTTCCAGAGTAGGGGTTATTTCCCAAGGTGCACTCACTGAATCATATTTCGCCCAAACGTCAGTCAATGCTGCGTCGGTAAATATATTGTTATTCCTTATAACAACAACCGGGTTCGGAATCGCTGAGGTGGTGTCCATCGAAATAACCGAGAAATGCTTCTCTGGCTGTGTCTGTTCTGCAGTTCTGCTGTCAACATGACCAATACTGATTGTATTGGCAAAAACATTATTGGTTACAATGGCTGTGCGTACTTTCCCAAGTTGCAAAGCGCCATGGAAGCCAACATTATTAATTGCAGTATTATGGTCGTAAAGCAGGTAATTTACCAGAGTACCCATATTTCTGATGATACGGTCGCTGGAGTTGTAGTTTGTGCAATTTTGCATAACGAGAGTATCTACATAAAGCGCAGTTGGCCGGAGATCCATAATCCTGCCATTTCCACCCACTGTGATCCGGTGTCCAAGATTACCGGCACGCACGTTGGTGATATACAATTTGGTAGAGTCACCAATAACGGCAATGGCTCCACCCCTGTCACCATCAATGAAACAGCCATCAATAACAGCCCTCATTTTTAAACCGTTCAATTCGATTGAGCGATTAAGCACTTTACCGTCGGGAGTAAAGCAATTTATATAAAGATTTTCTAGCGTGAGATCGTTATAGGCATATATATAATCGGAACCATAAGCACCTGCGGTATTCTTACCGGGAACCAACATGGGCAAAAAGCCATCGCCTTCCTCAGCCCTGATATGCAGATGGAAATCATAGGTTTTCAGGATTTTTCCCTGGGGATACGAATGTCCCCTTACCAATTCGAAAATAACATTGGGATTTGTTTTCCGTTCCGTAGTGTCGGCCATAATTGCATCAAAAAGAACATTATTGTAATCATCAACACTGGCACCGCTAGAGGGGTCCCAACCTTCCACCCTGATAATCCGGGTTTCTTGCGCATTCAGTGATAGAGCCATGAACGCCAGAAGGCAAAAGCTCATGATAAATTTGTAAAGGTTTTTCATAGGAGTTAAGATTTAGTAAATAACAAAGCAGCAAATAGTTAAAATTTATATTGAACACCAAGATCGATTGTAGAGCCATACCAATTTTCATTGGCAAGGTATTTTGGCAAATAGACATAGCTTTTCTCGCTCTCGGAATTGATATTGGCGAGGTTTGCAAGAATTGAGAGTTGCTTGGTAATTTTCGCGGAAAAACTAACATCAAATCTCAGGAAACTATCTGTGTATTTTTGGGTGAATTTTACTGTTGCCAATTCGGCAACAGAACTGAAAGCATTCAGATAACGAGACTGGTAGATCATCGAAAACCTGACGGAAAACATTTTATAATCATATCCAACGGAAGTATTGCTAATCCACTCGACCTGATCAGGTAGGCGGGTTTCCATATCTTCCCAATACGACTTGTCAAAGTCAACAACATTACGACGTAAGGCTGCATTGTACTTTGTAATCTTATGATAAAGAGGAGCATAGGTCTGCGACCAGAGGCGAGTAACATTGAAGTTAAAGACAAGGCCATTCAGTGGTTTTGGCAGATAACTGAAATTTGCCTGAAGATCTATTTCAAACCCATACACTTTCGAATTATCAAAATTGGCATAGTCTTCCTTAACTTCATAAACTCCGGCAGGATAACCGAGCGACAAAGCCTCCTCCTGCGACATGGTGCGCTCGGCTTTCGTGAAATAATTATCGAAATCCTTCTGAAATGCGCCCAGCGTCAATAAACCGAATTTATTTGAGAAGAATGAAACCGAAGCGTCGTAATTCCAGGCGATGGCATGCAAAAGGTTTGGGTTTCCGCGATAAATCCTATTGTTTGTGACATCCAGACGTGCCCGAGGAGTAACCATGTTATAATTAGGTCGGGCAATGGTTTTCACAGCGGAGAGCCGCACATCGAACCACTGCAAGGGTTTGATTTTCACGTGCAAACTGGGTAAAACCTCACCATATTTCTGATAGCTGGTTGTATCCCATTTGCTTCCAAATGAGCCATTAAAGTCGAGAGAAGAGACAACCCCGGTATAGGAGTTATCGGAATATTCATACCGAACACCGGGAATCATAGTAAGCCACTTTCCCAAGGAAATCTTGGTCATTATATAGGCTGCAGAAACCTTTTCATTTACACTGTACTTGAGGTATTCTTCATCATTCTGGTTTACTATTGTGCTTTTCTGCGTTTCATGCCACTTGTCCAGGAGACTCATATCGATATTCGGGTAAACTAGGTATTCCTTATCATGAATTTCCATCCCGGTTTCCTGTTCGTAGAAATTGCTAAGCATAATCATATCCCCCGACAGCCCACCCCTGTCCATTTCATAGGGCCAAAGAGCAGCAGCGGCATCCCGGGCCTGTGGCTGAAGATAATACCAGTTTTGTATCTGGTAATCAATATCCCGATCACGAATATCAGACCGGTATTTGCCTCCAAATTTCAGGAATCCGCTCAACCAGGAACCGACATTGTAATCCGACTTAAAATCGATACCTAAGGTCTGGTTGGTTTGCGTCATCAAAGCCGGCTCAAAATAGTAGCGGTGAAGCCATGCCGACTCATAATTAAAATTTCTTTTGTCTGCCAGTTCCTGAGGTGTTAAAGGAGCTGCTGTTTGATCAACACCCGCGGCTTGAACGAGTTGAAGCCTAACATCATAATAATTATCGCCGGTTGTTTTACTTTGTGATGCCAGCCAATTTATCTCCATAAAAGGAAGTATCTGCTTACCTGAAAGCATCGTCTGCCAGGTTGACGTCAGGTTTTTGGAATGACTTGGCTCCATTGTAACGCTACCTGCATTCGCAATGCTGTTGTTAACAGTTTTTGTATCTGTATGTTTTTGACTGTAAAAGGATTGAGCCACAATACTTCCCGTCTTGTAATCATAGTCGAGCTGCAAATCGCCACCAATCCTTTTGTTAATTCTGGTAATATCAACAAGATTGAGATTATCGGCTAAAAACTGTGTTGAATCATCATCATCCCAGCCCACAGAAATATTTTCGGAACTACGGTTGGTGTTTTCATAATTTCCGCGAACAATAACGCCAAGTTTTTTATTGAAAAAGCGTTTGCTCAACTCAGTGGATCCCCTGTAATTGCTAAGGTCCTTATCCAATCCGTTATATCCCCCATACATCCTTACAACAGCTTTTGATTCCTGGGGCGCTTTGGTAACGCCAAGGTTTATAATACCGCCAATGGCATCACCATCCATATCTGCCGTGGGACTTTTAAACACCTGAATATTTGAAAGAAGTTCGGGTGAAATAATGCTCAGATCAACCGATCGGTCAGTGGCACTGGTGGAGGGCATTTTCACACCATTTATAGTAACTGAAGTAAGCGAAGGACTCAGTCCCCGCAACACAACTTTTGAAGCCTCTCCGCCTACGCGGTTCAGTGAAACACCCGGGAGTCTACCTATTGCCTCGGCGGCGTTTACATCGGGGAGCTCTTTAATTTTATCCGAAGAAACAACACTTACCAAGGCATCCGAATTCAGCTGTTGATTTATGGCGCTTCTTTGTCCGCGCAACTGAGCTGATACGACAACTTCCTCTAAATCAAGCGCGTCGCTTGCAAGACTTACAATCTGTGTTATTTCTGTCCCTCCTAAAATCTCAACTTCAATAAATTGAGTAATATACCCAATAAATGATATTTGGAGGGTGTACTTACCTTCCGGAACGTTTTGTATTCTGAACTTTCCTTCAAGGTTAGACATGGTTCCAATGCTGGTTCCCTTTAAACTAACATTGGCACCGGGTAAAGGCACATTGGTAGAAGCTTCAACCACAGTGCCTGTTATTCCGCCTGATGCAGCAGCAAACAGACTTAAAGTGGAAGCCAATAGTATAATAACAGAAAAAGCAAGCTTGTTTAAAATTTCAAGTGGTAAAAAATGTTTCATAGTTAGTAGTAATTGATTGAGTTGTAGTCTCAGAATAAAAAAGTGACCCTATTCTAATATTAAATATATAAGCATTAAAAGCAGAATGCTTAGTACTATAATAACTGTTATTTCAATAAGATATCGCCTGGGGCTTGCAGAGAAGTATCGGTTCAGGAATGCTTTCACAAATTTTAGTTTTTTGAGATAAATAAAAGTATCTGATACACACAAAAACCCATATCAATCCCGTATCAAAATGTTTAGTTTTTGAGACATTCTGTTTTGAATTCGTTGCACGGGGATTTCAATTATGTTGCAAGGTTGAAAAGATTTAGCAATAGACACATTAATTTCCAACGCATTAGCACATAAATAAAAAAAAGAATTGTGACAGTGATTTAGGACAGGAGCCAATAAAAAGCTATTTCGATTCCAATATTTCCCCAGGGGTTTTTCCATAATATTTCCTAAAGCAGGTTATGAAATAGGAAGTGCTGGAAAAGCCAGATTTGAAGGCTACTTCGTTGATATTATAATTCTTATTGGAAAGTAGACCATATGCCAATTTTAACCTTACCTCCCGGATATAATCACTTGGGGATTTATCAATAATAGCTCTGAACTTTCTGAAAAGCTGGGCACGGCTAAGTCCCATCATTTTTCCGAGGGAGTCGACCGACAATTCCGGGTCAGAAACATTCTCACGTATGATTTCAAACACTTTTTGGAGAAATCGCTGATTAGGATCTTCAGCATCCAAATCGGTTATCTCATTTAAGGCGACGAAAGAAGAATACTTATTTTTCAATCTTGATCTTTGCAGAAGTAGATTTTTGACCTGCACTTCCAAAAAATTAAAATCAAAAGGCTTGTCTACATAAGCATCCGCGCCGGTTTCCAGCCCTTTTATTTTATACTCCAGTGAAGTTTTAGCAGTTAGCAGCACCAAAGGGATATGACTTGTAATAAAATTGGATTTTACCTGGGCGCAAAATTCATATCCGTTCATTTCAGGCATCATTACGTCGGATATAATGATATCAGGCAATTTGCCCAATGCAAGATTGAGACCATCTTTGCCATTGGCTGCTTCAATGACAGTAAAGGATTTGAAACTGACTTTCAGGAAATTCCTCAGATCATCATTGTCCTCTACAATTAGCATTATTTGTTTTTCCTCTTTCCCTGTTTCCTGAAACCGGGTAGAGTCAACCTCATTAAACGATTCACGCGGAACCTGTTGAGAAGTGTCTGCAATCCTTTCATCAGCCAGAATTTCATTGTCAGCATAGGCTTGGCGCGAGACAGCAAAACTGAAAGAAAAGCAACTTCCCATGCCCGGATTGCTGGTTACGGATATTTTTCCGTGATGAAGGTCTGAGAGTTTTTTGGTTAGGGCCAGGCCAATTCCGGTTCCGGAATTAGTTGTAAAAGAATTATCTTCCACCATGAAAAAGCGGTCGAATATCTTTCCGATATCATCTTTGGAAATCCCCACCCCGGTATCGGAAACACTAATCGCCGCCCGATTGTAGTCCCAATTTAATACAACAACAATCTGCCCTCCGGCCGGTGTAAACTTAAAAGCATTCGCCAAAAGGTTAAAAACGATTTTATCGATAGCTCCCCTGTCAAACCACTGCATATCAGGCACAACTCCTTTAATCTCATAAGAAAGCACAATATTTTTACTTTGAGCAGATTCGCGGAAACCGTCAATAATCTCCCCAATAAACACAGCCAGATCGCCGGTCCTGACCTGAAGTTTCAGCTTCTCGTTTTCTGCTTTTCTGAAATCCATGAGTTGGTTTACCAAACGAAGCAACCGGCTGACGTTGCGGCTCATAATGTTGTACAGGTACTTTGTCTCCTGAACACTAAGCTCCTGATTCTTAAGCTTCTCAAGGGGTCCGGAAATGAGGGTGAGCGGGGTTCTGAATTCGTGAGATATATCAGTAAAAAACCTGAGTTTCATCTGATTTATCTCTTCCATACGAGCCTTCTCGAGTCGTTCGTGCTCCAAAAGACTGTTTTGTTCGATTCTGATAATTATCAGTTTCCGCAAAGCAAATAAAAAGCTTAGAATCAACAACAAGTATACAAGATAGGCCCAAACTGTTTTCCAATAGGGAGGGAGAACCCTGACCTTAATCGAAGTCCCTTCTTTATTCCAGATAAGATCGTTATTGGAAGCCCTTACCTTGAAAATATAGTCACCAGCCTTTAAATTCATGTAGGATGCCCTTCTGGAGGTTCCTGCATAGTTCCAACCTGCGTCATAACCCTCCAGCATATATTCGTACTGGTTTTTCTCAGGCATGATGTAGTTGAGGGCAACGAAATCGAAACCGAAAAATGACTGGTTGTGCTTTAGCGTAATTGATTCAGATTCATCGATTGTTTCAGATAGGGGTGATCCCTGTGAATGCGGCTTAACAATTTTGTTAAATAACCGAAGATCACTGATTATTACGGGGGGAATAACCAGATTATCCACAATATCAGCCGGAGAGAACACATTAAAGCCATTGATGCCTCCAAAAAACAGTTTGCCATTGCTGTGTCTGAAACAGGAGCCGCGGTTAAACTCATTACTCTGCAATCCATCCCTAACGTTATAATAACGGATGTTTCCTGTTTCCGGCGACCACCGAGTAAGCCCCTGATTGGTGGATATCCATAAATGTCCGAGCCTGTCGTCAATAACACTGTTTACAACATCAACCGGCAGGCCTTCATCCTGAACAAGTACCATTGCACTGTACTTCTCGTTATAGAGATAAAGACCATTATTGGTTCCTGCCCAAATCCTTCCGCGCGAATCCTCACACAATGAATTAACATAATCGTTACTGTTAATCCGGGTTACAGAATCCACAGGTATCCTAACAAAATTGTCATTGGACGGGTGATAAAGGTTCACTCCTTCACCCTTGGTTCCAAACCATAAGCGTTTCTTTGAATCCAGAAGAATTGACATTATATGGTTATTGCTGATGCTATTCATATCCTCCGGATCGGATCTGTACCTTTTGAGCAGAACCCCTCTTTCGGTAATGTTATACAACCCGTCCTGGCATCCGATCCAAAGGTTTCCGATAGTATCCTGCACAATGGCAAAAACCTTTTTTCCCGGGAGAAAAGTGGCAAACTTCCCCGAGCTTTTATCATATTTTTTCAGACCAACACCAAACGTACCTACCCACAATCCTCTATTGGAATCCACAAAGACAGCTTTCACGTTAATGCTTGCAAGGGAATCCAAACCAAAATCCCACTTTTCGAAAGCATGCATTCTCCAGGTCCGGGTATCCAGATAATTTAAGCCACCAGCCTCAGTACCTACCCAAACGCCCTGTTTATCCTCGGCAAAAGCAGAAACCACATTATTGCTCAAACTAAAAGGGTTATTGATCTGATGCCTATAATGCTCAAACCTCAACTGGTTTTTAGCTAAAAAAGAAATTCCTCCATTCCAGGTTCCGATCCAGAAATTCCCATTGACATCCCTGAAAAAAGAGTAGACCGAATTATGAGACAGGCTGAGAAGATTGTTCTCGTCATGGGTATAAACCTGGTACTTATTTTGCTCAATATCATATTTTATCAAACCATCATAGGTTCCAAACCAATAAGCTTTGTCATCCTCGTTTAAAATGGTACGGATATCATTATATAATGCAATCGGGGAATTTTCAGGTATAGGAAGCCTGATAAACCCATCTTTCCCGAATTCAAGAAGAATCAATCCTTCAGGGCTACCCACCAAAACATTGCCATCCATATTAAAGCAAACAGGCACTTTTTTGTCACTGCTTACCAAACGGGCAACTGCAGGGTCGAAATCATAGCTTATCGCGTGGGAGTCAGCAGGATTAAGCAATACCAGCCTTTCTTTCGTCCCGAGAATCAGTCTGCCCGCATTATCCTCCATAATTCCACTGACGTTTTCAATAGTCCCTTGCGCGGTTGCCTTTACCGGAATGAACTCGTCATTTTCCCTGTCATACCGTAGAAATTCCCGTCGTGTTCCAACCCAGATCGTCCCGCTTTTATCTTCGTAAAGAATATTTATGGAGCGGGAAAGCGTTGATTTCGCAACTCCCTCAGCAAATGAATAACGGGTAAACGACTCTGTGTTCCGGTCAAACCTGTTTAAACCACCGTTTCGGGTTCCCACCCATATTACCTGATTTTGGTCTTCAAGAATACAGGTAATTTCATTGTCACTAATTGTGGAGCTATCCGTCGACCGCGTAGTATAAACCTTAAACTCGTACCCATTATAAACATTTAATCCCCCTGCCCGCGTTCCAACCCATATAAATCCTTTCTTATCCTGAATAATTGAAAAAACCGTGCTCTGCGACAGACCTTCAGCCAATGAGATTTGCTTAAACCTTTCATCAGTGCTGAATCCAGTAAATCCTTCATCAACCTGGGCGGGAAGCAAAGCTGTTTTGCAGAGACAAAACACAAAAGAAAATAAGATTACCAATCTACCCATAAAGCTTAATTGAGACAATATTGATTCTGCTTAATGATATAAGTTTCGGCAAATTACGATTAATAAGGATGCTAATTTAAATTATTAATACCGATTTATTGGAAATTATTAGAGAAGAGCGCGCCAATTTTATAATTTCGCAGCAAATTTCTTATTGAGATGGATTATAACAGGATGATTACGGCAGCTGTTTATGCCGCAGAGAAGCACAAATACCAGAGACGAAAAGGATACAACCAGATCCCCTACATCAATCACCCCCTCAAGGTTTCCAAGTTGCTTAGTGATTGCGGCGAAAACGATGAGGATTTGCTGATTGCCGCATTATTGCACGATATAATTGAAGATACTGATGCCACAGTTGACGACATCACCCAAGCCTTTGGAAGTGTGGTTAGCGGAATGGTAGTTGAAGTTACCGACGATAAGGAACTACCCTATTCCATTCGCAAAGAGCTTCAGGTAAAAAACGCTCCCGGGCACAGTGTCGGGGCTAAAAAGCTGAAGATTGCCGATAAAATTTGTAATATCAAAGATATTATTTCTTACCCCCTGGATTGGAGCACCGAAAGGAAACTCATATATCTGGATTGGGCACAACAGGTTGTAAAGGGCTGCGAAGGGGTCAATCCTGATCTCGAGAAAGTCTTCTACCAAACCCTCGAAGAAGGCATCGAGACTCTGAATTCCGAACTTTAAAATTCCATTCGCGCAAGGGGTGAAATATTCCAGGGAGCAAAAATCTTTTTGCCAAATTTAAAATAGCCGGTAATAGCTATCATAGCCGCGTTGTCGGTTGTGAACCGGAATTCAGGGATAAAACTGTCCCAGTTTCGCTTAACGGCTTCGGCTTCAATCCTGTTGCGCAAGCCCGAATTTGCCGACACTCCGCCAGCCAGAGCTATCCTGGAAATGCCATACTCACCGGAAGCCTTGATCAGCTTGTCCATAAGAATATCGATTATTGTTTTTTGAATCGAAGCACACAAATCGTTTTTATTCTCCTCGATAAAGTGAGGATTAAGCTTTTGCTGATCCCTAAGAAAATACAGAATTGAAGTTTTCAATCCGCTGAAACTGTAATCGAGTCCGGGTATGCGAGGTTTGCTGAAGGTAAAACGGGCCTCGTCACCCAGTTTGGCAAGCTTATCGACAAATGGCCCTCCCGGGTAGGGCAATCCCAAAAGCTTAGCGCTTTTGTCGAACGCTTCCCCGGCGGCATCATCAATTGTTTTGCCGATGATTTCCATATCGAGATGGTCTCGAACCAACACGATCTGACTGTGGCCGCCTGATACCAACAGGCAAAGAAAAGGGAACTCGGGTTTCCTGGTCGACAAGCCATCCTGCTCAATAAAATGGACAAGTACGTGAGCCTGCAAGTGATGCACTTCGATAAGCGGTATGTTTCGCACCAACGCGAATCCCTTTGCAAAAGAAGTGCCAACCAGAAGAGAACCCAGAAGACCCGGACCTCGGGTAAAGGCTACTGCATCAATTTCATCGCTTCTGACACCAGCCTTCTTCAAGGCAGCATCAACCACGGGAACAATATTTTGCTGATGAGCCCTGGAAGCGAGCTCCGGAACAACTCCCCCGTATTGAATATGCACATCCTGGTTCGCAATTACACTGGAGAGTAAAACACCATCCCTCACTACCGCAGCGGCAGTATCATCACAAGAAGATTCAATTCCAAGAATGGTAGTACTCATTTTTATCAATATTAGTCAATAATCTGAACAATTTTTCGTTTTTTTACATCAGGATTAAAGCCCAAAAATATCAAAAAAATCTTTAAAATATTTCTTATCTTTTTACTGGTACTGATTTCGATACCTTCATTGGGAATTTTGTTCCTCCAAAACAACAAAATTCAGACCTACCTCACTTCTGTTGTTACCAAAAAGATCTCTGCAAATCTCGACGCGAAAATATCCATCGATGAAGTTGCCGTGACTTTTGTGAATCGTCTGGTTTTGAAAAACATATATGTTGAAGATCAAAACGGTGACACCCTGCTTTTCGCCGAAAAAATCAAGCTCAGCCTAAAAAGATACAGCAGAAGGAACAAAGAAATGGTGATTTCGCGATTGAGCATAGAGGATGCTTACATACATTTCAATATTGACAGGTCGGGAGTTCTGAACATTCGATTTATCCTGGATGAGATTATACACAAAGATAAAAAAGACTCTTCAAAGTTTTCCGTCGGGATTAATAAGGTGGAATTGATTGATTCCCGCTTTCATTATTCGCGGGAAGGAAGGAATATTGTAACGCGCGGGCTGAATTACGCCGACATGGATATGCGGGATATGAACTTCAACCTGCAAGATTTTCAACTGTCTGGAGATACCTTGTCATACACGATTAAAAAACTAAGCCTCAGAGAAAAAAGCGGATTGACAATAACCGAGTTTAATTCCAACATGAGCCTTTCCAACAGGCATATGGACTTTGACAATGTAAGTCTTTTAACCCCCCACTCGACGCTATCAGCCGACTTCCTCAAATTAAGCTTCTTCGATTACAAGGATTTTTCCGACTTCGTGAATCTGGTGGGCATTGATTTCCACTTTGATCCCTCCCTCATCTCATTCAGCGACATTTCCTATTTTGCCACAAACCTTGAGGGTTACGACGAGGAGCTTAGCTTTTCAGGCTATCTGAAAGGACAGGTCAGCAACCTGAAGGGAACCGACCTGCTCCTTTCTTATAATGATCACACGCGCCTAAAAGCCAATTTCACGATGTATGGCCTGCCCGATATTAAAACGGCATTTATGAATTATGACTTCACCAGTTTCGAGACAAATTCCGAGGACCTGAGGAATCTGAAAATACCGGGTCGGGACAAGAACAAAAGACTTAAAATACCCCAATCCATTGCCGAACTGGGAACCATCAAATATTCGGGGAAGTTTACCGGTTATCTGGACGATTTCGTCGCATACGGCACGTTTAAGACCAGCCTGGGTGAGTTTTCCTCCGATATCCTGCTTAAACCGGATACCGCCAACACCCTTTATTTTCAGGGAAGGCTGAAAACCAAGAATTTCTTTTTGGGCAAATTCATGAAGCAGGATTCCCTGGTTGGGAGAATCACAATGAACGCAAACATTAATGGCTACACCTCCAAGACCGGCATGTATGCCAAGATGGACGGATTAATCGACAGTCTGGAACTCAACCGCTACAACTATAAAAACATAGACCTTTCAGGTACTTTAACCGATAAGGTTTTTGACGGATCGTTCAGCATTACCGATCCCAATATAAAAATGGAGTTTTTGGGAAAGGTTAACTTCTCCAATGAGAATCCTGAATTTGCATTTACGGCCGACGTATCCAGAGCAAGACCTTACTATCTTAACCTGGGGACCAATGATCCTGGTTATTTCGCCTCATTTCTTCTTGAAACAAATTTCACGGGCAAAACCATCGACCAACTTAACGGGGAAATACGAATTGTAAACTCTCTGTTTCGCAAGAAAGACGACCAACTTCAGATATACAACCTCAGTCTTCAGGCCATAAACACCCCCGACAGCAACAGCATCAGAATCAACTCGGATGTTATGGACGCGGATATAAGAGGAAGGTACCGGTTCAGCAGCCTGCCCTCCTCTTTTAAAAACCTCACGGCTTACTATTTGCCCTCTCTCGAAGAAAAAACCACAAATTTCGAGACCAAAACTGATAAAAACAATTTTGATTTTTCCATCAGGCTGAAAAACATTCATCCCCTTATTGCCTTTTTCATGCCTGGTTACGATATGGGCAATAACTCCGAAATCTCGGGGCACTACAAGCCGGAAATAAAGGACATCGCACTCAATGCCAGTACACCACTCTTTGTTTTCAAGGGGAATGTATGGAAGAATCTCAGTATAAAATCCCAAAGCGACAAGGAGACCGTAAATTTAATAACAACCAGCAGCACTCTTGTTCTGAGCAACAAAATGGTAATTGACAGTCTGATAATTAGCTCAAAGCTGAAAAAAGACACTGCCAGAATAAGCCTTGAATGGGATTCGAACACCAAGCCCCTATACCAGGGTAAGATTAACGCCATTGCCAGTTTCCAGAGAAACACGCAAAGCAGAAACCCGATCATCGGAGTTCATTTTGATCCCTCGGAAATATACTTCAACGACACCCTCTGGCATATTTCGGAGAGCAAAGTTTCGATTGACACCAGCTCCATTGCCATTGATTCATTTACGATTTTCAATCAGAGCCAGAACTTCCTTGTCTACGGAACAGTGTCCGAGAACTCGGATGACGCGCTCCGGTTTAGCTTCAACGACATGAATCTAACCACCTTAAACCTGTTTACCCGGAAATTCAAAATGCAGCTTGACGGCCGCTTGTCGGGGCAGGCCAGCATTAAAGACCCTTTTCATAACATCACCTTTCTCTCGGACTTGCAGATGAAAGACCTTTTTATAAACGGAGAAAATCTTGGGGAAGGGGAATTGCTTGCGAATTGGAACAACAGCCTCAAAAAAATACACATCAAGGGATTTCTTGGGAAAGGATTGACACCAGCAATCAAAATAGAGGGCGATTTTTCGCCTCAGACAAAATCGATGAATTTCACGGGGGATATGGATAAACTCAAGCTTAATATATTTCAGCCCTATGCCGCGTTTCTGGTTTCCGATCTCAAGGGAATTGCCACAGGACAGCTTACGCTTACCGGGACGACCAAACAACCCGAGATGAACGGCAGTCTCCGGCTAATGAAAACCTCTGTTCTTGTAAACTACCTTCAGACCCGCTATAATTTCAGTAACGATGTGAAGATTGTCCACAACAATGTTATTTTGAAAAATTTCGAGGCCTTTGACGAAAAAGGAAACAAAGCGGTTGCGCAAGGCACCATAACAAGTAAGTACTTTAAGGAATTTAACCTTGACATTAAAGTTGAGACTGACAACTTCGCCTTTCTGAACACCTCGGAAAAGGACAACCCCCTGTTTTACGGTCGGATTTTCGCGGGAGGCATAATTCGCATAAGCGGACCCACAGATAACCTGTCCATGAATATTACAGCCCGTTCGGAACGCAACTCGGTGTTTTTCATCCCTCTTTATGCAACCGAAGAGGTAGCTGTCAGAAATTTTATCGACTGGGTTGATCCCATGGGATCCGCGACAGAATATGAAGAAACAAAACCCCGATACGAGGTTAAAATGAAAGGAATGCAGATGAGTTTCAATCTGGAAGTTACACCAGACGCCGAAGTCCAACTTATTTTCGATCCCAAGGTAGGGGATATTATCAAGGGAAGGGGAACAGGAAGCTTAAAAATCCTGATAAACACTCTCGGAAAATTTGAGATTTATGGAGACATTGACATTGAGGAGGGTGATTACCTGTTTACCTTGCAGAATGTGATCAATAAAAAGTTTGTTGTTGAAAAAGGGGGAAGAATCAGCTGGAACGGTGAACCATCCGACGCAAACATCGACTTAAAAGCTATTTACAGTTTAAAAACAACAATTTCAGCTCTTGATCCCGATCCCGAGCAACAAACCTCCCGAAAGAGAGTCCCTGTTGAATGCGTTATCAATATGTCGGGGAAACTAATGAATCCGACCATAGATCCCGATATTCTTCTTCCGGGGGCAGACCAACAGACCCAGAACATCGTTAAAAACAGCATCAATACCGATGAGGAAATGATGAAACAGTTTGTTTCGCTTCTGGTAATGAACAATTTTTATTCGCAGCAGGGTTTAACCCAG
>CAMAZH010000037.1 GCA_945863035.1 Chitinophaga pinensis | reverse complement strand
GTTACCAACACAGATGATTTTATCGCTGTGGACCAGGACAAAAAAGAAAGCACAGTAATTGGCGAAGTAACTGTAATACGCTACATGCCCGCTGAAGGCAGTCCAACAGAAAATGTAGAAGAGTATATTGATCTTCTGAAGAAAGAAGCTGTCAGAGTAGTGTCATTGCTTCCTGCCTTCGAGAAACCGGGAATGCAAAATGGAGAACCTGTGGCGGTTGTGTTTACAATACCTATAAATTTTGCGCTCCAATAAAAAAAAACAGAAAATCAGACGCTGATTTTTGAATTCTCATGACATATATTATAGGTGACGGGGTGACGGGGTGACGACCGTAATGAGATAGCCTATTGCCGATTTGTCTATTAATCTATATCTATATGCTTGAGATAGCACAAAACCTCCCGGTACCGGATGAGATTGTAATGAATAAGATTTTTCTGATTCGTGGGCAGAAAGTAATGATAGATGAGGATTTAGCGGAATTGTACGGAGTTCCTACTAAAAGATTAAATGAGCAGGTAAAACGCAATATCAATCGTTTTCCTTTGGATTTTATGTTCCAATTGACTGAATCAGAATATATAAACTTGAAGTCGCAATTTGCGACTTCAAGTTGGGGAGGACGAAGAGTTTTGCCTTATGCATTTACCGAGCATGGTGTTTTGATGCTTTCAAGTGTTCTTAACTCAGACAGAGCAATAAAAGTCAATATTCAAATTATGCGGATATATGTAAGAATTCGCGAAATGATTGTACAGAATGCAGATATTCTGAAGCGTCTGGAAGAAATGGAAAGGAAACTGTCAAAAAATGATCAGAAAGTATTGGCAATATTCGAATACCTTAAGCAATTTGAAGTTATCAGGCAACAACAATCAGAATTCAATAACCGTCCAAGGGTAGGATATAAAAAATAGATCTTCCCTTACCAGAGAATTTAGTTGCTGGTAAGGGAAGATTAATTATATATTACTATAGATCAGAACTTTAGGTTTAAACCTGTCATCAGATTGATTCCCGGCATCGGATAACCGTAGTTGATCTGATATTTTTTATCCAGGAGGTTTTTTCCGGAAACATAAAATTCAGCCCATTTCAGGGGACGGTACTTTACACCCGCATTTACAAGGAAGTAGGTCTCAACAGCTTCTTCAGAAACTGTTGTTGTAGCCAGGTTGTCCAACCTGCTATATAATCCCCCGATATAATTTGCCTGCAGCACAAAACTAATTTTGCTTATTCTGTAGTTCAATCCTGCAAAAACCTGACTTTCCGGAGCACCAAGGCGTGGGGACTTCATATTCAGATAACTGTAACTCAATTCGGAAGTGAGGTTTTTCAATAGATGCAACCGGCCTTCTATTTCAAAGCCTTTATGTGTGAACGATCCCGTATTGGCTCTTTTCATGGGAGGGGGAGGCGCATCGCTTGGAATCAGTTCGATCGCATTTTTTCCCTCGAGCCAGAAAAGGCTGAGGTCGACTGAAACCCTGTTCTTCAAAAGCGATTGGGCCCAACCGAGTTCGTAATTGAGAATACTTTCGGGTTTGAGATCGGGATTGGGCAGGAAAAGATATGTCTCCATTACCAATGGACTTCTGAAGCCTTTGGAAACAGAGGCTTTCAAACTGGTTGCAGAGCTAAGGTTATAGGCCAATCCAGCTTGCGGTACCAGTTCGTTTCCATAATTGGAGTTGTTTTCAATACGCATGCCTGCAGTTAAAGAAAACTTTTCTATGTTTTGACGGGCAAAAACATAAGCTGCCATTTCATTAATGGACACCCATTTATCCTTATATTCATTGGGGATGTTATTGCCTTTCCCTCCAAAGTTTTTATAATCGGCACCTATAGTGATAAGGCTTCCCTCCATGAGTGCAAGTCCCTCGTAAAAAGAAAACCCATAATTGGCATCGGTTGAAATCCAGCCATCAGAAAGGGAATGCTCACCATAATTAATAAAAGAGGAAAAAGCTCCTTCCATCATTTCAAATGTGTTTTTAACTGAAAATGAAGCCTTCCCCCTTAGAATATCCGCAGTAAAAACTTTAAGTGCAGACTCCGGCCCCGGATCCTCGCTATATAATTTGGCGATATTGTAATCAGCAGATATTGAAAAGTTTTCACTAACCGAGTAGTTGGCTTTTATATAGGCATTGTTAATTAAGAAGGCAGAGCTATCCCGATGACCTTCCGTTTGATCGTGGTTGAAGGATGCGAACATTGAAAAGTTTCCTTTCCTGTAGCCAGTATTTGCCATGTATTTCAGCGTATTGAACGATCCATACCCGATTCCGACTTCGCCGGTAAGACCATCTTCCATGGGCTTTTTCGTAATAAAATTTATAGCACCGCCCATTGCATTCGATCCATACAATATTGAAGCCGGGCCTTTAATGATTTCAACTTTTTCGAGATCGGAAGAAACATAGGAATTTGGCAGAGGATGGCCGAAAAGGCCCATATATTGGGGACTCCCATCAATCAGAACCAAAATTCCCGCATTTGGAGTACCCGAAACACCACGGATGCTGATTTGACCGGCTGAATTGGAACTGATGCCAAAGCCAATAACTCCTCTCTCGGTAACAAAAACGCCCGGAATTCTTGAGCTTATAGAGGTGAGTGCAGTGGATTCATTGATTTCATTCATATCCTCCTTAGAAAGCACTGAAATATTCACCGGCATATTCTTCCGCAATATCTCAATTTTTGATCCGGTGACAACCACTTCGTCAATTAATAAGGTGTCGGAAACAGATTGTGCAATCGAGACCGCACTTGTTCCTGCAAGCGTCATAAAAACAAGAATTTGCAGTATCTTTTTCATTTTTGGAGTAAGTTATATGTGTTACTATATTTTATTTCGTGTTACTCAATGGTCAAAAAAAATCAATCGGTTCCACTCATAACGAGTTCGCTATGTTTAATTCCCTTTATAGCTTTAAATTTATTTGCCAGTTTGATAATCTTTCCGGCCGGGCCTTTAACTGCAATTACTTCAATACAGCTGTGATCGTCGATGTGGATGTGTTGCCCTGACAGAATAAGGCAATGATACTCGTGTTGTAAGCGGTTAACCTTAGCATGAAGTTCACGGATTTGGTGGTCATAAGTAATCACTACGGCACCGGCAACATCCTGATCCTTATCCCATTTCTCCTCAACAATGTTCTTTTTGACCAGGAAGCTTATTGCCTGAGAACGATTTGAAAACTGGTTATGATGAACCATCTGGTCGAGTTCGTCAAGCAGTTTTGAATCTAGGGATACGCCAAATCGTTTAATCGACATCGTGTTACCAAATTATTAAACGTGTTACAAATATAGAAGGATTATTTGGAATATGGAGTATGAAGTTTCAGTAATTCCATATTTTAAAGGCCTATTGACTTAGAGCAACGCCCTCGTTTATATCCATTTCATCGATCAGGTAACCAGCTCCGGCGAGTTTATCGATAACAAACAGTACATATCGGATATCGACAGCGATGTTCCGGCAAATAGACACGTCATAATAGATATCGCTCATAGTCCCTTCCCAGTTGCGGTCGAAATTGATGCCAATAAGATGTCCTTCCGCGTTCAATATAGGACTTCCGGAGTTTCCACCAGAAGTGTGATTCGAAGCGGCGAAACAAACCGGGACTTCACCATCTCTGTTAACCCATTTGCCAAAATCCTTTTTATTGTACAAGTCGATCAACTCTTTTGGAACCGAGTAATTCACTGTGTCGGAACGGTATTTTTCCATGATACCTGTCAGGTCGGTTGCATAATCATAAATAATAGCATCTGCAGGTTGATAACCTTCCACTTTGCCAAAGGCCACTCGCATTGTAAAGTTTGCATCGGGATAGAAGACCTTATCTGTCTGCATCTCTCTTATGCCCTGCATATATAAACGGTAAAGAACCTGCATTCTCGCGTTAATATCAATGTAATACGGAACTACCCTATCATAATACAGGTTTGAATAGGATCTGTAAACATCCACCATTGGGTCCTTCGAAACCCGTTTATTTACTTTTTCGCTGCTCTCAGGAAATTGATCCAACAAGGCGAAAAGTTCTTTCTTATTGTTGAAAATCGATTTCTTAAATGTTTCAGAGGCAAATTTATCAAAATCGCCTTTATACTTTGTTTCGATAATCTGAAAAAAAGCGGGATGGAATTCTGAAGCTATGTCATTGTAAAAGAACCTTACCACTGCAGCAAAAATCTCCACGTCGATGGTTTGGTTGTAGTTCTTAAAAAAGCCATTTGCGGTATTCTTAAATGCATCTACTGCCTTTTTCTTTTCTTCAAGGCTTAGCTCCATGGATGAGGTTATAAATGAATTACAATCGAGAGCAAAATCAAGCAATTCGGTTGCCATAACGCTCTCGCCCGAGTACTCATAAACCAGACTGTATTTTGAAAGCAATGCATTCTGGGTCTTAAGTCCTTGCAATATCTCGCCGTATTTTGCGGCTCTTTCCGGGCTTGATTGAGTCCATTCCTGAAAACGATCCTCAATAAGCCTCTTTTCCGTCAGTGCGTCAGTACTTTCGAGCCCTACGATAACCCCCTGCCACTTTTTCCAGGCATTACTGATGGTGCGATATTTGGCAGCATACATAATGCGGGTAGTGTCGTTTTGCCGCATATACTTGTCAATAATTTTAAGACGGGCATCGCGAATGGCTACTTTTCTGGGCAGGAGTGAATTGAGCATCAAACCAATTTCATCGGATATAATATATTCGTTAGTTGTTCCGGGGTATCCCATAATCATTGTGAAATCGCCCTCTTCGATACCTGCTGTTGAAATTGCAAGATGCTTTTTAGGTTTATAGGGACTGTTATCAGGGGAATAATCGGCAGGTTGATTATCGCTGCCGGCATAAATCCGAAACAAGCTGAAGTCGCCGGTATGCCTGGGCCATACCCAATTGTCGAAGTCTTCGCCATAGTTACCTATTGCATTTGGCGGTGCCCCAACCAGCCGAATATCGGTATACTCCTGATATATGAACATGTAATACTCATTTCCATAATAAAAGGGTTTGATTACGGCCTTATAACCCGTGCCTTCAACAGATTCCTTTTTAAGCTTATTAATCTCGATGTTGATGATACTGTCTCTAATTTCTTCCGAAATCCCAGGTGTGATGGAATTCAGAATTTTCCCGGTAACGTCTTCCATACGAATCAGAAAGGTAACTTTCAGTCCTGCATTCGGAAGTTCCTGATCTTTGCTCATTGCCCAGAATCCATCAGTAAGATAATCGTTATCAACCGAGCTATGGGATTGAATAGCGCCAAAACCGCAGTGATGATTGGTCAATACCAGGCCATCCTCTGAGATCAGTTCCCCGGTGCAACCTCCCCCGAAAATAACAATGGCATCTTTAAGGCAGGCCTGATTAACACTATATATATCCTCAGCGCTAAGTTTTAGTCCCTGCTTTTGCATAACATCAATATTATAGCGTTGCAAGAGCATGGGTATCCATAAGCCTTCCTCGGCCTGAGCGGGCAATAAAAAACATGCTAGAAATAATGCCACAAAAAAGCTCCTGATTTTCATCATAACAAAAATATTTTTTAAAGGTATGATGGAACACCCATGTTGCTGATTTTGTTATCATTGTGCTTGTTTGCAAAACACGGGTATTTCATATTCAAAAAGTAGATTAATCAAATAAACACTTCCAATTCCCGGTACAATTTCTGAACTGGCAATCCCATTACATTAAAATACGATCCATTGATTCGTTCTATTCCGATATAACCGATCCATTCCTGAATCCCATAGGCCCCTGCCTTATCAAAAGGTTTACACTTTTCGATATAATGCCAGATTTCCTCGTCTGATATTTTTGAGAAATACACTTCGCTGTGTGAGTAAAATGTTCGGGTTTGAAAATTCTTTCGTAAACAAACCCCGGTAATGACTTCATGCATTGCGCCAGATAAGGTTGTCAGTATCCTGAAAGCGTCATCGGCGTCAACCGGTTTTCCAATTTGTTTGTTTTCAAACCAAACGATTGTGTCGGCAGTGATAAGGATTTCGCTATCGGGTATTTCACCGTAGGCGTTTGACTTGAGTTCGGCAAGGTAGAGGGGGATTTCGAATTTACTGAGACCTTCAGGATATTTCTCATCAATATCCAGAGGAATGGCAAGCCTGAACGGAATACCTGTTTCCTGAAGAAGTTTCATCCGGCGCGGCGATCTGGAGGCTAGGACAAGTGTGTGTTTTTTAAGTTTTTCCCTAAGCATTGCGATCAGATTAGTTGATGCATCAAAAAATATCTGACTAAAAAAGAATACAGGATTCCGGCCAGCATAATAAGTTTGGTAACCTGGCTGGCAAGATGGAAATCTTCTTTTGTCTGGGCGATTAATATTTTATACAATAAAAAAACAAAAGGCATTACCAGAAATAAGAGGAAATATGCCCCTGTTATGTAATCGAGTGATATCCCCCGAAACAAAAGAAACCTAACGAATACCAATGAAAGCAGCCCCAAAGAGGTAAGGATAAGCAAGGATATAACGATTTTGGTGTTTTTCCTGCCTACTATGATGGGGAGGGTATTCATCCCGTAAGCGCTATCGCCTTCAAAATCCTCGGCATCCTTTATGATTTCGCGGAGCAGCGTGGTGAAAAATGCAAAAAAGGAAAATGCGGCAATCCAAAAAAAGATGTAATTGAAATTCGCCTGATGCCGTATCATAATCAGACCATATTCCTTATTTAGAAGAGGCAATTCGAACAAAATCACGATTAGCGGAACAATACCCGTCATAACGCTGACCACCAGGTTTCCAACCAGAAACTGACGCTTGTAATTTGTCGAATAAAACCAAAGCAGGCCCGTAGCAAGCATAAATACCAGCGACAGCTCAATAACATCTATATAATACGAAAGATAAATCCCTAATGCAATGCCAACAAAATTGAGGACAAAGTGAATCAGCATTGCCTGACGTCGATGGATGCTCCGGTCGATAACCACTTTGTCGGGCCGGTTTAAACGATCGGTTCCCGTATCGAAGTAGTCGTTTATAACATATCCTGCTGCGGCAATCAATACTGTAGAAAATACCAGCAGAAAGAAATGCAGATCATTGAGTTGAAGTTCAAAATTATTAAGCTTGAGAAACGGGTAAATAATGCAATAGCGCATTATATATTGTGTCGCACCAATAATGAGCAGGTTCTGGAAACGTATTAAACGAAGGATTGCTATCATTGAATGGGTGCGGGTTTAAGGGTTTCCAACTATTTGGCTAAAATGCAAAATATTTTGTTCGTATTGATTATGTCGTTTACTAAGCTTACTGAATATTTTCGTCTGATTAAGCAAAACTTTCCGAAAGTTTTTTCAGGCCTCCTCACCAGAATTAGTGGCAGCAGGTCTTCTGCAGAAAACCAAGTTTACCAGCTAAATGCGTCTCCATCCATCCATTTTCCCTGCAAACGCAAAACCTGCTCAATCACATCACGAACACAGCCTTCACCACCTGCTTTATCTGAAATATAAGAGGATATAGACTTAATCTCCTCAACGGCATCCGATGGGCAAGTCGGAACGCCCACCATCTGCATTACTTCATAATCGGGCAGGTCGTCGCCCATGTATAGTATGTTTTCAGGCTTTAGGTCATGCTTGTAGAGAAAATCCCTGAAATCGGTCACTTTGTTGTGTGATCCCAGGTAAATGTCGGTAACCCCAAGCTTTTGAAACCTTGTTCTAACCGATTCGGATGTTCCACCTGAGATGATTCCAATTATGTAATCCTTTTTGATTGTATAAAAAACGGCGTAACCATCCTTAATATTCATTGTCCGCATCAGATCACCCGACGGATGCAAAATAACCTTGGAAGTTGCAAAAACGCCATCAACATCAAATACAAAGGCCTTCACTTTTGCCAAATCTTCTTTAAAATTACCCATTTACCTGCTTTTATTTCCGGAGACTTTCATGTCTTGAATACTCCTGCTTGTAAAAGTATATATTTTTTGCAAAAGAGTTTGGCTTTCCAACATTTTTATATGCTTTTCCATGGTTACAGAATCATTCCTTTGGGCCGGGCCTGTTTGGGCTTCAGCCGGACTCATTGCTCTGGATTTATGAAAAGTTTCGTCGATTAAAGGGTTTAGCAAGCCGGGGTCAAGGTTTTGGCGTTGAAGCATCTCGGAAGAGACAGCATACATATGGTTAGTAAAATTACAGGCAAAAACAGCAGCGAGGTGTATCCATCGCCTTGCTTCCGAATCTGTAACAATCACCCTGGTTGAGATTTTCCCTGCGATGGTTTGTATCTCAAAGAGAGCATGTTCGTTTTTAGCCTCGATCAGAAGTGGTACAGGGGTCAAATCCAATTCCACATTCTTACTGAAGGTTTGCAAGGGATAGAGAACACCGCAATTTTCGAACTTACCTTCAAAGACCTCAAGGCCATGGCTCCCTGCTGTATGAAAAATCAATTTATCCAGTACTGAGAATTCCCGCAGGAAACCAGTCAATGCCTGGTCAGTGAGAGAGACCAGGTAAAAATCAGCATCGGTTTTGATTTTCTCAGGGGATACAGTATATTCAGCATTCCAGCATACTGCGAGTGTTTGTGCGGAAAGGGCAGTGTGGCTGTAGACTTGAATCAGACTGCATCCATTGCTGCACAGTGATCTGACAAGATGAGTAGCGACATTTCCGGCGCCGATACTTACAAAACGGGGTGTTTGTTTCATGGGAACAATATGGGAACCCATAAAAGTAAGAAGGAATTCAGGAAAAGCAAAAACAAAAAGACTTATGACAATTTGCGAAGTTTCATAAGCTTATCGCACATCTCGTAATTTTCGTTTGTTTCATAATACTTTAGGAGTTCGTCGAGGAACTGGGGATTATCAAACTTCGGGTGGGTGGAATCAAACGTTAGCTTACCGCTTACTGTTAGCATCAAAAGTTTATTTGAGGAGGAATCACTGGATTTCTTAATTGGATTTTCAGCTGGAATGGAAGGAAAAAGATGCTTGTATTTCTCGAAGAATTCAGACAGTTCCAACTGCATTTTAACAAAATCGGAATTCTCATTAAGAAGTTGACGATTCAAAAAATACATACTATCGAGATCCTTTTTGCGGGGATTCAATGAAGATTCAGAGAGCAGTTTATCAATTTCGTCCTGATTATACTGCATCTCGTTGTTATTCTGATTAACGTGCTCCTTTAGAAGGCTAAGCAATTGTTGGATAATTTTATTCATGACGGAGCTTTTTTTCTAAAGCATCAAATAATGTACCAAAAAAGTACCTTTGGAGTCCAACTGCCTAAAGTACTGAGAGTTTTCAGGCTCCGGGCTTACCCGTTGATTTTAAGCTGTTTTCAGAAATAGCAAAAGCCTTCTAGTATTTAAAAATCCCCAGATCCTTCAACTCTGAGTTCCTTATATATTCGAGCTTTTCAGAGTTATCCGATTTTGCTTTTTTAATGAAGATTTCGGCGGAATTTCTGAACTCCTCATCTTTCAGAGTGTCGAGAACCATGAGGTATCCCATGATAATATTCCCAGCCATTTCGACCAGTCGGCGAGCATGAAAATCAAGGAATTCAGCATCATTGACAGCATTAACCACGTTAACAGTTTCCTCGAACTGAACAGTAAGGTCCATGAGCATTTTTCTCAGATATTCGAGTTCAGGTTTTACCTTTACCTCCTCGAATTCTTTTATACGACCAAGGAACACCCCGGTGGTTACACCCCTGATTGCTGCAACTACCTGTAACTGCGATGTACCCTCATAAATGGTAGTGATTCTGGCGTCCCTGAAAATCCTTTCAACAGGAAAGTCTTTCATAAATCCTGCACCTCCATGAATCTGCATGGCATCGTAAGCGATCTGGTTGCTGTATTCGCTTGAGAACAGTTTTAGGAGAGGGGTAAAAACATCGGCCAGTTTCTGGTATTTCTTCATTTCAGCTCTTTCTTCGGGGTCGAGTTTGCGATCCTCGGCGGCAAAAGTGTAGGCTTTATACATATCGACGTAACGTGCCGTCTCATAAAGAAGGGTTCTCATGGCCTGAGTTTTCACTTTCATATTCCTGAGAAGCTCATATACAGCAGGGAAGGTAATGATCGCCTTTCCAAACTGCACCCTTTCGTGAGCATATTTCAAGGCTTCGCGGTATGCTGCTTCAGCCAATCCGGCAGATTGTGCACCGATACCAAGTCTGGCAGAATTCATGAGAGACATCACATATTTTATGAGTCCCATTTTTCGGTCGCCGATAAGCTTTGCAGGCGCATTGGTGAAGACCATCTCACAGGTTGGTGAACCCTTGATTCCCAGTTTGTTTTCGATACGGCGGATTTTCACAGCGCCTTCCTTCCTGTCGTACAGGAATAGGGAGAGACCTCTGGCATCAGCCGTTCCATCCTCACTTCGTGCAAGAACGAGTGCGATATCAGCATCACCGTTGGTAATAAATCTTTTTACTCCATTAAGATAGTATGTATCTTTTGCTTGGTCGTAGGTAGCGGTAATTGACTGGCCTTTAAGCTGAACAGCCTGCAGATCGGATCCTGCATCGGGTTCCGTCAGCACCATTGCAGCTGTGGCCCCATCGTTGAACAGCGGGAGATATTGATTTTTAAGCTCCTCGGAAGCAAACTCGTGAATCGTCTCAGCGCAATCCTGGAGTCCCCAGATATTTGCAAAACCTGCATCTGCCCTGGAGACTATTTCAGCTGCCATAACATAAGGCACCACAGGGAAATTCAATCCTTTATATTTTCTGGGCAACGACATGCCAACAAGTCCTGCTTTTGTCAGAACTTCATGATTCTCGGTTGTTCCCCTGGCATAAACCACCTCATTGTTGATAAGCTGAGGGCCGTCGTGGTCGACAGATTCGGCATTGGGAGCAACAACATCGGCGGAAATCTCCCCGATTATTTCCAGGGTTTTCTCATAACTATCCATTGCATCTTCGAAATCGACCGGGGCATAGTCGAATTTATCTTTATCCTCAAAATCTTTTTCTTTGAGAGAAACGATTTTTTTCATCAGGGGATGATGAAGGTGAAATTTCAGATCTTGATTATCATTGAAGAAATTTGCCATTTTCTTTCTGTTTTTTTACGTTAACAAAGTTGATGTTACTTTGAGTTTTTCTTGTAATACTTTATCAATTTGGGTAGTACCTCAGCTGCGTCGCCAACAATCACATAATCGGCAATCTGGTTGATGGGAGCCTGACGGTCATTGTTTATAGAAATGACCATTGCAGAGTCGGCCATACCAGCTCTGTGCTGTATTTGTCCCGATATTCCAACAGCAATATACAATTTAGGACGAACGGTGACCCCGGTCTGTCCAATCTGTCTTTCATGTTCAACAAATCCGGCATCAACTGCTGCCCTTGATCCGCCAACTTCAGCGCCCAGCACATCTGCCAGATCAAAAAGCAGTTTAAAATTTGCCTTTGAACCCACGCCATAGCCACCTGCTACAATGATGCCGGCGTTTTTGATATTCACCTTTTTGTTTTCCATGTGACGCTCAATAATTTTGACTACAAAGTCAGCATCACTCAGAAACTTATCGGTATCGATTTTTTTTACAACTCCCTTATAACCCTCCCTGAGGATTTCCTTCTTCATTACACCTTCGCGCACTGTGGCTAATTGAGGACGGGTTTCAGGGTTGATGATAGTAGCAACAATGTTTCCACCAAAAGCAGGGCGTATCTGGTAAAGAAGGTTTTCGTACTCGATATTTGCTTTTTTATCGCTGTGTCCACCGATTTCGAGACTTGTGCAATCTGCTGTAAGTCCAACTTTAAGAGCCGAAGCAATTCGGGGAGCCAAATCACGGCCAACGGAAGTTGCACCAAACAATGCAATCTGGGGTTTTTCCTGCTCCAGAACCTGTTTAAGAAGCGTGCTGTGAGGCAAAGTAAGGTAAGGAGACAGACGTTTATCATCGCCAAGATGAATTACATCCACTCCATAAGGAAACAATAGCTTGTCGATGCCATTAAGGCCCGATCCAAGAACAACGGCTTCAACTTTACACGACAGCTGGTCGGCAAGACTTCTGGCCTTAGTAAGCAGTTCAAGACTTACATCAGCAACCTGGCCGTCTTCGAACTCACAATAAACGAAAATATTATTCACGGTTAGAATTTTTTTAATTCGACTTGAAAAGAATATTAACCAATAGTATGGTTTTCGATAAGTTCCTTCATCAGCTCATCGATTTCAACATCGGATGGCGAGAGAACTTTCGACTCTTTAGCCTTGAAAACCACGTTTTCAATCTTTTTGACTTTGGTTGGGGAACCCGATAAACCAAGAGCCTCGTCTTCCACAACAATATCGGCAGTGCTCCACTCGTCGATATTGAGGTATGGACGGGTCTGATATAGGTTCAGGTAATCCTCTGTTGCGTCCTGACGCTCGGTAATTGTTCGGGCATGCTTATACTTCATTAAAAGTTTTGCATTACGGGGCCTGCAATCCGCTGCGGAACTGTGCACCGTAATCAAAACCGGGGTGGTTACAGAAACAACCTCAACGCCTCGTTCAAGTCGTCTTTTAACAATTATTTCCTTGCCTTTAATATCGAGAACTTCTTCTGCATAAGTAATCTGAGGGATACCCAGTTTTTCGGCTACCTGAGGTCCAACCTGGGCGGTATCACCATCAATAGCCTGACGTCCTGCAAAAATCACATCGAAATCCTTAATTTTTCTGATTGCCTGCGACAGGGCATAAGATGTAGCCAAGGTATCCGAGCCGGCGAATTTTCGATCGGTAAGCAGAAAGCCGTTATCAGCCCCCCGGTAAAGTCCTTCGCGAATAACTTCAGCTGCGCGGCCGGGTCCCATGGTAAGGATTGTAATTGTTGATCCATCAACTTTATCTTTAACACGCAGTGCCTGTTCAAGCGCATTCAGGTCCTCCGGATTAAAAATAGCCTCCAGAGCAGCCCTGTTTACAGTACCATCTGCTTTCATGGCATCTTTTCCAACGTTCCTGGTATCAGGAACCTGCTTGGCTAAAACAATGATTCTTAAGCCCTTCATATAATTTCAGTATATATTTTTACTCTTTTGATGGCGACAAATATAGTAATTAATCCCAAAGTGAAATCCGCCAGTAATGTATATTCGAAAAAAAACCCCGTTTTTATACGGGGTTTAAATAAGCTAAATGGAATATTCGAAAATCAGGCCTGTGCTGTAGGTCCTCCGAAATTCATGGGAAGAACCGTTCCTCCTACATTTTCAACTTTTTTAATCGGACCGTGAACCGTTTCGTACTTGGTAATATTATCCTTTAGGGCAAGCATTAATCGTTTGGCATGTTCCGGTGTAAGAATAATTCTGGATTTCACTTGTGCTTTTGGCACTCCTGGCATTATTCTCACAAAGTCTAGAATGAATTCGGCTGAAGAGTGGGTTATTATCGCAAGATTTGAATAAACACCCTGCGCTACCTCTTCGCTTAGCTCAATGCTAATCTGGTTCTTATTTAATTTATCATCTTCCATAATAAAAATGTTTACTCTTCTGGTTCTGTTTTCAAAACGCCAGATGTAGCACCGGCTTTCATCTTTTCGTATTCTTCACGGGAACCGACAACCAGGTTCTGACATGAACGTATTCCGGTACCTGCAGGAATGAGATGTCCAACAATAACGTTTTCTTTCAGACCTTCAAGATAATCGATCTTACCATGAATAGCAGCTTCATTCAGCACCTTTGTAGTTTCCTGGAAAGATGCAGCAGAGAACCAGCTCTTGGTTTGCAGTGAGGCCCTTGTAATACCTTGCAGAATCTGTGAAGAAGTAGCAGGTACAGCGTCGCGGGCATCAATAAGCTTCATGTCCTTGCGGCGAAGCATGGAGTTTTCATCGCGAAGTTTTCTGGCAGTTATTATCTGACCCGGATACAGATTTTGTGAATCACCCGGTTCAACAACAACTTTTTTACCAAAGATCCAATCGTTTTCGTCCATAAATTCCCATTTGTCAACAATCTGTTTTTCAAGAAATTTAGTATCGCCTTGATCAACGATTTCGACTTTACGCATCATCTGGCGAACGATAATTTCAAAATGCTTATCGTTGATTTTCACACCCTGCAGACGGTAAACTTCCTGTACCTCGTTCACGATATATTCCTGAACTTTGGTTGGACCTTTGATTGCAAGGATATCCGAAGGCGTAATTGCACCATCGGAAAGCGGCATTCCGGCACGGACATAGTCGTTTTCCTGAACCAATATCTGTTTGGAAAGGGGTACCAGGTATTTCATCAATTCTCCGGCTTTAGACTGGATAATGATCTCGCGGTTTCCACGTTTTACTTTACCGAAAGTAACCTCACCATCGATTTCAGACACAACAGCAGGATTTGAAGGATTCCTGGCTTCGAAAAGCTCGGTTACCCTTGGAAGACCACCCGTGATATCGCCTGATTTACCAACAGCTCTGGGGATTTTCACCAGGATATCACCTGCAAGAACCTTATCGTTCTCATTTACAGAAATATGCGCACCAACCGGAAGGTTGTATGATTTCAGAACTTCGTTGTCCTTGCTCATAATTCTGATTCCCGGGTTCTTTGTTTTATCCCTGGTTTCGATGATTACCTTTTCACGGTATCCTGTTTGCTCATCGGATTCTTCGCGGAAAGTAATACCATCAATAACATTTTCGAAAGAGATACGTCCGTCAACCTCAGTAATAATAACAGCGTTATAGGGATCCCATTCGCAAATCAGATCTTTTCTCTTGACCTCTGTTCCCGGTTTCACAAAAAGTTTTGATCCGTAGGGAATATTATGGGTTGTAAGAGCGATCCCTGTATTTTTGTCGGTTATTCTAAGTTCAGCCAAACGACCGATAACGATATCCACTTTATCTCCGGTAGCAGGGTCAGTTTTAGAAACAGTTCTGCACTCGTCGATATTTGCAATACCGTCGTATTTCGAAACGATACTCGAATCAAAAGTAACACTTGATGCTGTACCTCCAACGTGGAACGTACGAAGCGTAAGCTGTGTACCCGGCTCACCGATTGACTGTGCGGCAATAACACCAGCAGCTTCTCCAATCTGAACCATATTTCCGGTTGCAAGGCTTCGTCCGTAGCATTTACCGCAAACCCCTTTTTTCGATTCGCAAGTAAGTACAGAACGGATTTCAACTTGTTCGATGGGTGATTCTTCAATAGACCTGGCAATGCCTTCAGAGATTTCTTCTCCGGCAGCAACAACAAGCTCGCCTGTAAGCGGGTGATAAACATCGTGAACCGCGGTTCGTCCGAGTATCCGCTCATAAAGAGTTTCCACTACTTCTTCGCTCTTTTTGATGGCTGTTGCAACCAATCCGCGAAGTGTTCCGCAGTCATGCTCTGTGATTATCACATCCTGAGATACATCGACCAAACGACGGGTAAGATAACCAGCATCAGCTGTTTTAAGCGCCGTATCGGCAAGACCCTTTCGGGCACCGTGGGTTGAAATAAAGTACTCGAGAACCGACAATCCCTCTTTAAAGTTCGAAAGGATCGGGTTTTCAATAATCTCAGAGCCGGTAGCTCCGGATTTCTGAGGCTTAGCCATAAGACCACGCATACCTGAGAGCTGACGAATCTGCTCTTTCGAACCACGGGCGCCGGAATCAAGCATCATATAAACCGGGTTGAATCCCTGGTTATCAGAACTTAACTGTTTCATTAAGGTCTGGGTTAGCTTGGCATTTGTATGTGTCCAGATATCGATAATCTGATTATATCGCTCGTTATTGGTAATAAAACCAGCATTATAGTTGGCAAGAACTTCGTCAACCTGCTCGTATCCCTCATTCACAAGAACTTCTTTTTCAGCGGGAACAATAACATCATCAAGGTTAAACGACAGACCTCCACGGAATGCCATCTGGAAACCGAGGTTTTTGATGTCATCAAGGAATCTGGCAGTTGCAGCGGTACCAGCGTTTTTCAGAACGTTACCAATGATATCCCTAAGTGATTTTTTTGTAAGAATTTCATTGATATACCCCATTGTTTTGGGAACAAATTCGTTGAACATAACGCGTCCAACGGTTGTCTCGACCAAATAATAACCGGGTTTTCCGTCAACTTCGGTATTAATCCTCACTTTAATGATCGCATGAAGATGTACCTTTTTCTCGTTGTAGGCAATAATTACCTCTTCAGCAGAATAAAAAATAAGTCCTTCGCCCAATACCGGATGTTCCTTGGTGCTCTTGCGTGACTTGGTGATATAATACAGTCCAAGAACCATGTCCTGAGAAGGAACCGTAATTGGAGCTCCATTTGCAGGGTTCAAAATATTGTGTGATGCGAGCATCAGTATCTGCGCTTCAAGAACGGCAGCATTTCCAAGCGGGAGGTGAACAGCCATCTGGTCACCGTCGAAGTCGGCGTTGAATGCCGTACAAACAAGCGGGTGAAGCTGAATAGCTTTTCCTTCAATAAGTTTCGGCTGGAAAGCCTGAATACCCAAGCGGTGAAGTGTCGGAGCACGGTTAAGGAGCACAGGGTGACCCTTGAGTACGTTTTCCAAAATATCCCAAACAACAGGATCCTTCCGGTCAACAATTTTCTTAGCCGATTTAACAGTTTTCACAATACCACGTTCAATAAGCTTACGGATGATAAAGGGCTTATAGAGTTCAGCGGCCATATCTTTGGGAAGACCACATTCGTGTAACTGCAATTCAGGACCTACGACGATAACTGAACGAGCTGAATAGTCAACCCTTTTACCGAGGAGGTTCTGACGGAACCTACCTTGTTTTCCCTTCAAACTGTCGGAAAGTGATTTCAGCGGGCGGTTGGCGTCTGTTTTAACAGCGTTTGCTTTGCGTGAGTTGTCAAAAAGCGAATCAACCGACTCCTGAAGCATACGTTTCTCATTTCTGAGGATAACTTCGGGAGCTTTGATTTCGATAAGTCTCTTAAGCCTGTTATTACGGATAATAACCCTGCGATACAGGTCATTCAGGTCGGAAGTTGCAAAACGTCCGCCATCCAGAGGAACAAGAGGACGCAGTTCCGGAGGAATAACAGGGACCACTTTCACAATCATCCATTCCGGACGATTGATACCTTTAGACTCACGGAATGCCTCAACAACCTGAAGGCGTTTAAGGGCTTCATTTTTTCGTTGTTGTGAGGTTTCGTTTCCAGCTTTGTGGCGCAAGTCATATGACAATTTATCGAGATCCAGTCTTCTAAGCAGTTCATAGAGGGCTTCAGCTCCCATTCCTGCTACGAATTTATCAGGATGCTCGTCTTCAAGATATTGATTTTCTTTGGGAAGTGAATCCAGAATATCCAGATATTCTTCTTCTGTGAGGAAATCAAGGTAATTAACGCCGTCGATCATTTTGATCCCCGGATTAATAACCACATACCGCTCATAATAAATAATTGCATCCAACTTTTTAGTAGGCAATCCAAGCAAATAGCCTATTTTGTTAGGAAGGGAGCGGAAATACCAAATGTGAGCCACGGGAACAACCAGGGAAATATGTCCCATTCTTTCGCGCCTCACCTTTTTTTCGGTTACTTCAACACCGCAACGGTCGCAGACAATGCCCTTATATCGGATCCTTTTATACTTGCCACAATGGCATTCAAAATCTTTTACAGGCCCGAATATTCTCTCACAAAACAATCCGTCCCGTTCAGGTTTATAAGTACGATAATTAATAGTCTCAGGTTTAAGCACTTCCCCACTGGAACGTTCAAGAATTTCCTCAGGGGAGGCAAGACCGATTGAGATCTTATTAAAATTTGATTTTACTTTAGTGTCCCTTCTGAATGACATATATTGATAATTAAATAAATTGTTTAAAACACTGCATACCATTCTCCGGAAGTTCCGGAGAATGTAAAATTAGATCAGATTCACGCTTAGACCAAGACCTCTGAGTTCGTGCAGCAGCACGTTAAGAGATTCAGGAATTCCGGCAGGGGGCATAGGTTCGCCTTTAACAATGGCTTCGTATGCTTTAGCACGTCCGGTAACATCATCTGATTTTATGGTGAGGATTTCCTGAAGGATATTGGAAGCTCCGAATGCTTCGAGAGCCCAAACCTCCATTTCACCAAACCTCTGGCCACCAAATTGAGCTTTACCTCCAAGTGGTTGCTGAGTGATAAGTGAATAAGGCCCAATAGAACGGGCATGCATCTTATCGTCAACCATGTGACCAAGTTTCAGCATATAGATTATCCCAACGGTTGCAGGCTGGTCAAAGCGATCGCCGGTACCACCGTCGTAGAGGTAGGTTTTCCCGAAGCGGGGTAATCCAGCCTTTGTGGTATAATCTGTAATTTCCGAAATTTTTGCCCCATCGAAAATAGGGGTTGCAAATTTCAAACTCAGTTTAACACCTGCCCAGGCAAGAACCGTTTCGTAAATCTGTCCGAGGTTCATACGTGAAGGCACACCAAGCGGGTTCAGAACGATATCAACAGGAGTTCCGTCTTCAAGGAAAGGCATATCCTCGTCGCGAACAATTTTCGCAACAATACCTTTGTTTCCGTGACGTCCCGCCATCTTATCCCCTACTGTAATCTTCCTTTTCTTGGCCACATAAACCTTGGCCAAACGAACAATACCCGTGGGAAGCTCATCACCAATGGTGATATTGTATTTCTTCCGTTTGTATGTACCGTCGACTTCCTTGAATTTGATAAGGTAATTATGGAGCAGATTTTTTATGGTATCGTTTTTATCTTTGTCGGTTGTCCACTTGCTTGGGTTAACAGTGTTGAAATCTATTTCCTGAAGCGTTTTCTGTGTGAACTTGAATCCTTTTGCGATAATATCGACACCATAATAGTCTTTTACACCCTGTGAAGTTTTCCCGTTGACAAGTATAAAAAGCTTATCAATTAGTTTGTTTCTGAGTTCCTCGATATTCCTGTTGAACTCTTCATCGATTTTATCGATAATGGGTTTGGTAGTGACTTTCGATTTTCTGTCCTTCATAGAACGGGAGAACAATTTTTTGTCGATTACCACGCCAAAGAGTGAAGGACCGGCTTTCAATGATGCGTCTTTAACATCACCTGCCTTGTCGCCAAAGATTGCTCTAAGGAGTTTTTCTTCGGGGGATGGGTCGGATTCGCCTTTTGGAGTAATTTTACCAATTAAGATATCTCCAGGTTTAACCTCGGCTCCGATGCGGATAAGACCGTTTTCATCGAGGTTTTTGGTTGCCTCTTCAGAAACGTTTGGAATATCCGAAGTAAGTTCTTCGAGACCTCGTTTGGTATCGCGAACTTCGAGCAAATATTCGTCAACGTGGATGGATGTGAACACGTCTTCGCGAACGAGACGTTCGGAAAGAACGATAGCATCCTCAAAGTTATAACCTTTCCAGGGCATGAAGGCTACCATCAGGTTACGTCCCAGAGCAAGTTCTCCGTTCTGGGTTGCATATCCTTCGGTAAGAATCTCACCGGCTTTAATCTTCTGCCCTTTCGAAACAATGGGTGAAAGGTTAACGCAGGTACTCTGGTTGGTTTTTTTGAATTTCGGAAGTTTATAGCGTTTGATATCGTCGTCAAAGCTTACGAATTTCTCTTCTTCTGATCGTGAGTATCTGATAACTATTTCATTTGCGTCAACAAACTCGACAACGCCATCGCCTTCAGCAAGAACCTGCAGACGTGAGTCGCGAACCACAACATGCTCTATTCCGGTACCCACAACAGGGGCTTCGGGAGCAATAAGAGGTACAGCCTGGCGCATCATGTTTGATCCCATAAGAGCGCGGTTGGCATCATCGTGCTCGAGGAAAGGTATTAAAGAAGCTGCGATTGAAGCAATCTGGTTCGGTGCAACGTCCATCAAAGCTACACCTTCTCTGTCGGAAAGCGGGAAGTCACCGTTAAAACGAGTCTTAACCTTTTGATTTTTGAAGTTTCCTTCTTCGTCGAAAGGAGCGTTAGCCTGTGCAATTACCTGTTCTTCCTCTTCCTCAGCGCTCAGATAGATGATTCCGCCATCGGTAAGGTCAATCTTTCCGGTTTCAACCCTGCGATAAGGAGTCTCAATGAATCCCAGATTATTGATTTTCGCAAACACGCAAAGTGAAGAAATAAGTCCAATATTCGGACCTTCAGGAGTTTCGATAGGACAAAGGCGTCCGTAGTGTGTATAGTGAACGTCACGTACCTCAAATCCGGCTCTTTCTCTGGACAAGCCGCCTGGTCCGAGTGCGGAAAGACGACGTTTGTGGGTCATCTCCGACAAGGGGTTGGTTTGGTCCATAAACTGCGAGAGCTGGTTGGTACCAAAGAAAGAATTAATAACCGAAGAGAGTGTTTTTGAATTGATAAGGTCAATCGGGGTAAATACCTCGTTGTCCCTTACGTTCATTCTTTCGCGGATTGTTCTGGCCATTCTGGCCAATCCCACGCTGAACTGGTTCATTAATTGCTCACCAACGGTTCTAACCCTCCTGTTGCTAAGGTGGTCGATATCATCAACATCGCTTTTGGAGTTGATAAGTTCGATAAGATATTTAATAATTGCAATGATATCCTGTTTGGTAAGAACTTTGGTATCGTTTGCTATATCGAGGTTCAGTTTTTTGTTGATTCTGTAACGGCCAACTTCACCAAGATCGTATCTCTTATCGGAGAAGAACAGTTTATCGATAACATCTCTTGCTGTAGCTTCATCGGGAGGTTCGGAGTTCCTGAGTTGCCTGTAGATATGCATCACTGCTTCTTTCTCAGAGTTACAAGGGTCTTTTTGAAGGGTGTTGTAAATAATTGCAAAGTCGACCATGTTTGCTGTTTCTTTGTGCAGCAGAATGGTTTTGGCGCCTGAATCGACGATCAGGTCGATATGGTCGTTTTCCAGAACGGTTTCGCGATCGATGATCACTTCATTTCTTTCGATGGAAACAACCTCGCCTGTATCCTCATCGACAAAGTCCTCGGTCCAGGTTTTAAGTACTCTGGCAGCAAGGCGGTGACCGACGAGCTTTTTAAGTGCGGTTTTGGAAACTTTGATCTCATCAGCAAGATCAAAAATCTCGAGTACATCCTTATCGCTTTCGTAACCTATAGCACGAAGGAGGGTTGTTACGGGTAATTTTTTCTTACGATCGATATATGCATACATGACATTGTTGATGTCGGTTGCAAATTCGATCCATGATCCTTTAAAGGGGATAATTCTGGCGGAATACAGTTTGGTTCCATTTGCGTGGAGACTTTGTCCGAAGAAAACACCAGGGGAACGGTGAAGTTGGGAAACGACAACCCTTTCGGCTCCGTTTACAATAAACACTCCCCTAGCGGTCATATAGGGAACGGTACCAAGATAAACATCCTGAATAACGGTATCGAAGTCTTCGTGCTCAGGATCTGTACAGTACAATTTCAATTTTGCCTTAAGAGGTACACTGTAGGTAAGGCCGCGTTCTATGCATTCATCAATAGAATACCTAGGGGGGTCAACGTAATAGTCAAGGAATTCGAGAACAAAATTATTCCGGGTATCAGAAATAGGGAAATTTTCCTGAAAAACCTGGAAAAGGCCTTCTCTTTTTCTGTTTTCAGGGGTTGTTTCGAGTTGGAAGAAATCCCTGAATGATTTCAATTGCACTTCCAAAAAATCAGGATATTCCAGTTGATTTTTGTTGGAAGAAAAACTAATCCTCTGGTTTGATTTAACGATTGACATGTATGATTTGGGATTATATTGAACTTAAACTAATAAAATGGCAAAAAGGCTTAGAATCCCGCCCGTTTTATTTCGGTCTGGGATTCTAAACCCTGATAGTGTTATAAGCCTTTGCTTTATTTAAGTTCAACCTCTGCTCCTGCTTCTATCAACTGTGCTTTGAGAGATTCTGCTTCGTCTTTTGACACACCTTCTTTAACAGGTGCAGGTGCAGCGTCAACTACAGCTTTAGCTTCTTTAAGACCGAGGCCCGTTAAATCTTTAACAAGTTTAACGATCTGGAGTTTTGCAGGGCCAGCGCTTTTAAGGATAACATCGAAGGTTGTTTTTTCAACAACTTCAGGGGCGTCACCACCAGCAGCAGGACCGGCAAAAGCAACTGCAGCAGCAGCTGGTTCAATACCGTATTGGTCTTTTAATACTGCGAGTAACTCATTTACTTCTTTAACTGTCAATTCTACTAACTGACCTGCGAGTGCATTAATATCTGCCATCTTATTTAATTTTAGAAATGTTATTAAAAATTATTCTTTTTCTGATAATGTCTTAAGCGCTCCTGCGAGGTTGCGTCCAGGTGTGGAGATTGCTGAAAGCAAGCCCTTCATTGGAGACTGCAGTGCCAATAGAACATCACCGATAAGTTCCTCTTTAGATTTGATACTTGAAAGAGCATCGAGTTGTGCATCACCGATGTAGATTGATTCTTCAACCCAAGCAGCCTTAAGTATGGGTTTATCATGTTTCTTGCGAAACTCTTTAATGAGTTTTGCGGGCTGACTGTTTGATTCAGTGAACATGATTGAGGTAGAATCCTTCAATACATCAAAAAGTGCTGTATAATCGATTTCTGATCTTTCAAGAGCTTTTCTAAGGAGTGTGTTTTTGACAACCAACAACTGAATCTGTTTCTCAAAGCATTTCCTTCTTAGTTTGGATGTGTCAGCAGCATTAAGCGCCGAGATATCTGCCAGATAGAAATGTTTTGTTTTTGCGATCCGTTGCGAGAGATCGTCAATTATTACGTCCTTTTCTTCTCTTCTCATAATATAGAGATCTTTTCTCGTTTAAATTATTCGTCAATAGCTTTAGCATCGACTTTGATGCCTGGACTCATAGTACTGGACATATAGATACTTTTAATATAAGTACCTTTTGCAGATGAGGGTTTTAGCTTAACAATGGTTTGAATGAATTCTTTCGCATTGTCGGCTATTTGCTGTGGGTCAAAAGAGGCTTTGCCAACTGAGGAGTGAATGATGCCGAATTTATCGACTTTGAAGTCGATTTTTCCCATTTTCACTTCTTTTACGGCTTTGCCAACTTCCATAGTAACGGTTCCGCTTTTAGGATTAGGCATAAGTCCTCTGGGACCTAATACCCTCCCAAGCTTTCCGATTTTACCCATTACTGAGGGCATAGTGATGATAACATCAATGTCGGTCCAACCTTTTTCGATTTTCTCAACAAAATCATCCAACCCTACGTAATCAGCACCGGCTTCTTTTGCCTCCTCCACTTTTTCTGGAGTGCAAAGAACCAATACCCTGACCTGTTTACCTGTACCGTGAGGAAGGGTAACAACGCCACGAACCATTTGATTTGCCTTTCTGGGGTCAACACCTAAACGCACATCGATATCCACGGAGGCATCGAATTTTGCATGGGTGATTTCCTTAACCAGTTTGGCAGCTTCATTGAGTTTGTAGGCTTTTTCAACTTCGATTTTCTCTAAAGCTAACTTCCTATTTTTAGTAAGTCTGGTCATTGTGAATTTTTGTTAAATGTTTGACGGGAAAGTTCCGCTAACGGTTATTCCCATGCTCCTGGCTGTTCCGGCAACCATTTTCATGGCAGATTTGATGGTAAAGGCATTTAGATCGGTCATTTTGCCCTGGGCAATATCGTGAACCTGATCCCAGGTTACAGAAGCAACCTTAACGCGGTTGGGTTCCTGTGAACCTTTTTTCAATTTTGACAATTCCATCAATTGCACTGCTACCGGTGGAGTCTTAACAATAAAATCAAACGACTTATCGGAATAAACCGTTATGATCACAGGCAGCAACTTTCCTGCCTGATCCTGAGTTTTGGCATTGAACTGTTTACAGAATTCCATGATGTTCACACCTTTGGAACCCAATGCGGGTCCTACAGGAGGTGAAGGGTTTGCGGCCGCACCACGAATCTGTAACTTTATCATGCCGTCTACTTCTTTTGCCATGATCTGCTTAATTTATTTTAGATTACCGGTTTTCATCTTCTTGAATCCGCACAGGAAGCATTAATTGGATGTACGTGACTAATAACGATGAATATTTTAAATTTCTTTTTATCCTTCTTTTTCAACTTGCATAAAGCTCAGCTCGAGAGGGGTTTTGCGTCCGAAGATTTTAACCATTACCTTGAGTTTCTTCTTCTCTTCATTCACCTCTTCAATTGTGCCGGTAAAACTGTTAAAAGGGCCATCGACCACTTTAACGCTTTCCCCAACGAAAAACGGAACATTAAGTTCCTCATCGGTTGCAGCAAGCTCGTCAACCTTACCCAGAATTCTGTTTACCTCACTGATTCGCAAAGGAGTTGGAGTTTCCTCTCCTTTGGCACCCAGAAAACCGATAACATTGGTTATGTTTTTCAATATGTGAGGGATTTCACCCACAAGTGCAGCCTCAATAAGAACATAACCCGGAAAGTAGTTTCTCTCCTTGCTGATCTTTTTGCCGTTTCGGATCTGGTACACTTTTTCCGTTGGGATCAAAACCTGAGAAATGTAATCCTGCAGGTTTAGCCTGGCTACTTCGCTATCAATAAGCTCTTTAACTTTTTTTTCTTTTCCGCCAATAGCTCTGATGACATACCACTTCTTTTCAATATCGCTCATTTACCCGTTTAAAAGAATGATTAATATAATAGTTTCAGGAGGTTTTCAAAGCTGATGTCCATTGCAAAAACGACAAGAGCAATAACAACTGTGGCTATCATTACAATGATAGCGCTATTTTGCAGTTCCTTCCAGCTGGGCCAGGTCACTTTATAGATAAGTTCTTTAAATGCCTCTTCGAAATAGATACTGATTTTTCTCATATTCATGAAGTTTGCACGGGAGGAGCGACTCGAACGCCCGACACCTGGTTTTGGAGACCAGTGCTCTACCAACTGAGCTACACCCGTGTTTGAGACAAGGAATGCCTTGTCTCTAACACTATTATCATTCCAGGATTTCAATAACCTGACCTGCACCAACAGTTCTTCCGCCTTCACGAATTGCGAAACGAAGTCCTTTGTTGATAGCTACCGGGTAGATTAGGTTCACAGTGATTGTTGCATTATCACCAGGCATAATCATCTCAACACCTTCAGCAAGCTGAATTTCACCCGTAATATCAAGAGTCCTTAAGTAGAACTGAGGACGATAGTTATTATGGAATGGCGTGTGACGGCCACCTTCTTCTTTTTTCAGGATATAAACCTCTGCCTTAAATTTGGTATGAGGAGTGATTGATCCGGGTGCTGCAATAACCTGACCTCTTTTGATGTCAGCTTTGTCGATACCTCTTAAAAGAAGACCTACGTTATCACCAGCTTCTCCACGATCGAGGATTTTGCGGAACATTTCAACTCCTGTAACAACTGATTTCGCAGTGTGACCCAGTCCGATGATCTGAACTTCGTTTCCAGTGTTGATTACACCTGTTTCAATCCTACCGGTTGCAACGGTACCCCTACCTGTGATAGAGAAAACGTCTTCAACTGGCATAAGGAATGGTTTTTCAACTTCACGTGGAGGAATTGGAATATAAGCGTCAACTGCATCCATCAGTTCCATAACTTTATCTTCCCACTTTGCTTCGCCGTTAAGAGCTCCTAAAGCTGAACCCTGAATTACAGGTGCATTATCGCCATCGAAGTTATAGAATGTGAGAAGCTCACGGATTTCCATTTCAACGAGTTCAATAAGTTCAGGATCGTCAACCATGTCTACCTTATTAAGGAAAACAACGATCTTAGGTACGTTTACCTGACGTGCGAGCAGAATGTGCTCACGAGTCTGAGGCATTGGACCATCTGTAGCAGCAACAACGATGATAGCACCGTCCATCTGGGCAGCACCTGTAACCATGTTTTTAACGTAATCGGCGTGACCCGGGCAATCAACGTGAGCATAATGGCGATTAGCTGTTGAATACTCAATGTGAGCTGTATTAATTGTAATACCTCTCTCTTTTTCTTCAGGAGCATTATCGATAGAGTCAAATGATCTTATTTCTGATAACCCTTTTTTTGCCAACACCATTGTGATAGCAGCAGTTAAGGTAGTTTTTCCATGGTCAACGTGGCCGATTGTACCAACGTTTACGTGAGGTTTGGACCTATCAAATTTTTCTTTAGCCATAACTCAATTATTAGTTAATTAAATTTTATTAAAACAATTATTAGTATTTCAAACTATAAAATAAAAACCCTGAGCCGATGAGGGGAATTGAACCCCTGACCTCTTCCTTACCAAGGAAACGCTCTACCCCTGAGCTACATCGGCTGAACTGAGCGGGAAACGAGACTCGAACTCGCGACCCCGACCTTGGAAGGGTCGTGCTCTACCAACTGAGCTATTCCCGCAATGATTACAGCAAATCCGCAATTCAATGTTCTTGTCAGCCAATTCAAAAAGGTCTCCTGCTCTAACCTTTTCTCTTTAGGCAGAACGGATTCCAACCAGGTATAAGTCCTATGCAAATCATCCGCGTTTCCTTCAGTATCCGGACTTTTCCTTTTGTGGGGAGAGGAGGATTCGAACCTCCGAAGTCGTACGACAACAGATTTACAGTCTGTCCCAGTTGGCCGCTTTGGTATCTCCCCGGAATAATCAGCAAAATTCCGGTGGTTTACTACCGTACTATTGACTGAGCTTTTCAATATGTTAAGAACTCTTTTTACCGGTTTTGAGGAATATCCCCAACCCCTATTTCCAAATGTATTTAAGCCTTCAACGCAAAAACTGAGCCGATGGAGGGAGTCGAACCCGCGACCTGCTGATTACAAATCAGCTGCTCTGACCAACTGAGCTACATCGGCTTTTAGAGAACGAAGGAGGGGAAAGCCCCTCCAAAAACGGTTTGCAAATGTATAAATATTTTCCTTACATCACAAAATTATTTTTTCGTTTTTTTAAAGTTTTTTCCAAAAGCCGACTATTCACTTCACATGTATTGATAACATAGTGTTTACATGGAAATGAGCCCTTCAAAAACGCCCGGGTTTTACGATTTCCGATAAAATATTCTGTGTTCTGATGTGAAAACAAACTTTAAAAAAAGAACTTCAGCTCCAGCTGTCGGCATGTTGCACTTTCCTGAGCCAAGATTTGTGATGAACTGCGTAAAATTATCTGTATAGATTTGAATGTTGCTTTATCATTGTTGAGGGTTATACTTCGCGTCCTTTTCCTGGCGACAAAACGAGCTGAGTGTTTAGCTCAGCCCGTCTTATTCAGCGTAGTTATCCAAAAAAATACATTTCTCCCCATAAGTTAAAGAGAATACTATTTCCGGATTTTTTCCTTATGCTTGTTTAGTTGCTTGCGGAGAGCCTCCACGCAATCGTCGGCCGATTCCTCAAAGGTTTTGCTTTGCTTCTTCGCAAACACATCATTCCCGGGAATAAATAATTTGATCTCAACGATCTTGTTCTCCATGTCCTGAACCTTCTCGAGCCGAAGGAATACTTCCGCGCCAATAATGTCGTCGTAAAACTGAAGCAGCTTGGTAATCTTCTGGTCAATAAAGCCGAGAAGTTTATCATCAGCATCAAAGTGAATGGAATGAATCTTGATATTCATAGCGACCTCCTTATTTATGTGGCTCTTGGATGAGCCTGTTTATATATATCCTTTAGTTTCTCAAACGTATTGTGCGTATAAACCTGAGTTGCTGAAAGATTCGCATGGCCCAGAAGTTCTTTAATTGCATTCAGATCAGCTCCCCTGTTAAGAAGATGGGTTGCAAAACTGTGTCGCAACACGTGCGGGCTTTTCTTTTCAAGGGTGGTTACCATGGCCAGAAAATCTGTAATTATCCGGTAAACCATCTTTGGATACAGGGTTTGTCCTTTTGCGGTAAGCAACAAACTATCATTTGACAGCAATGGGAAAGTTTCGTTCCTCAGCACCAGAAATTCCTTTAATCGTCTTCCAAGATCATTATTAAAAGGGATGAGCCTTTCCTTGTTTCTTTTTCCCAGCACCAAAATAAGCCCCTCGCTGAAATTTACAGAACCGGTACGCAGACCAATCAACTCGCTCCGGCGCATTCCAGTCTGGTATAGCAGTTCAATAATCAACTGATTCCTTTTGCCGGAATAATCTTCCCCAAACTCATAATTATCAAGGAAATGGTTTAATTTCTCCTCATCTATAAAGGCAGGGATTCTTTTACTCACTTTTGGCTTTAGTACCTTATTAAGGGGATTAACCGAAATGATGCCCTGTCGAATCAAATAGCGGGAAAATGTTTTAAGAGTTGACAGTTTCCTGTTCACAGTCCGTGTGGTAACACCCTCTTCAATCATAGACACGATCCATAGACGAATCAAAGCCGAATCCAACTCAAAATTCAAAACCCCTGTGTGCTCGCAAAACGAATGGTATTGCTTCAGGTCGTTGTCGTAAGAGGCAACAGTGTGAGGTGAGTAACGCTTTTCAAAGCGCAGGTAAGATAAAAAGTCATCCTTATACAACATGGGCAGGAGCATTTATTGTAAGCCTGTTTCCTGCTTTTCCCTGTATAAGACTAGTCTTCCAGCTGCTGTAATCCCTGAACGTAAACCGCGCGCAATTTCTGCTGTCTGTCTTGAACTGAGGGTTTTACAAATGCCTGACGACCCCTTAATTCCTTGATAACACCAGTTTTTTCAAATTTTCTTTTGAATTTCTTCAGCGCTCTTTCAATGTTTTCGCCTTCTTTAATTGGAATAACTATCATCTTCTTTAATAACTTTTTAGTGAGCCGCAAATTTATTAATTCAAATCATCATAATCAAAAAATTCACCTGCTTTTTTTAAAAATCATTTGAAATACTTAAAAAGTTATTATACAGAGAATTACAATTAACGGATGTTTACTGTTTATTGCCCTAAGGTAAAAAAATAAATGGCATTTGTCCATTTTTCCATCAAAAAAAATCATTTAGTGCAAGAAAAAGTATTTCGAAAAGAGCTGGAATCCTGCTTAGCTTAACCGGACCGAAGAATGTCCGAATTATTCTCCAACAGTTAGGTATGGCCTAAGCTTAGTATACTCATCTTCGCTAAGAAGGCGGTTTTGCAGCAAGTCTTCAACGGATTTAAAAGATCCGGCAAATTGGAGATACTTTTGAATCGATTCGGCCATGCGGGATGAAACATAGGGATGCTTCCTCAAATCTTCCTTGGTGATGGTGTTAATATCCATTTTGACCCGCATCAACGAATCAAGACTGACCTGATTCCTGATACTTTCTATACGGCCGGTGTCCATGCCCCAGATTTCCATCAATTGCTCAATATACAAAAACCCTCCGAGCCTGTTCCGGTATTGAATGATTTTCCCGGCAAAATACGGCCCTATGCCGCTTACCTCCAGCAAACCAACCGAGTCGGCCGCATTTAATTCAACTAAAGGTTTGACAGGGAACTGAGTTTTGTAATCTTCAAACCCTTCCATCTCCTCAATAACAATATACCTCTCCCATACTGTGTAAAGCGAGTCGGAAATCCCATACAATTTCTTAAAATCGGCTTTAGCCTTGAACTTCCCTCCCGCTTTCCGGTACCGTATCAGGTTTCCTCCTATTTTGGCAGGAAAGCCCACTTCTTCAAGTTCGGCAGTTGTTACCGTATTCGGATCGAATTCCCGGGGTTTAGGTATGGGTTTAGCTTCTCGTACCCGTTTAACCGGTTCGGATTTTTCAAAACTTATTTTTTCGAGGGATTGGATAAAACTGTCGATTGCAGCATGATCCTCGGCTGTAAGAGTGTTGGGTTGGGAAGAACCGCGAAAAAACATACGTGGAAGAAGGGAAAGTAATATCAATACCGCCAGGATTACGATGATACGCAACTCGGAGCGGGTAAAACTGAAATATTCCTTAATGAATTTCCGCATACCCCTTAATGTGGCGATTTTCAAAAAATCAGCCTTTTTCTTTCAGAAAATTGAAGAAAAAATGAAGTTCAGAGTACCGGAGCGGATTGATGTTTTAAAAGATCGTACTTAGGGGTACCATATGCGATGGCCAGGAAACAAGCCACACCCATAAAATTCAAAGTTTGTAAAATCGCTCTTTCGAGGACTTTACAAACTTTATGAACACTAGTACCAGATAATACTATAAGGTATTGATGTTATTGAGGTCATTGAATGCAATCTTGAGTCTTTCAATAATTGCAACTTCGCCCTCTCTAAGCCATACCCGTGGATCGTATTTTTTCTTGTTCGGTTTGTCCTCACCTTCAGGATTGCCGATCTGGCCCTGGAGATAGTCGTGGTTTTTGGCCTCAAATTTACGAACGCCATCCCAAAATGCCCATTGGGTATCGGTATCAATGTTCATTTTCACAACACCATATCCGATTGCTTCGCGAATTTCCTCAAAAGTTGAGCCGGATCCACCGTGGAACACGAAATTAACCGGTTTTTCAACTGTGTTGTACTTTTTCTGGATGTACTCCTGTGAATTGTGCAGGATCTTAGGTGTGAGCTTTACATTTCCCGGTTTATAAACTCCGTGAACGTTTCCAAACGAAGCAGCAATAGTGAAGTTAGGGGAAATTTTTCCTAATTCCTCGTAAGCATAAGCAACATCTTCGGGCTGGGTATACATCATTGCGTTGTCGACGCCTGAATTATCCACTCCGTCTTCTTCCCCACCGGTAACGCCCAATTCGATTTCAAGGGTCATTCCGATCTTGCTCATACGGGTAAGGTATTTCTTGCAAATTTCAATATTTTCCTTCAAAGGCTCTTCCGAGAGGTCAAGCATATGTGAAGAATAAAGTGGTTTACC
>CAMAZH010000036.1 GCA_945863035.1 Chitinophaga pinensis | reverse complement strand
TTTACCACAGACTGATCGCTTATAACCCACAGTTGGTGGCCAACACCATCATTGGTTTGGAAGTCGTACTCTGGCATTCCGCTTACTGCCTTTGTTGAAATCGCTTTGAGTTCGTCATGATCGGGGTAAGCAAAAAACACTGGCTCAGCATTAAAATTCGTAACGCGGATATGGTTCATCCTATCCTCTTCTTTATCGGGGCGGGTCAGCTCATGTTTCTTTATAACATTGTTCATATAATCCTCAACAGCGGCGCAAGCAACGATCCCGTACTGCGTTTTCCCCCACATCGTTTGAGCATAGATATAGAAGTATTCGTTTTGATCCTGCACAAACATTCCCTCATCAATAAGCTTTCTCAGGTTAACTTTCGCTTTATTGTAAACCACATCCGAGTGCAGGTCGATATCAAGAGGGAGATCCACCTCTGGTTTTACCACGTGAAGGAAAGAATGGGGATTACCCTTAACCTCCACCCTTGCCTCATCAGAGTTCAAAACGTCATAGGGTCTTGACGCTACCTGATCCACATATTCCTTTTTGGGCCTAAATCCTTTAAATGCCTTTATTATTGCCATGATCCTCAAATTTTATTTAAAAACAAAGACGCATTTTGTAAAAGCTGCGTCTTTGCTGGTTTAACTATGTTTAAATACCATAACCTAAATACCGGATGAAGCCGTCAGGAAAATCGAGTTACAAAATCCCTTAGCAACCAGTTTTATTTATTTACCTGGAAGGTGGTATCACCTTTATCCAGAAAATTAATAATCTGCTTGGCAGCGGCTACGCCAGCATTCAAATTTGCTTCGGCAGTCTGGGCTCCCATCTTCTTGGAAGTAGCAAAATAACGGCCCTTGTATTTGGCGAGCTGTTCTTTGCAATCGGGCTCAATATCGGTTGCATATCTGAAGTCGGGTCTTTGTTCGAACATTTTAATCAGTGAAGGCTCGTGAATAACTTCTTTTCTGGCGGTATTAACAATTGTAGCGCCTTCGGGCATGGAGCTCATGAGTTCGTAATTAATTGCTTCCCGGGTAGTTTTGCTTAGGGGGATATGCAATGAAATATACTGGCATTTACTGAAAAGATCAGCAGCTGTCTCCTCAAATTTTATCCCGTCGTTTTCTATTAGCACCCGGTCAACAAAAGGATCGTGGGCATAGACCTTCATTCCAAATCCTTTAGCAATAAGAGCTACAATACGACCAACATAACCATAGGCATGAATACCTATTTTCTTGTTACGCAGTTCAGAACCGGTAGAACCATCGAATCCCCCGCGATTAAGATAAACAAGCATGCCAAAGACAAGCTCAGCAACGGCATTTGAATTTTGACCCGGGGTGTTCATAACAACCACTCCCTTTTCGGTGGCAGTCACCAAATCCACATTGTCGTAGCCTGCTCCTGCCCTCACAACAATCTTGAGATTTTTAGCAGCTTTGAACACGTCTTTATCAACAACATCGGAGCGGATAATTATCGCATCAACATCAGATGCAGCCTTATGGAACTCGGCCGGAGAAGTATATTTCTCAAGAAGGACGCATTGGTATCCTGCTTCTGTAATAACCCCCTGAATAGCCTGTACGGCAACTTTCGAGAAGGGCTTGTCTGTTGCAATTAAGATTTTTTTCATCGTTTTGGATGTTAGGTTAATTATGCTTTAGATTCAAATTCCTTCATGCAATCAACCAGTGCCTGCACACTTTCTATAGGCATAGCGTTGTAAATGGATGCTCTGAACCCCCCAACAGACCTATGACCTTTCAGGCCTATCATTCCCTGCGCAGAGGCGAATTTATTGAATTCCTCTTCCTTATCTTTGAAATCGTCACTCATTACAAAGCAAACGTTCATAATGGAGCGGTCTTCAGCTTTTTCAACAGTTCCCTTGAACATCTTATTTCTTTCAATCTCGCCGTAGAGAAGGTCTGCCTTTTTAACATTAACCTTATGCATTCCTTCTACCCCGCCTTGTTCCTTGTACCATTTCAAAGTCTGAAGTGCAGAATAAATTGCAATGCAGGGAGGAGTGTTGTACATGGTTTCGTTGTCGATATGAATCTGGTAGCTCATCATCGATGGGATAGGACGATCAACTTTACCCAGAATGTCATTTTTTACAATAACGAAGGTAAGTCCTGCCGGAGCAAGGTTCTTCTGAGCGCCGCCATATATAAGGGCGTATTTGGAAACATCGATCGGGCGACTGAAAATGTCGGATGACATATCAGCGATGAGGGGAACCGTAACGCTTAAATCTTCCTTAAGCTCGGTTCCGAAAATTGTATTATTGGTAGTAACGTGCAGGTAATCGATATCTGCAGGAACAGCAAATCCTTTAGGGATGTATGCGTAATTCCTGTCTTTTGATGAGGCCACCGTTACAACTTCACCAAATAACTTGGCTTCTTTAATAGCTTTTGATGCCCACATGCCTGTATCAAGGTATCCTGCTTTTTTGTTGAGAAGGTTATAAGGGACCTGCATAAACTGCATGCTTGCACCTCCCTGGAGAAACAATACAGAATACCCTTCAGGGATATGAAGCAGTTCCTTAAACAGGGCAATTGCTTCTTCAGTAACAGCAATGAATTCTTTGCTTCGGTGAGAAATCTCCAGAATTGAGAGGCCTGAACCGTTGAAATCAAGAACTGCTTTTGCGGTATTCTCTATAGTGAATTGCGACAGGATTGAGGGACCTGCATAGAAATTATGTTTCTTCATAATAAAAGGGATTTGTTATTATTTGGCTTAAGAACTGCTTAATTTTACTGTAAAATTAATAATTAAATTACGAATTAAAAGGGAATAGGCCGAAAGGTTGATAAAAAGGAATGAATTGTTAATTAATTCACAATCTACTCGAAACCCTTGAGTTTAATCAAATAATCGTTTTCCAGGACCGGAATAATTCTGGTTAAATCGGGGGTGAGACAATACTCTATAACATCATCGAGACCGTTTTTTTTGAGTCTGTGTCGTTGCGCTGCTTTGTCGACATATCCGATTACATCATTCTCGGCGATTCTCCATAGGTCGCATGAGGCGATGGCTGAATCGCAAACCGTGTCGAATTTACCGGTTTTCAAAAGTTGATCGGTCATTGCGCCGGCAAAGAGTGTATCTTCGAGGTTAAACTTGTTTTTCCAACCAGCGCATAAAACCAGAACGTCTCGGGAGGATTCAACGGCATAATCGCAAAGGGCCGAAAGGTTAAGAAAAGCGCCGATAAGAACCTTATATCCCGAAGATGCCAGCTGCACAGCCTGAGTTCCGTTTGTGGTGCTGTATACGATATGTTGGGATTTGACCCTTTCGGGGGTGAAGTTGAACGGGGAGTTGCCAAAATCTGCAAAATCCTTAACGATACCGTCTCTTTCCGCAGCCACCCTATACCCTTTGGCTTTCCATTCCTGAGCTTCTTCAAGGGTTCGCACCGGGATGATGCGTTCCACACCGTTCATGAATGCGGTACAAATAGCTGACGAGGCGCGCAAAACATCCGTTACAACAACAATGGCTTCCCGGTTTTCAAAATAAGGATACAATGCCGGCGAAAAACAAACTTCAATCTTACTCATTCCCATCCCTTTATCAGACTCCTGTTATTTCTTATAAAACGGCATTGCAACTATTCTGGCTTTGATATCCTTTTCCCGGATGCGGATAAAAATTTCGTTTCCGGTTTTGGAATACGGAAGGTTCACATATGCCATTCCTATCCCCTGCTTGAGCATGGGTGACATGGTGCCTGAGGTAACCTCTCCGATTATTTCCCCATTGGCACTTGCAACCTCATAATGTTGGCGGGGAATTCCCCGGTCGACCATAACAAAGCCTACCAAACTTTTCTTTACACCCTCCGCTTTTTGCTTTTCGAAGAGTTTACGGTCGATGAAATCGTTTCCAGGGCTAAATTTAGTTATCCAGCCCAATCCTGCCTCAAGTGGGGAGGTTGAATCGTTTATATCGTTCCCGTAAAGGCAATATCCCATTTCAAGGCGCAGGGTATCGCGTGCAGCAAGCCCAATGGGTTTGATACCGAACTCCTCACCTGCCAGCATTATTTTCTCCCAAATCGAGCTTGCCACATCATTATAGAAATACAATTCGAAACCTCCTGCCCCGGTGTAACCTGTGGCTGAGATAATTACATCCTTAACACCGGCAAACTCCCCTGTAACGAAGGTGTAATATGGGATTCCCGACAGATCAATACTTGTTAGTTTTTGTAGTGCCTTAAGAGCAAGAGGACCCTGCACTGCAACCTGCGATATGTTGTCTGAGGCGTTTTCGATTATTGCTCCCCCGGTATTCTGACTAACCAACCAGTTGTAGTCTTTGTCGGTGTTCGAAGCATTAACTACAAGGAGGTATTTGGAGTTCTCATAGCAATACACGAGGAGATCGTCAACAATTCCTCCTTTACCATTAGGAAAACAGCTGTACTGAATTTTCCCGGGAACCAGAAGGTTCACATCGTTGGAAGTAACTTTCTGAATAAAAGCTTTGGCCTGAGGGCCTTTCACCCAAATCTCCCCCATATGGGATACATCAAACATTCCGAGTTTTTCGCGAACCGTAAGATGTTCATCGTTAATCCCAGAGTATTCCACCGGCATTTCAAAACCGGCAAAGGGTACCAGGCGTCCGCCCAGTTTTTTATGTATTTCGTTAAAAGCAGTATACTTCATTATGGAGGTATTGAATTGTTAAGTTTTCATTGCGGTATCAAAAGTAGTACTTTTTTCATGCCCGAAATTTGTTTAAAAGCATTTCCGGGGGAATAAAAGCAATATTGACTTCCTATTTTGAAATCACCTTAAACTCAACCCTTCGATTCTGCTCCCGTCCTGCCGGTGTGTCATTTGGCGCAATGGGCTGGTTGAATGCGTAACCTTTCCATTCGAGCCTCGATTTATCAATTCCGTTGGCAATCATGTAATCAACAACTGCCTTTGCCCGTTCCTCCGACAATTTAAGATTAACCTTCAATGAGCCAACGTTATCGGTATGCCCGGAAATTTCGAGGCGGATAGTTTCGTTGTTTTCAAGGAAAGTAATCACCTGGTTCAGCTGAGGATAGGAGGCTGCAGTTAGGGTAGCCTTGCTGGTTTCAAAGTAAATATTTTCAAGTACCACTTTGGTGCCAACCTCAACCTTATCGAGCAAAAAGTCACGAACAAAAGGTTCGTCGGTGCTTGCAGCAGACATGTCAATCGCATCGAGGAAAAACAGATAATCCTTGGCAACAACCTCCACCCCATAAGCTTTGGCTTCGGTGAATTTCGCCTGGTACTCGCCTGTTTCGGTAGTTATGGCTGTTGCAACTACTTTCGACTCGTTCACATCAACAAATTCGAGTTTTGCAAGAACAGGTTCGCTGCTGACCTTATTAAGAACACGGCCCTTCAGGTAATAGAAGGAATCAATCGGGACTGGATCCGGCATGGTGAAAAACCCGATTTTCTTTGTGTCGGGAAGCCCGGCAATAAGAATATCCTCATTAGCAAGGATCATTTCCTTTTCGGATCCCAAAAAAACCATTTTATAAATATCCTTTGCGCCAATGCCTCCTTCACGGATTGTTGACAAATAGGCTGCTTTTCCATTTGCAGAAAGACAGAAAAACAATTCGTCGTCGGGGGTATTAACCGGGTAGCCCATATTTATGGGATCGGACCAAGTTCCGTTGGACTGCATTGTGGTCTTAAACACATCAAAACCTCCCATGGTATTGTGTCCGCGAGAGGAAAAATACAAGGTTCTCCCGTCGGGGGTTAGGAAAATTCCTTCTTCATCGTATTTAGTATTTACAAGACTGCTGAGATTAATAGGCTTGGACCACTTCCCCTTTATACTCTTTACAGACATCAATATATCCCTGCCACCCATGGTTAAGTCTGTGTTGGCTGAGATAAAATAAATCGTATCGCCAGTCTGAGTGAAGAAAACCGAAGACTCTGACTCGTCGCTGGAAAACCTTGATTCCCATGACTTTGGTGATTTCCATTCTCCGCTTTTCAGTTCGCTCACATAAATCTCCCCGCCCTTTTCCTCTCCGCGGTAGATAAACAACTGCGATTCGTCAGGGGAAATCCCGACGGCAGCATCATTTTTCTTGCTGTCGATCTTTTTATTCAGGGGCATGGCGGCAGACCATTCTCCCCCGGTAAGAGAGGAAACATAAACATCCTCATAGAACTTATTGTCAAATTCATTTCTCTTGCTTTTCATACCTGCGGGGCGGCGGGAAGTAAAGTAAAGCACAGAATCGTTCGCAGCAAAAATACTGTAGTAATCATCATAAATGGAATTGATGCTGTCGCCCAGATTTGAAATAATTAGTCGTTTGCGATCGGTAATTATATCCTTGCCGTTTTTGCATTCGATGATCAGCTTGTCAATAAAGTCAACCTGCTTTATAAGTTCCTGAGGTGAGAGTGATCTTCGATATTCATTGTAATGTTCAACAGCTTTATCGAATTCAACCACCAGATGATAGCCCCTGCCCAGCAGGTAATTTATTTCGGGGCTGATATTCGGCTTTTTCTCATAAGCCTTTCGGAGGTATTTAATTGCCTCATATTTATCGTCGGTATACAGGTAACAGACACCAATAAGGAAATTCAGCTCCGGGTTTTCGCTGTTATACTGATGCGCGGTAAGGTAAAGATCCCGGGCCAGGTTATAGGTTCCGACACCCTGAGCGAAAAACTCATCGGCTTCAATGATGGCGAGCCATGCATCCAGAAACCCATCCTTGTTTTCAGTCTTGAACTCGCTTTTCTTGATTTTTATCTCGTCCTTGCTTTTCTGTGCATAGGTTTGTCCGTTGAGCAGTAACAGAAGAAATATTGTGGAGAGTAAGGGTAATTTTATCATAACATAATTGATTTTAGTGGGTTTACAGCCTCTCGCATAGCAGCGGGGGATTCTTGAAACTGTTGCGTTATAGTTGCTTTATTATGCATAGGAATTGTTAAATAAACCTAACCGGATTTCGGAACCTATGTTGCATTCCGATTATCTGCATTCTTTAAGATATTTTTCAGCCTCGGTAACGCCGAGCTCAGAAGCTTTTTTCCAGTCGGAACAAGCACCATCGAGATCGCCCGTCAATTCCCGTACCAATCCCCTGTTAAGATAAGCTTTTCCAAAAGCGCTGTCAGAGCTCAGAACCTGATCGAAAAGACCAATTGCCTCGGGGTAGGATGCGGCTTTGGAAAGACTTGCTGCTTTGTTATTAAGAGCCGGCAGATAGTCCTGTTGGATGATAATTGCCCTGTCGAAATCCAAAAGAGCCGAATCGGGCTGGCCAAGGAAGTATTTGGCAGTTCCCCTGTTGTTATAGGCGATGTAAAAATCAGGATCGAGTTTTATCGCCACGCTGTAGTCGGCAAGAGCTCCCTCATAATCGCCCAGACTGATCTTAACACTTCCCATGTTGTTAAACGCCATAGGGAAATTATTCTCATAATTCACAGCCATGCGATAATCGTAAAGTGCACCTTGCATATCGCCCATTGAACGCTTGGCACTGGCCCGATCGTGATACGCCAGTGAATAATTGGCTTTCAGCTCGATGGCTTTGGTGAAATCAGCGATAGCCGCAGAGTGCTCGTTAAGCAAAAGGTAATAAAGCCCGCGGTAATAATAAACCTGAGCTTGCTTATAGCCTTTTTGAATTGCAGCATCCAACCTGTTGATAACTATTTTAGAGGTGTCCCTAACAAAAGGCAGATAGCCAAGGTAAAAATCGGGTTCGCCATTGTTAGGGGCTCTTTCTCCGGCAAGAGTAAAGTCTGAAATTGCCTCTTTGATTTTACCCAATTCCACTTTAACTTTTGCTCGTTGTATCAGTGCCTCGTTAAGTCCCGGGTCCAAATCAACTGCCGCATCAAGGTAGGTTAAGGCCAACTCGAAATTCAAGCTTCTTATGTTCTCAACAGCCGAATTATAAGCAGTTTTAGCATTCTTTTTGTTTTTATCGCTTACTTGCGAGTAAATCGGAAGAGAAACCAAGAAAAGGATGAACAAAACCGGAGAAATTTTCTTCATATAATGAAAGTATTTGTAACGTTTAAGCTAATTGCCGTTATTTCCAATTGAATGACAATTGGTAAATAAACCATTTTTAAATCAAAAATTAAAAAAATAAATTTACTTTTAATTAACAGCATGCACAAGCGTATTTAAAAAAACGTCTCTTTATCTTTGTCAAATCAATAAAACATAGTAAAATTGGAAAAAGCTGACTTATCATACCTGAGAACCATGTCAGACGGAAATGAGGAGCTCATTCTGGAAATGATTGATATCTTTATCGATCAGGTAAAAGAAATGTGGGTTGAAATGCAGGATTCACTCGAAAAAAACGAAATCGACACCCTTGGGAAACTTGCCCACAAAGCAAAGTCGTCTTTGGCTATCTTGGGAATGCATTCCACGGCACAGATACTAAAAGACCTTGAATTATACTGTAATGAAAACATAAAACATGAGTTGTACCAGGATATAATCAATAATTTCAAGTCTGACTGCTTATTAGCTATTGACGAATTACTGGCTTATAAAAAGGACCACTCAGCAGAGAATAACTAATTTGGATATCGGAGGCTCTGAGTCAGGTATCCCAATGGTTCGGGGGGCTTTGTCCAACATACACGATTGAAAACACATGCAAAAGATCACTGACAGTCAATAAAACTAATACTCATGCTGAAAATTGAAAACATTAACGGGGTGACCTTAGTAGCCTTTGATGGTATTAACCGGTTCAATGCATTGATTACCGAGCAGGTTAAGGAAGAAATCAAAATGCTTTTCACCACACCCAACACAAAGTTGATTCTAGATCTATCCGGAATTCAGTTTATCGACAGTTCAGGCTTTGGCGTGTTTCTTTCCATAATGAAGACCGCGAATAATAATTACGGGTTTTTTAAGATTTCCAACATCTCGGAAGAAGTGATGGATCTCTTCAAGCTTCTGCAGTTGCATAATGTTTTCGAGATATATAACAAAAGAGAGGATGCGCTAAAAAGCTTCAATTAGGCAAAGGGACTCGAAACCGCAACACGCAGTCTCTAATCCCTGATGAAAAAATGCCCTCATCAAAGTGCAGTTATATATTGCTGTCTATTCGTTTGAAAACAGCAGTTCCCCGTCCTTAACATCGATAACAACAGGTTTTTCGCGATCAATCTTGTTTAAAAGGATTATTTTGGAAAGCTCATTCAACAGGTACTTCTGGATAACTCTTTTTACCGGACGGGCACCAAATTGAGGGTCGAAGCCATGGTTCGCCAGCCATTCCAAAGCACCTGTTTTTATTTTTATTTCAATTCCTGATCCCTGAAGTTGGGTTCTGAGTTTATCGAACTGTATTTCGACAATCTGAAGTATTTGACTGCGATCCAGCGGTTTAAACATTATAACCTCATCGATTCGGTTGAGGAATTCAGGCGGAATTGTTTTCCGTAGTTGAGCGAATATTTCATCCCTGGTTTTTTCAAAAACCTCTTCTTTTTCCGTATCTGCTACATTTTCAAGGTTTTCGCGAATAATGGAAGACCCAAGGTTGGATGTCATAATAATTATTGTGTTTCTGAAATTGGCTGTACGACCTTTATTATCAGTAAGCCTTCCGTCGTCCAGAACCTGGAGAAGAATATTAAACACGTCGGGATGGGCTTTCTCTATCTCATCCAGAAGGATGACCGAATAGGGTTTTCTGCGCACGGCTTCGGTGAGTTGGCCTCCTTCGTCGTAGCCGACATACCCCGGAGGGGCTCCAATCAGCCTTGAAACACTGTGTCTTTCCTGGTACTCCGACATATCGATCCTGGTGAGAAGGCTTTCGTCATCAAAGAGGAATTCGGCAAGTGCTTTTGCCAGTTCGGTTTTTCCAACCCCAGTGGTTCCAAGGAAAATAAATGACCCGACAGGTCGGCGGGAGTCCTGCAGCCCAGCCCGGCTTCTCCTTACGGCATCCGAAACAGCACCGATGGCTTCTTCCTGCCCCACCACTCTTTTATGCAGTTGATCTTCCAGGTGGATCAGCTTGTCCTTCTCACTCTGAAGCATTTTATTTACCGGAATTCCTGTCCATTTGGAAACTATTTCGGCGATATCCTCGTCGCATATTTCTTCGCGAATCATAGCGTCATCGGCTTGCTGAAGAACTAATTCTTTGTTGAGGGATATGATTTTCGCCTCCGCCTCCTGGATTTTGCCATACCGTATTTCGGCTACTTTGCCATAATCGCCGGCTCTTTCAGCCTCATGGGCCTGAAATTTGAAATTCTCAATTGTCTCTTTCTCCTTTTGTATATCGGCAATGATTTTCCTTTCGGTTTCCCACTTTGCCCTGAGCCTGTTCCTGTCTTCCGAAATATTTGCGACCAAAATTTCAATTTCTTTGATCCGGCTCGATTCGCCATCCCTTTTTATTGCTTCCTTCTCAATCTCAAGCTGCTTGATCCTCCTCTCGATTTCGTCGATTTCTTCCGGAAGGCTGTTCATTTCAAGCCTCAACCGTGCGGCAGCCTCATCGATAAGGTCTATCGCTTTGTCGGGTAAAAAGCGATCGGTGATGTAACGCTTCGACAACTCCACGGCGGCAATAATGGCTTCATCGCGAATTCTCACCTTATGGTAGTTTTCATATTTCTCCTTGAGTCCGCGCAGAATAGAAATAGCGCTCAATTCATCAGGCTCGTCAACCATTACGATCTGGAAGCGTCGCTCCAGCGCTTTGTCTTTCTCAAAGTATTTCTGGTACTCGCTCAGGGTGGTGGCTCCGATAGCCCGAAGTTCGCCCCGGGCCAGTGCCGGTTTCAAAATATTTGCGGCATCCATCGCCCCCTCCGATTTCCCTGCGCCAACAAGCGTGTGGATTTCATCGATAAAAAGAATAATGTCACCTTCAGAACCAATGACTTCCTTCACCACCGACTTCAAACGCTCTTCAAATTCGCCCTTGTATTTAGCTCCGGCAATCAAAGCTCCCATGTCGAGGGAGTAAACCACTTTGTCCTTTAGATTATCGGGAACGTCGCCATCAACGATCCTGTGGGCAAGTCCTTCAGCAATAGCCGTTTTTCCAACGCCCGGCTCGCCGATGAGTATCGGGTTGTTTTTTGTTCGGCGGCTCAGGATCTGGAGGATACGGCGTATCTCGTCGTCACGACCTATCACAGGGTCAAGCTTACCGTCGCGGGCTCTCTCGTTCAGATTAATTGCATATCTCGATAGCGAATTATAGGTGTCTTCAGCTGTCTGGGACTTAACTTTTTCACCTTTTCTCAATTCTTCAATAGTCTTTTTCAGGGATTTTTCTGTAAGCCCATTATCCTTTAATAGTTGTGCAATATCATCACCTGCTGCCAACATTCCGATGAAGAGATGTTCGAGGGAGACAAACTGGTCGCCCATCGATTGAGCCTGCACCTCCGCTTTTGTGAAAGTGCGCGTCAAGGCATTTGACATAAAAGGATCCCCCCCGGTGACCTTTGGGTATGAACCAATAATGCGTTCGAGAACAAGGGAAACCGAATTCTGATTGATCCCTGCTTTTCCAAAGACAAAAGAAACCAGGTCGGCAGCGTTTTCCTGAATGGATTTGAGTAAATGTCCGTTTTCAACAGCTTGATTGCTGTTTGCCGCGGCGATAGTGAAAGCCTGCTGAAGTGCTTCCTGTGATTTTATGGTCAGATTGTTGTAATTCATAGCGACTTTGAATTTTTATCTTTTTATGGTATCAAATCTGCTGCCAATCCAATTTTTAAAGTATTTTTATGTCAGGTTGTCATTCACTTTTTCCCGTTGGTCATATGCTATCGTTTTATTGCTGCAAGTTATGAAGCTCATGTTAAATATAGGAATTCTATTTATATCGCTTGCCACCTCCTTTTGGTTTACGGAATCCCTGTATTCACAAAATCCCTTGAAAAGACTGGAATTCGAAAATCCAAAGCAGAAATCGCAAACCCTTCATTTTAAATTTATCAACAACCTGATCATTCTTCCTGTCAGCATTAACGGTTCGGACACCTTAAACTTTATCCTGGACACTGGGATTTCCACAACCATGATTACCGAGTTGGCAGGCACCGACAGCCTCATTTTGAATTTCGCGCGCGAGATAAAACTTCAGGGTCTCGGAGTAGGTGAGCCTATCAAAGGTATTCATTCGTATGGCAATCAAATTCAGATTGGGGGAATCACCGGTCAGAATCAGGATGTTCATGTTATTCTCGATAACGAATTTCAGCTCTCAGCCCGGATGGGGATTCCTATTCAGGGGATTCTGGGTTATTCGGTATTCAGTAACTTTATTGTTTCGATAAATTACGATTATAAGCAGATCACCTTTTACAAGCCCGATCATTTCAAGGCTAAAAGACGGCATTCAAAGTACACAAGCATCCCTCTAACCCTGAACAATACAAAGCCTTACATTACCCTCAAAATTATTGACAACACAGGGAATTCCTTTCTTGTAAAGCTGCTTATTGATACAGGTGCCAGTCATGCCATCTGGCTGGACGGAAGTTCGGTTCCAGGCTTGAAAATCCCTGAAAGCGGTAAGGAAACCTATCTTGGCACAGGACTTAACGGTGAGGTGTACGGAACGCTTGCGAGGTTTAATGCAATCGAGGTGAACGGCAATATCCTAAAAGATGTGATTGTAAGCTTTCCCGACTCATCCAGTATATCAGCGGCGGCAGGGCTGAATCAGCGAAATGGGAGTATAGGATCGGAGATCCTAAAAAGATTCAATCTTATAATTGATTACCCGAATCAACGGATCGGTTTGAAACCCAATAGCTATTTCAAAAATGATTTCAATCAAAATCTGAGCGGAATGGAGATCATTGCCCCCTACCCCGGTATTAAGTATTATGAGGTGGAGGGTGTTCGTGAAAATTCACCCGCCCATCTTGCGGGGATTAAAAAAGGTGATGTCATACAGTCAATTAATGGAATGAAATCCGAAAAAGTTGAGCTTTACGACATTTATGAAATCCTTCAGAATCAGCCGGGCAGGAAATTAAACCTGATGATTATGCGTGAAGGGGAATTGATATCGACCACTTTAAGGCTTGAAAAGTTTATTTAACAGTGTACCGGAGCCCATTGTTGATTATTGCCAACCTCCCATTCCTGCAACGCTCCAACATTTTATGACAAGCTGTTAGAAATCCCCTGAAAAATCTTGTATGGTTAATTGAATTATTCTTATATTCGGTAGATTTAATTGGCCTGCTTTTTTAATCTTTAATCTCCGTAAAGTTCAACTTCTATGAGTGAACAAATATTAAAGGCACTCATGCAGCTCTTCGCAATTATTGCAAGACCTGAGAGTAACACTGAAGACAGAAGAACGGTCGTGGAATCGTTTCTGAAAAGACAGTTAAACCAGGAATTGGTTTCCGAATACCTCAAGGTATTCGATGATTTTTATAGTGTAAATCAGGAGAAGCAGAAAGAGACCGATCAGAGGCGCCGAAGGATTTCGGCTAGTTCGGTCAAGGTTTTAAAAATCTGCTCCGAGATCAACGAAGAACTTGCACAGCCGCAGAAAGTAATCGTTCTGATTCAGCTCCTCGAATTTGTCAAATCCGACAATTCGGTTATCACCGACCAGGAGATGGAGTTTTTAAATACCGTGGCCGAGAGCTTCTTTATTCCCGGAGATGAATACAAGAGGATGAAAGAATTCATTCTTTTCAGTTTTGATGAGTTGCCCGACGATGAGGAAATTATGATTATCGACGGGAAAGAAGACTCTGAATACGAAAAGTATAAAACCAAGCATGTAAAAATAGATGCCCTTCTGGGACAAATCCGGGTGTTGAATATTCAATTGGTAAATCTCTACTTTATCCGTTACATCGGACACAATGAGATATACATGAATGGGCAAATGCTTGAAAGAGAGAAGGTCTACCCTTTCAATTATGGTTCGTCGATCAGAAACCAGCAGATCAAGCCGATTTATTACAGTGATGTTGTAAGTCGCTATGCTGAGGATAAAATCAAATCGAAAATCGTATTTGCTGTTCGAAATGTGGAATACCGGTTTAAAAACGGAAAACTTGGACTGCACGATATAAGTTTTACCGAGCATTCCGGCAGTCTGGTAGGGATTATGGGCGCAAGCGGAGCCGGAAAATCGACCCTTCTTAATGTACTGAACGGTTCTTCTGCCCCTACGGGCGGGTCCGTCAAGATCAACGGGGTGGATATCCACTTTCAGAAAAACCAGATTGAAGGGATAATAGGCCACGTTTCTCAGGATGACTTGCTGATAGAAGAATTGTCGGTGTTTCAAAACCTTTATTACAATGCAAAGCTTTGCTTCGACAATTATAATGAGGAACAGCTAAACAATGTTGTTGAGAAGGTTTTAAAGAATCTTGGTCTATTTGAAATCAAGGAAATTCAGGTTGGATCTCCCCTGAATAAAAAAATTAGCGGTGGACAGCGCAAGAGGCTGAACATTGCCCTGGAACTGATCCGTGAACCGGCGGTTTTATTCCTCGACGAACCCACTTCCGGACTGTCGAGCCGCGACAGTGAAAACATTCTTGACCTTTTAAAGGAACTTTCGCTGAAAGGCAAACTTGTATTTGTTGTAATTCATCAGCCCTCGTCGGATATTTTCAAGATGTTCGACAAGCTGCTGATCCTCGACACTGGCGGTTACCTTATATATAATGGTAACCCGGTTGACTCCATTGTGTACTTCAAATCCAAGGTGCATCATGCGAACTGGAACGAGAGTGAATGTCATACCTGTGGAAATGTTAATCCCGAGCAGGTGTTTAACATTGTTGAGTCGCTGGTATTGGATGAGTACGGAAAACTTACGGACACACGCAAGATAAGCCCAACGGAATGGAGCAAATTCTATGGCACCAACAAATCGGAAGAGTCGGAAGTCCATGCCTCAAAGGAAGAACTCCCAGATATTTCATTCAAGGTTCCGGGTACATTAAAACAATTTTGGGTTTTTGTTTCGAGGGATGTGCTAAAGAAACTAAGCGACACCCAATATTTGGCAATCAACTTCCTTGAAGCCCCGATTCTGGCTTCACTTCTGGCATACATCATCAAGTATTTCAGTGTGGATGTGGCAAATGAGTATGGTTACACTCTGGCAGGAAACAGCAATTTACCGGTATATCTCTTCATGTCGGTTATTGTTGCTATTTTCATGGGATTAACCGTAAGTGCCGAGGAAATCATAAAAGATCGCAAGATCCTTAAAAGAGAGGCTTTTCTAAACCTAAGCTGGTCGGGCTACCTTTTGTCGAAAGTTTTCGTTCAGTTTGCGCTTTCGGCAATACAGGCAGCCACCTTCGTTATAATTGGAAACAGTATAATGGAAATTAGGGGGATGTATTTCGAGTATTGGCTTGTGCTTTTCAGTGCATGGGCCAGCTCCAATATTTTGGGCTTGCTCATTTCAGACAGTTTCAAAACCGTGGTTACCATATACATCCTAATACCCTTTTTGGTAATTCCTCAGATAATCCTGAGCGGTATCATCGTGAAGTTTGAAAAATTAAACCCGAAAATTTCAAGTCCCGAATCGATTCCTTTTTACGGGGAAATAATTACCGCACGATGGGCTTACGAAGCACTGGCGACCTACCAATTCATTGAAAATGACTACCAAAGCAAGTATTACGATCTCGATAAATTAAGTAGCAACGCCAGTTTCAAATCAGATTTTCTGATCAATGATCTGAATAATAAACTGGCCTTCGTGCAGAATAACTTTGGCGATCCGACAAAAGCAGAGAAAATCGGGTATAATCTTGATCTGGTTCGAAATGAAATCATTAAAGAGGTAGCGTACCGCAAGATATTGAAAAGGGAGTTCAAATCGGCCATTGAAACCAGTTTCCCAAATCCGGAAAGGCTCAGCATAGAAAAAGCAGATGTTGCAGTTGTTGCTGAAGCTATTAAATATCTTGCTACGGTACGGGAGTTCTATTCAAAATTATATAAACACCTTTATAATAAGAAGAATGAGAACAAAATGAAGGAAGATCAGGCAATTTTAGGTGACATGAAAAGGAAATACTCCAATGAAAGCCTGGAGGAATTCGTAACCAACAAAAACGAGTATGAAAGAATTGTAGAATATAAAGGAAAACTAATACAAAAGACCGATCCAATATATCTTGACCCCATGAATCCTTTTATAAAATCGCACTTTTACGCACCAAGGAAAATGATATTTGGGGAGTATTACAAGACTTTCTGGGTAAACCTCATGGTGATCTGGGTAAGCATAATCTCGCTGTATATAGCCTTGTATTACCGTTTGCTCAAGAAACTACTCGACTTTTTTGAGAATCTGGAGTTTGGGAAGAAATCACGATGACACATGGAACAGTAGGAGTACCAGATTGTTTTTCACAAAAAAAAGGAGCGCCGAATTGGCGCTCCTTTTTTTTTCCGCTTTAAGAAACAGACTTTTTTCAAAAGAAATCACTCAACGATTTCAATCATTTTGAAAGGAACCCTGATGATGGACTCATAGTCTTCACCGGCTTCCAACATATCTTCGTCATCCTCTTCGTAATACCAATTGATGATAACCTCACTTTTACCTTTGTGTATATTCTCAAGTTTTTTGAAAACATCGAGTATGCATTTTGATGAACTGGTATTGAAATACTCAAGTTGAACATTAACCTGGGTCAAGTCAAGCGGTCCTTTCGCATATTCATCAAGCCAATCAACCAATGGTTTATAGAATTCTATTGAATTTTCAGGAATAGACCTCCCTTTAATTTCGAAAACACCGTTTGACGCATCAAATTTTACTGTAGGAGTCTTTGCTGTCCCTTCAAATGTAATTGCTTCCATATAATTAACTTTAAATTATTTATTTCTGTTAAGAGACTATTACTTCAAGGTTGAAAAAGTAATATTCGTTGTTATAATTATCAAAACTGTATTCCAACTTGTTCCCGGTTTTTCGGGCTATATCTACCAATCCCAAACCTCCTCCGCCTTTTGCAGATAGTTTCTGATGGTTAAGGATAAACTTGTACATATCCTTAAGTTCTTCTTCAGACAATGAATTTATTTTATCGATTTTGTCCTTAAGAAACTTGATTTTGTTGGAATTGATAAAATTGCCGGTGGAAATCCTGTATACATTGTTTTCAACCCGAGTAACTACGAGCACTCCGAATTTTGGGTCAAAAGAGTCGTGCAGTTTATCAGGAAGTTCATCGTTATGATGAAAAAGATTTTGCAGACTTTCAACCAAAACATTGTAAACTTTTTTTCGAATCTTAGCTTGCTCGCTCAGATCATCCAATTTAGCTTCAACAACTTCAAGCACATTACTAATGAGGTCACTCGTAATGCTGCCTTTATAGGCCAGAAGTACATCTCCACTATTTAGCTTAGAGTAATAATCGTTTATATCAAAGCTCATTGAGGCTTTTTTTTCTATTTTACTTCAGCAAACAACAATTTTTCTTTTGCTCAACAAATATATAAAAAATTTGATCTTATCAAAAAAGTCAAACATATTCAATGCAAAAAAAACAAGGATTTTATTCTCTTTGCTTTATTGTGCAAAACAAGCATAAATCTACAACAAAAAAAACTTTAAATAAAACGATTTCAAAATAACTATGTCCTTTTTGGTCAAGTCTGCAATTTCATGGAATAAATAGTGTTTTAATCCTGCCAAATAGCATAATACTCTGACTAAGGCTCAATCGTTTTTTGCTTTTTACTTCCCGAATAGATGCTAAACTTTTGAAATTTGCATTTTATACTGCCATTTATAAGCTCTATTTTCCTTTCCGGACGCAATCCGAAAAATTTAAGGGCTTCAGGGTTTCCACTCAGAACCCATGCATCATAACCTGCATAATTCTTTTTTAACACATCTCCAATCCCTTTGTAAAAAAGGTTTATCTCTTCTTCCTTCAAACGTTCGCCATAAGGTGGGTTCATCATAACCATTCCGCCTTCTGCGGGAGGGACAAATTCCTTGAAATCAATTTTCTTAACCTGGATAAATTCTTCAAGCAAGCCTTTCTTGATATTCTTCAGGGTTAAATCCACCGCATTCTGGGATATATCCGAAGCATATATTTCAGTCTTCAAATCAACGGGATTTAACATCGACTCCATTAAGCGGGTGAAGAGCAAGTCATCATAATCTTTCCATTTCATAAAACCGAATTTCTCCCGAAAGATTCCCGGGGGGATTTTTTTTGCTATTAATGCGGCTTCAATTGGCAGTGTACCGGAGCCACACATCGGATCGATAAATGGCCGACTTCCATCCCAACCGCTCATTAAGATCATTCCAGCAGCCAACACCTCATTCAGGGGGGCCAGAAATTGAGCGGCACGATAACCTCTTTTAAACAAAGGCTCACCAGAGGCGTCAAGCGACACATCCGCCCGGTCATTTGAAATATGAATATTTATGGTGATATCCGGATCGCTTGTGTCGACGGAGGGTCGAAGATTCGTTTTCATGCGGAAACGGTCGGCAATAGCGTCCTTTGTTTTTTGGGAAACAAAATGACTGTGGCGGAACAAGGGCGAATTCACGGATGAATTGATCATAAAAGTATCCTTCACCGAAAAATGGTCCTCCCATTTCATGTTATATACTGCATCGTACAATGAGTCCTCGTCGGTTACCTTAAAACTTCGGATATTTTTCAGAACACGCATAGCGGTTCGCGATCCGATATTAACTTTATATAACAGAGCCTGACTGCCGGTAAAACTTACAGCACGGTTGAGCGCCCTTACATTCAGCGCGCCGAGTTCTCGCAGTTCACCAGCAAGAATTTCCTCGAAGCCAAACATGGTGGTTGCTATAAATTCGTTTTCCTTCATAAGGATAGTTTAAGATGATGTTTAACTGCATTCAGTGCATTTGTATACCGCTTATCATCAGCGCCTCCAATAAGAACAAATTCACTTCCCGTACAGGTGATTTCCTCAATATATTTTGTCAACAAATAGTTTCGCTTTTCACCCCCGTTTTCCCTCAGTGGATCAGGAACCCAGGGAATATCGGGTTGACAGATGAGGTACAGGTCGATTCTGTTTTCGGTAAGATACTGATCAATAAACTTAGGATAATCATTAAAAACCTCGATAAACCATACTTTTGTAATTATCAACCAAGTATCGAGAACAAGTATCTGCGGGTTTGTTTTTTCAACTTCTTTTTTTTGTCTGATTTGGTTTTCAGCAATCTTGAGCAGATCATCGTAAGTATAAGATCTTTTCAGACTGCCAATATACTCTCTTGCGTACTCGGGAACCCACGGACACTTGAGAGCATCCGCAAGGTAAGCTGAAATAGCTGTTTTGCCTGTCGATTCAGGTCCTGTAACGACAATAGTTTTCAAATCGGGGTCTTTTGCATCAATTCTTTTTTCCACTGAAAGTAACCTATTGCGGCCATAGCTGAGTAAACAGAAAACAAAACAACCGTTGGGTAAAGTCCCTTGTAAATATATGTTCCCAATGATACGATATCAATAACAATCCAAAACAACCAGTGCTCAAGGTATTTCCGGGCCAGCATCCAGGTTGCCACCACACTTCCTGCTGTAGTGAAGGCATCCCAAAATGGCAAGGGAGAATCGGTGAAATTATCAAGACCATACCCAAAAACCCAGGTTAAGAGAATTGTTACCGATACAAATACAATCCACTCAACAGAGCTGGCACGAACAACGCTTGAAAGTTTTTTCCTGTCGCTTCTCTGTACCGATCGCCAAAAAAACCATCCATAAATGCTTATTCCCAGATAATAAAACTGCAGACTCATGTCGGCGTAGAATTTCGCATTAAAAAACACGTAGACATAAATCAGTGAGGTAATAATCCCCCAGGGCCATAGCCAGATGTTCTGTCGTATCGAAAAATAAAGATATATCAAGCCTGTTACAGCTCCAATAATCTCAACCAGCAAGTCGGAAACAAAGACTTCATTCATTTTAACCAAAATCCTATTATTTCCCGGAGTAGGCCTCTAATTTTTTATCATAGAGAGACGATTCCGACAATACTTCAACAGCGCGTTTATAAATGGGATCCGTCTCATTAAATATCTGATAAAATTCGGATATTTCCCAAAGGTCTCTGGCCAGGTAGGCTTTGCATAAAACACGGATCATTGGTTCGCTTTTCCTGAAATCGTCATGCTTATAGGCAACCCCTTCATTTTCGGCGTATTCGATGAGTCCATTTATGATATCGTCAGAAATAACAAAATTGTTCTTATACTCGTTGAACTTCTTATACTTATTGGTTAGTTCGAAGTGGTGCTTATCACCGTAGTTCAGAACAAACTGATTCAATATGCCTTTACCGATCAGGTCTCTGTAATAGGTGGAATAAAAGGAGGTGTCGAATGGAACGAAGTAATCAGGCATAATCCCTCCTCCCCCGAAAACAACTCGCTTTTTATTCAGGGTGCGGAATTTAAGCGAATCGGGAAACGACGCATCTGCTGTGTCGCTGAACTGCGGTATAACAAAGCGTTCGGCCACCTCCTTGGCGTAGTCATCAAAGCCTTTATCATAGGGCTTTTGAATCAGTCTTCCCGTGGGTGTATAATATTTGGCAACCGTCAGCCGGATCATCGATCCGTCCATAAGTCCGAAGGGCTGCTGTACCAGGCCCTTTCCGAACGAACGGCGACCAACAATAACTGCACGGTCGAGATCCTGCACCGCACCAGCCACAATCTCGCTGGCAGAGGCTGATCCCTCGTCGATCATTACAATTAGTTTTCCTTTCTGAAACTCGCCGCGATCGGTGGAATAGTAGTTATGCCGCGGGTTTTTTGCTCCCTCGGTATAAACAAGCAGATTTTTCCCTGAAATAAACTGGTCGGCAAGTTCAACAGCGATTCGGAGATATCCGCCGCCATTTCCGGAAAGGTCGAGAATTAGGTTTTGCAACCCCTCTTCCTTAAGCTTTGAAATTGCATTATAGAACTCGGTTACCGAGGTCATAGAAAACCTCGAGAGCTTAATGTAACCCGTTTTGTCGTCGACCATATAAGAGGCATCGATGCTGTAAATTGGGATTTCATCTCGGGTTATGGTAAAGTCGAGTAATTCAGGCACACCTTTCCTCAGAACAGAAATAACCACTTTGGTTCCCTTTTTGCCTTTCAGCTTTTTCTGCACGTCGGTATTTGTAATTCCAACGCCAGCCTCAATGTTGCCGTCAATTTTTATTATCCGGTCACCGCCTCGCACCCCAACCTTTTCAGAAGGCCCCCCTGTAATAGTGTTTATGATGAAAACGGTGTCTTTAAGAATATTAAAGCTAACGCCGATCCCCTCGAAATTACCGTCGAGAGGTTCCTGCATTGCATTGACGTCTTCTTTGCTCAAATAGGAGGAATGCGGGTCGAGGTCATGTAGCATCTGAATTATTACCTCCTCAACCAACTTATTCTGGTTAACCGTATCCACATAATAATTGGATATCTTTTCAAAAACCTCCCCGAATTTCAGAGACTGTTCCGAAAACTGTGCCTGGACAGTTACAATACAAGAAGATAATAATATACATCCGAAAATTCTCCGTGCGTTCATAATGCTAAATTTATTTATTCCCACTCAATTGTTGCAGGGGGTTTGGAACTAATATCATAAACCACCCTGTTAATCCCCTTCACCTTATTTATAATATCGTTTGATACTTTTGCCAGAAATTCATAGGGCAGGTGCGACCAGTCGGCAGTCATTCCGTCCGTAGAACCAACAGCCCTCAATGCAACAACATTCTCGTAAGTTCGTTCATCGCCCATAACTCCCACCGACTGAACCGGGAGGAGTATCGCAGCAGCCTGCCACACCTGATTGTACAGACCTGATTCTCTCAATCCCCTGATATAGATATCATCTGCTTCCTGGAGTATCCTCACTTTCTCGGGAGTAACATCTCCCAGGATACGAATACCCAATCCCGGTCCGGGAAAAGGATGTCGGTTCAAAAGGTCGGGCGATAAGCCCAGAGCTGTTCCCACCCTTCGCACCTCGTCTTTAAAAAGCAGTTTTAAAGGCTCAACTACCTTCAGATGCATTTTCTCAGGAAGACCTCCCACGTTATGATGCGATTTGATGGTTGCAGAGGGTCCGTTTACAGAAACAGATTCAATTACGTCAGGATAGATGGTGCCTTGGCCAAGCCATTTCACATCCTTGATTTTATGGGCTTCAACATCAAAAACCTCAATGAAATCGCGACCAATAATCTTCCTTTTCTGTTCGGGCTCAACAATTCCCTTCAGATCGTCCATAAACTTTTGGGAAGCGTCGACGCCGATTACCTGAAGTCCCATTCCCATGTAGGAATCAAGCACAGATTGGAATTCGTTTTTTCGCAACAGACCATTATCGACGAAAATGCAGGTGAGGTTTTTTCCTATTGCTTTATGTAAAAGGGTTGCCGCCACCGTTGAATCAACTCCACCCGAAAGACCAAGAACAACCTTGTCGTTACCAACAGTTTGCTTCAACTGAGCTACGGTTGACTCAATAAATGAAAGTGGTGTCCAATCCTGGGTGCAGCCGCAGATATCGCCTACGAAATTTTTCAGTATTGCGGATCCGTCGGTAGTATGGTAAACCTCCGGGTGAAACTGAAGCCCAAAGGTATTTTCGTTTTCGACAGCAAATGCTCCGACCTTAATATCACCGGTACTAGCTATGATTCTGTAATTTTTAGGCAGGGTAACAATTGTATCGCCATGCGACATCCAAACCTGGGAGTCTGCTGCCACATTTTTTAACAGGGGATTCGAGCCATCGATAAAACCAAGATTTGCGCGACCGTATTCACGTGTGTTGGATGGGGCCACTTCTCCCCCGAAATAATGGGCAAGATATTGTGCACCGTAACAAATGCCGAGAATAGGGATTTTCCCTTTGAAGTTTTTAATGTCGGGGATCGGGGCTTTTGGATCCCGTACCGAAAATGGGCTTCCCGACAGAATCACGCCTTTAACCGTTTCGTCGGGTGCCGGGAAATGGTTAAATGGATAAATTTCACAATACACACTTAGTTCCCGAACTCTTCGCGCAATAAGCTGGGTATATTGAGAACCGAAATCAAGGATTAGAATTTTTTCTTTCACAAAAAACTGTTGTTATATTAGTTTGCAAATTTACTATTAATTACTCAAACCGCCTTGTAAAATTCACTCCTGTATAATGTTTTCAGTTCTAGTCCGTTCAACATCAAAGACATCACCGTCGTTAACCGCCACAGTATTTGAAAAGATGCCTTTAGCCTCTGAAAGTAAAACGTCCGAGGATTTATAGCGGGATGAAAAATGGCCTATAAGCAATTTGCGTGCACTGCATATCCGGGCAATCTCGGCAGCCTGCACAGAGCTAGAATGTCCTGTTTTTGCAGCAAGGTCCTCATCATCTTTGGAAAAAGTAGCTTCATGGTAAAGCAGGTCGACGCCCTGCAATAATTCAGAAAGTCCGGGTTCGAAGGAAGTATCGGAGCAGTAGGCATAGGACCTTGGTTTCCAAGGCGGCAAAGTAAGCAGCTCATTGGCGATTACAGTCCCATTGCTAAGCTCAAGGTCATCGCCCTGTTTGATTTTATGAATATTTTCGATTCCAGGTTTAAATCTGTCAATAGCCTCTTTTTTCAGATTAAGCTGTGCGTTCTTCTCCCTGAAAAGGAATCCGCAGGTTGGCACCCGGTGTTTCAGGGGAAAACTGAACACTTCAATCCTTTCATCTTCAAAAATCAACATTTTGCGGGTGTATCCAAGTGGATGAACTTTGATGCGGTAGGACTGCTCGGTTCCGAAATACCTCTCATAAAACAGCACTATTTCCCTGATCTCGCCTGGGCCGTGGATATGCAGCTCATTTTTTCGCCCTAAAAGCTGAAAACTGGAAAGGAGTCCAAAAAGGCCGAATAAGTGGTCGCCATGGATGTGGCTAATAAACACGCGGTTAATCTTGGCAAAAGAAAGTTTTAACCTGCGCAGTTGAATTTGCGTACCTTCCCCACAGTCGATTAAAAAAAACCGCTCATTCACATTGAGCAAATGAGCGGTTGGGAAACGTTTAGACGTGGGCATTGCAGAACTACTGCCCAGTATAGTTAAAGAAAATTTCACTTCAAGAATTAGCTAGCCAACGTTTTTAATCGTTTTCTGGGCTTCCTCGATAGTTCCGGTTATGTTAAGCACTGTATCCAATTGGGAAATTGTGATTAATCGTTCCACAGCGTCATTCAATCCGGTCAGGACAAATGTACCGTTAGAATTTTTACATAAACGATTTGCTACCAGGATAGCGCTCAGACCAGAAGAATCACAATAGCGACAATTACTAAGGTCGAGTATTATATTCTTTTCGCCATTGCCGGAAACAAGCACCAGTTCTGATTTTAATGTCGGAGCGATGTGAGTGTCCAGTTTCTCTTCCAATACTTTGATTAAAGTATGGTTTTCAAATTTTTCAATTTGGAATTCCATTGCAGATGGTTTTAATTTAACAAAGCTAATTTATGAATTTTCTTCATCTTTTTCATCAGCTTTCTTCTTTTTTTGACTCTTTTCCATCTTATCTTTCAAAGCTGCCAATTCAGAGATGTCTCCGAGTGTTGTCTTTTCGAGAGTGGCCGTGAGATTCCGCTGAACTTTCTTAGTTGTTGCCTGTTGAGTTTTTTCTTTGGTTTCCTCAACATTTTTCTTGTCATCTTCAAAAACACGGGTATGGGAAAGCACAATTTTCTTGGATCCTTTTGAAAATTCCATCACTTTGAAAGGTAATTTCTCCTCAACTTTAGCCTGCTGACCGTTTTCTTTGATCAGATGTTTCTGGGAAACAAATCCCTCTACACCATAAGAAAGAGTTACGATTGCACCTTTATCGGTCATTTCAACGATAGTTCCTTCGTGAACCGAGTCAACTTCGAAGAGGGTTTCGAATACGTCCCATGGATTTTCTTCCAGTTGTTTGTGGCCAAGGCTGAGTCTTCTGTTGTCTTTATCGATTTCCAGAACTACGACTTCAACATCAGCACCTATGGAAGTAAATTCTGCAGGATGCTTGATTTTGCGGGTCCATGAAAGATCGGAAATGTGAATCAGACCATCCACACCTTCTTCGATTTCAACAAATACACCAAAATTGGTGAAATTGCGAACCTTAGCAGTGTGTTTGCTTCCGATAGCATATTTTTCGGCGATCATATCCCATGGATCGGATTTCAGTTGTTTGATACCGAGTGACATTTTTCTTTCTTCACGGTCGAGGGTAAGAACAACAGCTTCAACTTCGTCGCCAACCTTCATGAATTCCTGAGCGCTTCTCAGATGCTGTGACCATGACATTTCAGAAACGTGGATCAGACCTTCAACTCCGGTAGCAATTTCAACAAATGCACCATAGTCAGCCATAACCACAACTTTTCCTTTAACGGTATCACCAATTTTCAGGGTTTCACTGAGTGAATCCCATGGGTGGGATGTGAGTTGTTTCAGACCCAGAGCAATTCTCTTTTTGTCATCATCGAAATCGAGAATAACAACATTGAGTTTCTGGTCGAGCTGAACGATTTCTTCAGGGTGGTTTACGCGGCCCCATGAGAGGTCGGTAATGTGAATCAAGCCGTCTACGCCGCCCAGATCAATGAATACGCCGTATGAAGTGATGTTTTTAACGGTACCTTCAAGAACCTGACCTTTTTCGAGTTTGGCAATGATTTCTTTTTTCTGCTGTTCGAGTTCAGCTTCGATAAGAGCTTTATGAGAAACAACAACGTTTTTGAATTCGTGGTTAATTTTCACCACTTTGAATTCCATTGTTTTCCCTACAAATGCATCATAATCGCGGATAGGTTTAACATCGATCTGCGAACCCGGGAGGAAAGCTTCGATTCCGAACACATCGACGATCATACCGCCTTTGGTTCTGCATTTGATGTAACCTTTAATAATTTCATCCTGTTCAAGAGCGGAGTTAACCCGATCCCATGAACGCATTGCCCTGGCTTTTTTATGTGATAGTAAAAGCTGGCCTTTTTTGTCTTCTTTGCTCTCAACGTAAATTTCCACTTTATCACCTGGCTTTAGATCCGGGTTGTAGCGGAATTCGTTTAAACTAACAATACCTTCGGATTTGTATCCGATGTTAATTACAACTTCCCTCTTGTTCATGGAGATAACTGTACCATCGATACACTCATTCTCGGCAACAGTTGACAGGGTTTCGTCGTAGAGATCTGAAAATTTCTTTCTGTCTTCGGGTTTGTAGTCGTCGTGCTTGTTGTTTATAACAGCCCAATCGAAATCTTCAAAACCCACATTGCCACTTGATTTAACGCTGGGTGCGCTAACTTTTTCAGTGGCGGTTTTTTCAACAGATGGTTCTGTTGTTGTTTCGGCAACTACTTCAGGAACTACTTCAGCTTGTACCGAGGGAGTTTCTTCTGCAACCGGTTCTGCCTTTTCCTCGCTTACTTCCTGTTTGTCTTCAGCGGGATCAGCTGTGAACTCAACTTCATTTACTTCAGTTTGTTCAACTTCGTTGTTTACAACACTCTCTGTAGCTTCTACATTCTCCAGAGTAGCATCTTTTTCGTTTTCTGTCATTTAGGTAATAAAATTTTAAAAAATAAGTTAGACATTATGTTGATTTTTCGAGCCGCAAAGGTAAGATTTTCTTTTTTAAATCAGCAAAAATCATACGCAATATTATCATATAAGACACTCGCAGCTTTTTCCAAAAAATTATCAATGCCACAGAAAACATCGCAAATGGTTAACGAAACAGTTGTAACAACCTTAAAATCTATGCGTTAAAAAGATCAACGGGGCAAGCGGAAAAATTACACGGACCGTTTGATAAAGAAATATTTTCACCTCTTGGAATTAAAAAAATATAAAACATATAACTGTGGCCTTACAGAATAATTAAAAAAGTTAAATTTGGATTCTAAAAAAAATGACACTTAAATGAAAATTGCAATAATCGGTACCGGCTATGTCGGTCTTGTATCCGGAACGTGTTTCGCTGAAACAGGCATCACCGTTACCTGCGTGGATATTGATGAATCCAAAATAAATAAGCTGAAGCAAGGCATTGTGCCTATCTTTGAGCCCGGTCTTGAAACAATGATAGAAAACAATGTTTCCAAAGGTCGCTTATTCTTCAGTACGAATATCCGCGAAAGCATTATTGATTGTGACGCTGTATTTATAGCCGTCGGCACTCCCCCGGATGAAGATGGGAGTGCAGACCTAAAATATGTGCTTGCCGTTGCGCATGAGATTGGCCGATACATGCAAAACTATCTGGTGGTAATTAATAAAAGTACCGTTCCTATAGGAACCGCCAAAAAAGTTAAGGCAGCTGTTCAGGAGGAACTCACAAAGCGAAAATCCGATCTGGAATTTGACGTGGCATCGAATCCCGAATTCCTTAAGGAAGGGGCTGCCATCAATGACTTTCTGAAACCCGACAGGATTGTTGTAGGGGTTGAATCGGAACGGAGCGAGAAAATCATTCAGCGGCTATATAAAGCATTTCTGCTTAATGGTCACCCGTTGCTTTTGATGGACATCCCATCGGCAGAATTAACCAAATACACTGCCAATGCCATGTTGGCTACGAAGATCAGCTTTATGAACGACATTGCCAATCTTTGCGAGATTGTGGGTGCGGATGTGAATATGGTTCGCAAAGGGATTGGCAGCGATAGCCGCATTGGCAACAAATTTCTATACGCAGGTGTTGGATATGGGGGAAGCTGTTTTCCAAAAGATGTAAAAGCCCTGATTAGCACCTCCGAAGAGAATAATTACTCCCTCGAAATCCTAAAGGCTGTTGAAAATGTCAATGAAAGGCAGAAACATGTGCTTAGCGGAAAAATATTCAAGCACTTTGGGAAAAACCTGAAAGGAAAAACTTTTGCTCTGTGGGGATTAAGCTTCAAACCTCAGACCGACGATATGCGCGAGGCCCCCTCCCTTGTAATTATTGAGCAACTCTTGGAAGCAGGTGCAAGCGTTAAAGCATACGATCCTGTAGCCATGGAGGAAGCAAAGCACAAATTGGGCGACCGTATTATTTATGCAAAAGATATGTATGAAGCCCTTATTGATGCAGATGCACTTGCCATTGTGACGGAATGGTCTGAATTCAGAGTGCCAAACTATAAGGTCATGGAAAAGCTTTTGCTCAAAAAAGTTGTTTTCGACGGAAGAAATATTTACGACCCCCATGAAATGAAGGAAAACGGATACACCTATTATAGTATCGGCCGCGAAACCATCAACCAGGAAAAACCATGAAGAGAATTTTAGTAACCGGAGGAGCCGGATTTATTGGTTCTCATTTATGCGAAAGACTGCTTAATGAAGGGAACGAGGTCATTTGTCTTGACAATTACTTTACCGGATCGAAAAAAAACATCGTACACCTGCTCCACCATCCGTATTTTGAAATGGTTCGTTCGGATGTGACTATGCCTTTCTATGCAGAGGTTGACGAAATTTATAACCTTGCATGCCCTGCCTCACCCATACACTACCAGTACAATCCCATTAAAACGATCAAAACATCGGTAATGGGTGCAATAAATGTTTTAGGACTGGCTAAGCGGGTTAAAGCAAAGATTTTACAGGCATCCACAAGTGAAGTCTATGGCGATCCGAAAATCCATCCCCAGCCCGAAGAGTATTGGGGTCATGTGAATCCAATCGGTCCCCGTTCCTGCTACGACGAAGGAAAACGTTGTGCAGAAACCCTATTTATGGACTACCATAATCAGAATAAGGTAAGAATAAAGATAGTCAGGATCTTTAATACCTACGGTCCGCGCATGCACCCTCATGACGGAAGGGTTGTGTCAAACTTTATCGTACAGGCACTTAACAATGACCCCATAACGATTTATGGTAACGGCAGCCAGACCCGAAGCTTCCAGTACGTTGATGACCTTGTGGAAGGCTTCATTCGAATGATGGGAACCGACGACACTGTAATAGGCCCCATTAACATTGGTAATCCGGTGGAATTTACAATTTTGCAACTTGCAGAGATGATTATTAATATGACAGGCTCGACCTCCCCCTTGATTAACATGCCGCTTCCTAAAGACGATCCAATTCAGAGAAGGCCCGTTATAGAAAAGGCCAGCGCGATTCTTGGAGGTTGGAAACCACAGGTTCAGCTGGAGGAAGGGCTTAGCAAGACCATTGAGTATTTCAGGAGCGTTAAAGAGTAGAAGTTCTTTAAGAACCATAATACCTATATATATAACTTTAATAATTCAGTATTTAGAGTTGGGAATTTTTTGTTGTTTGAGATTTTAGAGACTATACAAACATTACAATTACAAACATAACAAACATACGACCATGAAAGGAATTATTCTGGCGGGCGGCTCAGGCACTCGTTTATATCCCATAACAAAAAGCATTTCAAAACAGATCATTCCGGTTTACGACAAACCAATGATCTATTACCCACTGTCGGTTCTTATGTTAGCGGGAATTAAAGAAATTCTGATAATTTCGACCCCAAAGGATCTTCCGCTGTACAGGGAATTATTGGGAGACGGCTCTCAGCTTGGGATCGAACTTAGTTATGCAGAACAGCCCTCCCCCGACGGTCTTGCACAAGCTTTCCTGATCGGTGAAAAATTCCTTGGCAATTCGCCAGCCTGCCTTATTCTTGGTGACAACATTTTTTACGGTCACGGTTTTGGGAGAACTCTGGTAGAAACATCAAAAATATCAAGTGGGGCCGTAGTTTTCGGATATTATGTCACAGATCCGGAAAGATACGGGGTGGCTGAATTCGATGAAAAGGGCAATGTATTGAGTCTTGAAGAAAAACCGCTGCAACCCAAATCGAATTATGCCGTTACCGGACTTTATTTTTACGACAACACGGTTGTTGAAAAGGCAAAATCCCTCAAGCCCTCCCCAAGAGGGGAACTCGAGATCACCGATCTTAATAAATTATACCTTAATGAAGGTAGCCTGCACGTGAAACTCATGGGCAGGGGAATGGCCTGGCTCGATACCGGAACTCAGGAAAGCCTTCTGCAGGCTTCCAATTACATTTACACAATTGAAAAACGTCAGGGTTTAAAGATCTCCTGTATCGAGGAAATCGCCTTTAAAAGGGGATTTATCGACAAATCCCAATTGCTTAAACTTGCCAAAGAGCTGGGCAAGAGCCAGTACGGGGAATACCTTGTGAATATTGCAAACGAGAAGATTTTGACCTTTAACTCCTAATTGCAATTACAGGAAATGCCTGTGTGAAAAAAGTGTGTGCGAACCTTGAAGTTTCAATACATAAGAAGCTCAATCAGACAAGTATAAAAAAGATTTACCATATTAATTACGTAGAACAAATGCTAGTTAAAAAAACAGAAATACCCGGGTTGTTGATTTTTGAGCCCAAGGTTATGGAAGACAGCCGGGGATATTTTTTCGAGAGTTATAACAAAGAAAAGATGAGTTCTGCGGGAATCAGCGTGGAATACGTTCAGGACAACCAGTCGAAATCGCAGTATGGGGTTATCAGGGGACTGCACTACCAAAGGAATCCTTATGCCCAATCAAAACTTGTAAGGGTGTTGGACGGAAAGATTTATGATGTGGCTGTAGATATGAGGAAGGGCTCTCCCACTTATGGAAAATGGTTTGGGCTGGAGTTGAATTCCGAAAACAAACTGCAACTCTACATTCCAAAAGGTTTCGCACATGGCTTCTCGGTTCTGAGTGAAACGGCCATTGTGCTTTACAAGTGCGATGTGCTATATCATCCCGCTTCGGAAGGAGGAGTTCAGTGCATGGATCCCGCCTTGAATATCGATTGGAAAATTGAGGCTGGAAAAGAGATCGTTTCCCAAAAGGATTTAAACCAGCCGCTTTTCGAAAGGGCCGATCACAACTTTAGTTTCGAAGGTTAAACTATCTAATCCGGAATCTCAGCCATGACAAAAATTTTAGTATGCGGAGCAAAAGGGCAACTTGGTTCATCATTCAGGGAGCTGGAGGCAGAGAATCGCGACTTAAGCTTTGATTTTACCGACCTTGAAGAACTGGATATTCTCGATCTGGTTTCCCTAAATCTCTATGTTAAGGAAACCAAGCCCGATTACATAATAAACTGTGCCGCGTATACTCTGGTCGACAAAGCCGAAACCGAAAGGGAAAAAGCGTTTCTATTAAATGCCGAAGCAGCCAACAATTTGCTTATCGCATCCCGTCATTGTGATGCAAGATTAATTCACATTTCAACCGATTATGTTTTTAACGGTCGTGCCTACAGTCCCTATAAAGAAAGCGACCTTCCTGATCCCGATTCGGTATACGGGCTCAGCAAACTCAAAGGGGAAATGTACCTTGCCGATGCCGAATCATCAATTATTATCAGAACATCCTGGTTGTATTCAAACTTTGGGCACAATTTCCTAAAGACTGTGCTGCGCCTTGGAAGCGAAAGGCCTGAAATCAGAATGGTTTTTGACCAAATTGGTACTCCAACATATGCAGGTGATCTGGCAGAAGCAATTCTTCAAATCATAAAAAAAAGTGAGCAGAGTTCCTCGGCATTCAAATCAGGTGTTTATCATTATTCAAACGAGGGTGTGGCCAGTTGGTACGATTTTGCAAAGGAAATAGTTGATCTCGGGGGATTGAAAACAAAGACGCTGCCCATTGAAACCTTTGAGTATCCTCTTCCCGCCCCCAGACCACAATATAGTGTATTGAATAAAAGAAAAATACGCGATACTTTTGGGATACAAATCAGGCATTGGAAAGATGCT